>JAQGPC010000309.1 GCA_028293285.1 Pedosphaera sp.
GCACACCTTATCATCAGGATGCCGAAGGACACTGGCAGCAGACTGGCTTTTCCGTGTTCGGCATGGGTAAATTGGGCGGACAGGAATTGAATTACAGTTCCGATGTGGACGTGATTTTCGTCTATACCGATGAAGGTCAGGTTTTCAAAACTCCACCCACCAAAGGCAAGGCAGCCAGTAGTAATCTTTCCAATCACCAATTTTTCAACCGGCTGTCTGAAAATTTTATCGCTGAAGTCAGTCGCATGACTGCCGAAGGCACGTTCTACCGCATCGATTTGCGTTTACGTCCTGAAGGGGATTCCGGGCCGCTTGCCCGTTCACTCGCCAGCTACGAAAATTATTATGCGCAATGGGGACAGACTTGGGAACGGATGATGTTGATCAAAACCCGTTGCGTGGCTGGAGATAAGTCTTTGGCAGCCGATTTTCTGGAAATGATTCAACCGTTTCGTTATCCGCGATCATTAGGCGGAGGGGTCTTGCGGGAAGTGGCGGCGATGAAAGACCGCATCGAAAAAGAAGTGGTAAAAGCCGGTGAACTGGATCGCAACGTAAAGCTCGGCCGCGGTGGAATCCGTGAAATAGAATTCGTCGTGCAAACCCTGCAGTTGCTCCACGGCGGACGAATCCCTTTCTTGCAAGGAGCGCAAACACTCCCTGGACTTGAGAAGCTGGTGCAATACAACCTGCTTTTACCGGAAGAAGCTCGCATGTTGGCCGAAGCTTATTGTTTTCTTCGCGATGTTGAGCATCGGTTACAAATGGAGGACAATCTTCAAACTCATACGATTCCCGTATCTCGGCCAGCCCAAGAGCGACTGGCCGCTCTGATGGGATTTCCCAAGCTGAAGGACTTTGAAGTCACTCTGAAAAAACACACGCAACAGGTGCGTCGGGTCTATGATAAATTGCTGAAAGCCGATGTTCCTGAGTCGGAAACCCCGCTTCCGCGCGACTTTGCCGGTGCCGAAGCCGAATGGAAAAATATTCTACAGCGGCATTCCTTCAAGCACGTGGATCAGGCATTCCGGCTTTTAAACGAATTTGCCTACGGCCCCGGTTACGTGCATGTAAGCAATCGCACCGTGGATTTGGCCCTGCAGCTTTTGCCAAAATTCTTCGCGCTTTGCCCCAGGCAGGACGCCAAGACGAAAGACTCGAACAAAAAATCGCATATTCTTTCCGATCCTGACCGTGTGCTTACCCGTCTCGATAGTTTCATTACTGCGTATGGCACACGAGCGATGCTATTTGAAACCTGGAACAGCAATCCTTCTTTGTTCGAGTTGCTAATCTTGCTATTCGATCGCTCCGAATTTCTTGCTGAAATCGCAATTCATACTCCGGATTTGGTTGATGAGTTGGTATTAAGTGGCCGACTTCGTCAGCGAAAAAACACCGAAGAGACTTTGGAAGATTTGCGTCATGGCAAAAATGATCCCGACCAGCGCATATGGTTGCGGCGCTATCATCAAGCCGAACTGATGCGCATTGGTCTTCGCGATATCCTGGGTCTGGCCGACTTCGAGCAAAACCTGACCGAGCTTTCCGCCTTGGCCGATGCCTGCCTTCAATATGCTCTCGAAGTTGTTCTGCGAAAAAATAAATTAAAGAGTTCTCCGCTGGTTATTATCGGCCTCGGGAAGTTGGGCGGATCTGAAATCAATTATGGTTCGGACTTGGATATTATTTTTGTGACGGATGCGAAGGCCAAAGATCTACCAAAGCTCCAACGTCTGGCCACCGAAGTAATGGATATTCTCTCCAGCCGCACCGAACTGGGAATCGCCTTTGTCACCGATGCTCGCCTCCGACCCGATGGTGAGAAAGGACTTCTCGTTAATAACCTGGATGCCTATGAGGATTATTATCGGCATCGCGCCCAGCTTTGGGAAATTCAATCCATCTCCCGCACTCGTCCCGTCGCTGGAGACATGGATTTGGGACGACGTTTTCAAGATATGGTCTCGGCCTTGACTGACTTTCGAGCAGATAATGTTTCTTCTGCTTTTAAGGTCAATTCACCATCACCAGCAGGAGGAAATTTAAAATCCAGCAAACTAAAGTCTGCACCATTGAAGACCGGCTTGGCGGCTTATACCCCAAAGTGGAAAGAGCAGATCCATCACATGCGTCAGCGCATTGAAAAAGAACGAACACCCTCAGGACAGGATGCCTTGGCAATCAAGACCGGTGCCGGTGGTCTGATGGACGCTGAGTTCATCGCTCAAATGCTCTCATTGGCAAATGGTTGGCACGAGGCGAACACACTTCGCGCTTTGATGCGCGGCAAGGATGCAGGAGTCCTTCCCAACGCAGACATTCTCATTGAGAACTACCGCCAGCTTAGGCGCGTGGAAGGCATCTTACGCCGCTGGAGCTTTGAAGGTGAAACCGTGTTACCGACCGAAGCAGAACCTTATTATCGGGTCGCCATCCGATGTGGATTTGCCACACCCGAAGATTTTCAGGCGGCCATTGCGAAGTTTCGAAAAAATATTCGCTCGGTGTACACGAAAATCTTTGCCCCGAAGTAAAACTAATTTCAGCCTAATGCTAGAAAAGCACCTGCTGGATTTGGCGGGAAGAAAGCTGTTGAACCAGTGACAGGGTGGGGCAGGGAGTATCTTGTGAAGTCAATTCAACGCGCACGTGATTAGCTCCGATTTTTTTCAATCGTTCACACATAACCCTCTGCGCCAATTCGGGCCGATTACATTCACGGCTGAGATGACCGAGATAAACATGTCGCAGGTCTGCTGACATGATCTCTTGGGCTGCATCGGCTGCATCAGTGTTGGAAAGATGCCCATGGCGGCCCGCAATGCGTTGCTTTAAACTCCAAGGCCGACTGGACTCCTGCAACAATTTCAAATCATGATTGGATTCAAGCACGAGGACATTCGCCTCTCTGACTCGTTCCAAAGCAAGTTTGGTGGCGTGACCCAGATCGGTCAGAAATCCAATTTTGGCAGTTGCCGTACGTAAAAGAAAACCTACCGGATCAGTCGCATCGTGAGGAATACTGAATGTCTCCGCTCCAATATCTCCCACTTCAAAACTCGCGCCGGTGCTGAAAATCCTGCAATCAAACTTGGATTCCAGTTGAAATTCAATCGCCTCTTTGGTCAACCGGTTGCAATAAATGGGAATGTTGAGTTTGGAACTGAGTCCAATCAATCCATTGATGTGGTCCGTATGCTCGTGAGTGACCAGAATCCCGGAAAGCCCTTCTGGTGCGCGCCCAATCGTGGCCAGTCGTTGCCGAACCTGGCGAACACTGAAACCCGCATCGATCAAAATGCGTGTTTCATCGGTTTCCAGATAGGCGCAGTTGCCGCTGGAACCGCTTCCCAAAATGGTTAGTTGAACGGCCACACGATGACCGTAGTGGTCACGCTTCTTAGCGGCAACTTTTTTCGGCTAAGAATTAAAATAAAATCACCCCTCAGGATATCGCAGTCACCACTCAGGACAACGGTTCACTACCTGAGTTTTCGTCCAATAATCCATAATTTTGTCAATCGAAAAGGGAGGTGAAGCAAAAATCAGACCAATTCGTTCTTGAGCTATTAAAACTGTCGTTTAATATCAGAGGACATGGCACAAGGTTTACAACTGGCGCAGCGTCTGACTCAGTCGTTGGTGCTGTCGCCCCAGATGCAGCAGTCGCTGGCATTATTGCAAGCGCCAACGCTGGAATTGAAGGCGTTGGTTGAGCAGGAGTTACAGCAAAATCCTGTCTTGGAAGAGATGGCGGTTCCAGAAGCCGATCAAATTGAGAAGAAGAACGATGACGGCGAGCCCATCGAAAGTTCAGATCCTGCCGAACCCCCAGCCGATACCACATTCGATCCAGCTACCGAAAAACCCGAAGGCCCAGCGGACGATTTCATGGCTGAATTCGAGAAATTGGCCCAACTCGACCAGGAATGGCGCGATAATTTCGCCCAGACCAACATGCCGATGCGCCAGTCGGCTGAAGAAGAAGAGAAACGCCAGTTCATGTTCGATTCCATTGTCGCCAGCACTTCCCTGCAAGAGGTGTTGATCGAGCAGGTGCGCGAATCCGATCTGAACGAAGAAAAGCGCCCAATTGCAGAGCTCTTGATCGGCAATATTGACGATTATGGTTATCTCAAAACCAATGTTGACGAACTCGCCTTTACCACCAACATCCCCGCTGCCAAGATCGAAGAAGTTTTAAAAGTCATTCAAAGTTTTGATCCGCCCGGAGTAGGCGCGCGCGATCTGCGGGAGTGCCTCTTGCTTCAGTTGGAACGAAGCGGCCAGCATGATTCCCTCGAATATCGGATCATCAAGGATTACATGGACGCGTTGGGCAAGCGCCGCATACCGGAAATTGCCCGCGGTTTGGGTTTGGACGTGGAAGATGTGCAGGAAGCCATCGGTTGCATTGGCCGTTTGGAACCGCGCCCGGGCCGTGCCTACCTTTCGGATAATAATCAATACATTCTACCAGAAGTTTTTGTCCATCGTGTCGGTGATGACTTTGCCGTCACCACCAACAATGAACAAATTCCCCATCTGCGCATCAGCAATACCTACAAAGACCTGATGGCTCAGGCTGGTAACTCTTCGGAAGTCATTAACTACATCCGGGAAAAAATTCGCGCTGGAAAATTTCTAATTAAGAGTCTCCATCAACGCCAGCAAACCATCCTGAACATCGCCCTCGAGATTGTAAAACGGCAGCGCGAGTTCATGGACAAGGGTGTGGCCTTCCTTAAACCGCTGACCATGGTGCAGGTGGCCGAAGCCGTCGGTGTGCATGAAACGACCGTCAGCCGTGCCGTTTCGAGCAAATACATGCAGACGCCTCAAGGCATCTTCGAAATGAAATATTTCTTCACCGCCGGCATTCAAACTGCCTCGGGCGAAGGTCTGTCCAACACCAGCGTCAAGGACATGATCGCTGAAATGTTCCGCAAGGAAGATCCCAATCGTCCGCTTTCAGATCAGGAAATCGTGAAGATGCTTCAAGAAAAGGGAATCGTCATCGCCCGCCGCACCGTGGCCAAATATCGCAGCGAATTGAATATTCTACCGTCCAACCTGCGGAAGGTTTACTAAACCTTTGCCATTCTCTCGAGCTGGATTCCCTCAGGAATTCAGCTCTTTTTTTTCTCCAATACCGCTTTGGTCTTGGCCTGAATTTCATCCAACTCCGGCTTCAATTCTTGCTTTGTTTCCTTATCCATGCGGTCAATGAATAGAATGCCATTCAAATGGTCCGTTTCATGTTGCACGGCCCGCGCCAATAACCCCCCGCACCGAAATTCAAACCGTTTCCCACTCTTGTCCAGCGCGGTCACATCCACCGATTCCGGCCGCGCGATTTCCGCAAACACCTCCGGAAAACTCAGGCAACCTTCGGGACCTGCCACCGGCTTGCCCACTGGCTTGACTTCCGGATTAATCAATACCAACGGCATGAACTCGTCCACATCCGCCGACTTTCCATCCAGTTCCAAAGTGGAAGGCCGATCCGTTATTCCACGCACATCGATCACCGTCACCTGGACTGCCTTGCCGACTTGCTGGGCCGCCAATCCAATGCCCCGCGAATCGTACATCGTCTCAAACATGTCCTCGATAAACCCCTTAATTTCAGGCGTTATCGTTTCCACACGCTCACCCTTTTTACGCAGCACCGGTTCCCCATATTTGACGACTTTTAAAATCATGTCTCGGAATATTATGAATCTATAGTCTCCTGGGAGCAACCCGCTATTTTGACGGCCAATCGCGCAACGTCCCCACCAAATCATTGATCGTGGGACTCAACCCCGTCCGCACATAATGACCGCTCGTCGTCACCCCGGTCAGCACGCAAAGATCATTTTCAAATCCCAGCAATTTCCCCAGGCAGAAACCCGAGTTAAAATGGTCTCCAGCTCCAGTAGTAATCAACGGCTTGCTGATGAACGGTCCCTTCACCAGTGAAACCACCTGTTTGCTGGACGCCAAAGCATAAGTAACCGGATGCACCACCAGCGTATGAATTGGCAGACACCGGTTGATTTCAGCAGTGAGCGTGCAAAGTCCTTCCGGCGAATGGTCTTTCACCCTCAATCCCAAAACTTCGCCTATCTCAAACGCCTCCTTCTCATTCAATCCCAACAATACATCAAAATATTTTTCAAACCCGACAATCAATTCCAGCGCGCGCGCAATATCCTCTTTTGTTCGTTTTTCGGGATCAGCCAAATCAAAGAACATCTTGCGCCTCGCTCCAGTAAGCGACGGACAAAGCTCCCGTTGCATCGCCGCCCAAATATCACTCATGTACGGCAGCATCGTCCAATTCACAAAACCGATCAGGTCCGCGCTCCTAAACCTCGCTTCAAATTTCTCCCGGCCAAACCTCGACTGGATATTCGCCCACGTGACTTCTTTGAGCGGATAATGTTTGCCCAGCATGATCTTTCCGTCCTCAAATTCCAGCGCATCCGTGTGCCCCGGTTCAGCAATGGAATAGACCTCCGCGCGTTGCGAAAAGCTCTCGAACACCGGATGCAGCACCGGATATCCCAGCGTTCCCACATAAGTCACCCGCATCCCAAAACTCGCCAGCGCATTCGCCATGATCGGCCCATTGCCGCCCAGCTTCGTCAGTTGCTTCACCAATTCGATGTTGGTGCTTTGCCCTGCCGCTCCCGCGAGTCGATCGGCCATTTTAGTGATCGTGGCCAGCCGGTGAAAAACCTCCGCATTATCCCTTTTATCAACCACGTGGATAATCTCATCCACAAAACCATCGAGGCCGACAAACGCCGACAATTCGCGCACGCGATTTGCCACGGCGAGCAATCCTTGGGCGCAACGTTCCCGTAATTCAGGCGTATTCATAGAGTATCTGATTAGGCAGGTCGTGGGTTTAGTCAGCCTTCACTCCAACGATATGCAGCAAACGTTCCAAGTCCTCATCATTAAAAAATGCGATCTCCAACGAACCTTTTCCCAGCGCATATTTAAGACGCACCTTCGTGCCAAATTTTTCGCGTAATTTATTTTCC
>JAQGPC010000020.1 GCA_028293285.1 Pedosphaera sp.
CATCCTCGCGCATCAAACATAAATACGGAGCCGCAAAGGCCCACTCCTCATCACTCACATCACTCGGATAATTACCTCGTTCTATCATCCAACAGCTTACACCAACAAAGTTAAGTACACCCTCTAGTTTCGCGGATAACTATCGAGGTGTGGTGTTGCCCTTAAGCGTTCGTCTCCCTCAAAAGTTATCATCTTCCAACTGACTGTGAATTTCGTTTTGCCAGCCAGGGAAATGGCTTCCAAGGCTTCCCAACAAGTCAGGTTCCAGGCGGCAAAGCTGTGTCGGTAAAAATGGAAGGAATCTACCGAATGACTTTTAGGAACCATGAAAGCGCCGGTCTTTTTGGCAATTACCGGTCGCAGAAAATCCCAATCCCGATCATTGTATAGCACGTAAGGCACAAAAGGTCTTTGCCTCAATTTATCAGCCGTTGGTTTATTTTTAATCTGCGATAGCGGGTTGAGTGGATCTTCATCGGTGTGGAGCAGGAGATAAGGCGGTAGAAATGTAGCGCGGATGTATGTTTGATTCGTCAACGCATTAATGGCATCCAAAAGGGAAGGGGAAGCATTGGTCACTACCGCCTTGGCGCGACGGAACATATAAAACTCATCTGTTGCTCCCGGCATAAAAATCAGAGCCTTGACCGTGTCATTGGATTGAAATGAGCGTAACAGGATATCTACGCAGTTCGTTCGGTTCAATTCCGCAACCTTCACTTGCAATGGCATTCTGCTCATTGCGGACTGCCAACTTTCGGCTGCGCTGAGATTCAACGAAAGTGAAAGGACGAAAAGATAAAGGAGTTTGTGCATGGTCAAAAAGATAGTTGAACGATTCGCTCCTGAATTTGTTCCGACCACCGGGCAAAATAACTTAAGAGACGATAAATTTCTTCCAGTCGTTCGAGCAAAGGCTTTCTCTCTATGCTATTGTTTAAACCTGCTTCCCATGCCGGATTCATGGCTTGCAACTCTGAGATTACGGTCTCACGCCGTGCATTTATCTTTTGCTGAAGCGTGTTGAGTTTATCCGTCCATTCCTGAGAACGTTCGAAGAGTTGTACCTTCAACATAGGTGAAGTAACTTTGCTCTTTTCCGTAAGGAATGTATCAACCTGACGGCAAAGTTGACCCACTTCAAAAAACTCATCCATCGTTCCCGCCGGAATGCGCTGGATGTCTTTTGGCTTTGTGCCGAGTTCCAATTCCAGGAGATGTTGCAGGCGTTCCTTTGGCTCACGCAGGCAATTGTAAGCAGCATTCAATTCTGAATAGCGTTGATTAGCTGCCTGCTTCTCAGCTTCAGAAGCGTTGTGGACGCGATCCGGATGAACTTCAGAAGAGAGCGCGAGAAACTTGGTTTTGAGTGCGTCAGGATCAATCCAAGAACGCCGTGGCTCGTTCAGCAAGGCGAAGTTATCGATCATTTGAATAACAGCCGCGAACTTATTGTGAGCGGATCGGGTAAATTAATTAAGCGCTGAAACTCTCGCCGCACGAACAACTCGTTGCAGCATTGGGATTTTTCACTTTGAATCCGCCATCTTGCAAAGCGTCCAGATAATCCAATTCACTGCCAGTGACGTACAGTGCGCTCTTCGGGTCCACCACGACTTTGATGCCGCTGGATTCGACCATAATATCCCGATTGGCCGGGCCATCCTGCAAATCCATTTTGTATTGCAATCCAGAACAACCACCACCCACCACCGCCACCCGAAGCACACCTTGAGTGCGTCCCTGCCGGGCAAGGAGCGAACTCACCTTTTGGGCGGCACTGGAAGTGACCTTGATCAAGCGTTCATCTCCAACGCGGAAAGTGGGCGCTGAATTGGTCTTATTGGCTGTAGTTGCAATCATAGATTTATCCGTAATGAAGCTATCCCCTGCCTTGGGTGCCGTCAACCTTGCTTAGGCAGTCAACTTCACAGGCCCAGCTTCTTAAACCGGGCCTTAATCTGTTTAAAATGAAAGTCGAGATTGCAAAGCTTGTCCAACTCGACGCGCGATAGGTGCTTGGCAACATCGGGATCACTCAACAGTTGCGTTTTAAAATCGGCACCGGCACTGCCGGCATGCTTGGCCTGCCACGTCTTCATGGCATTGCGTTGCACCAATTCATATGCTTCTTCACGGGTCAGTCCCTTTCTAATGAGCGCCAGCAAAATGGTTTGAGAATTCCACATGCCTAGCGTGAGCCCCATGTTGCGCTTCATATTCTCGGGATAGACAATCAGCCCTTCGGTGAGCTTCGACAAAGTGACGAGCATGTAATCGAGCAAGGTGCAGGAATCGGGAAAGATGATGCGCTCAACAGAACTGTGGCTGATATCGCGTTCGTGCCAAAGGGCAACGTTCTCCATGGCAGCAATGGCATTGCCGCGCAGCACACGAGCCAGACCGGTCAAGCGTTCGCCAGTGATCGGATTGCGTTTGTGCGGCATCGCGCTCGATCCTTTTTGGCCGACTGCAAAAAACTCTTCTGCTTCCAGAACTTCAGTTCGCTGCAGATGGCGGAATTCGGTGGCCCAGCGTTCAATGCTTGCGCCCACAAGCGCCAGGGTGTTCATGAACTCGGCATGCAAATCTCTTTGGACAACTTGCGTGGCAATTGGCGCGGGACGCAGGCCGAGTTGTTTGCAAACAAAGGCTTCGACTTGCGGAGAAAGGTGGGCGCTAGTCCCCACGGCGCCGGACAATTTTCCAATGGCCACAGCCTTGCGCGCAGCTTCCAGCCGTTGCAAAGCCCGCCCAAATTCGTCATACATCAGGGCCATCTTTAGTCCAAACGTCGTAGGCTCGGCGTGGATACCGTGGCTGCGGCCAATCATGGGAGTGAGCTGATATTTCTTTGCCTTGGCTGTAATGACTTTTCGCAGAGCCTTCACATCCGCAATGAGAATGTCTGCGGATTGTACCATCTGGACAGCAAAGGCAGTATCAACAACGTCACTGCTCGTAAGGCCGAAGTGCAGCCAACGACTCGCTGGAGCACCGATGTTTTCTGCGACATTGGTGGTGAATGCAATGACGTCATGATTCAGCGTGCGTTCGAGTTCCTTGCATCGTTCCAGCTTGAACGATGCTTTGGCCTTCATTTGTGTGAAATCCTTTTTCGGCACCAGTCCCTCGGTGCACAATGCTTCACTGGCAAGCAGTTCGATCTTCAGCCAGATTTCGAGCTTGCGTTGCTCACTCCAAATTTCCCGCATTTCCGCCCGTGAATAACGTTGAATCATGGCACGATTAAAAAGGAAAAGAATCCAAAAGGCAAAACTCTAAGTGGGACGTTTTGAAAATTCAAAGCGCGAACAGCCTCACCGCTTTGACATCTTTGCGCGGGCGGCTTCAAGAATCTGACGCTCACGCTCAGTAAGACTCTGAATGCCATGCGCAGAAATTTTGTCGAGGATGGGATCGACTTCCTTGCTGATAAATTCTGCGGGCGGCAGATCCTCCGGCACAACCGTCTTTGGTCGCTGCCAGGGTTGTGGCTTTTCAGAGCGAACCTTGACCAATTCGCGCCGCCGGGCTTTTGGCCGAAACGGTTGCCAAAGCACCAATGGTTTCTGGGCGTGAGTGATCCAACGGATATAAGCAAGTCCGGCCAGGATGCCGCCTAAATGCGCGCCATGAGCCATGCTGCCAAACGGATAGATAATCCCGAAAACCGAAAAAGCGATGCCAAACCACAGGAAGGTGCGGACTTTAATTTCAATGGGTGGAATTAAAAGATTAATTGAGCGATGCGCGAATAATGACGCATAGGCGGCAATAATTCCATAAACGCCTGCGGAAGCACCCAAAACTTGGCCAGCAAAATGAGAGGGGGGCAGGCCTAAATGATCCACCAAAAAGAATCTTCCAGCCATCTCAAACAACCCACCCAACACGCCGGTCAGCAGATACAACTTGAGAAAACTCGATTTGCCCAGTGCTTCTTCCACTGCCCGCCCAAAGAAAAATAGTGTAATCAAATTCCCAGCAAGATGGAGTATATCCATGTGCAGAAATTGAAACGTAAGCAACTGCCAGATGTAACCCTGCTTTAAACCGCCCAGACTTAGTACAAAATATTCCCGCAGGACGCTGGCATGGTAAGAGTCGGCCAGGCTTTGAATTACGAAAACGACGACGTTTACGACGATCAAAAGAATAGTGACCGACCACTGCGGCTCAAATGAAGCAGGGCGACGCATATAGTCTCTATCCTCAATCATACCACGCAAAAGTAGTCGTAGCGCAATTAAGTTTCAATGAGCTTTTTGCCCGAAAGCCGATTTGTCTGGATATTATGCTGCTTCAATGGACAACGGTTGCACCGACAAGCCTTTACTGCTGATCCGCAACGGCTCTCCAGGACTTGATTTTGTCACCAATATTGTCCGCATATTTGAGCGTTTGGACACGATTTGCTCAATCTCTCCAGTTACCAGTAAAGCGGTGGAGAAAGCGTCCGTTTCCGTTGCCGATGGTAAAACCACCGCCGCCAGCAGCGAACCTTCAACCGGCCGTCCCATCCGTGGATCCAACACGTGCCCAAAGGTCACACCTTCAGCTTGAAAAGATTTACCCCATACTGCCGAGACGGATAAAGCCTCGTCCCGCAACTGTATGGTGGCCAGTAAGGGAGGCGGACTTTTGGCATTAGTAGGCGGATATTCCAGAGCCACGTTCCAGCTTTCCGCTCCGGGAGGCTGTCCCAATGCATAAACGCTGCTGGTTCCGCCATTTACAAGTGCGCTGGTAATCCCCAGTTCCTTCAACAGGCTCGCGGCTTGTTCCACTGCATAACCTTTGCCGATCGCTCCCATATCAAGCATGACCCCCTCTTGGGCAAACCTGATCGTAAAATCCTCAGCATTTAGTTCCACCAAATGCATGCCAGTTCGTTCACGGGCCTCAGCCAATTTTTGTGGATCAGGCACATGCCCGGTTCCTCCCGTAAATCCCCAGCAGTGAAGCAGTGGCGCAATGGTAATGTCAAAAGCACCATCCGTTTCAGCATGAAGTTCTTTCGCCTGCTGCAACAGTCGAAACAGGCCGGGAGTGACCCGCACCGGCTCATGCGCGGCCCGCGCATTTAAACGGCTGATCTCACTGGTAGGCTGATAGAAACTAAGCTGTGCCTCAATCCGCCCAATCTCATCCAGTGCCTCTTCCCCCGCAGCCCGAAGCGCAACCGGATCGTTCCCATGCAACACGATTTCAAAACGCGTTGCCATGGCATTGCGAGCGATGGCGATGGTTTGCATGGCTCTAAAAAAACCGGGTTTCGCAGGCACGTGCCCACGAAACCCGGTTCGAAGCGGATATCTATCGTTTAGGACAAGGGCAGGGTGCCGTAGGTAATCGGTTGGATTTCCTTGCCGCCCGAAGTGACCTTGCGCGTCTTTTCATTGAACTCGCACATGATGTTCAAGCGCTGCGACATTTCAGCCAGGGAGATGACCGTCTGCACCCGCACAGCGAGATCAATGTTTCCGTAAGGCTTCTCGCCGGACCGGATGCAACTAAACCAGTTCTTCTCCATTTCATGGATCTTCTCCCCACTCGGTTCGAGATGTTCGATCACCTGTGGATCAATTTCTTCCGAGTAGGCCGGCTCCGGCTTTAATTCAATTTTATCACCGCCGCCCATGTATAACGTGGCTTTATGGCCGCGGATAAGGGAGGTAAGTCCGACCTGATTAATGGAACTGCTGGTCAGCAGAATGTTCAAGCCGCTTGGGAATTCAGCAATCAATTGAACCTGTTCCGGCACATCCCGCTCGGGAGTGCCAGGAGTATTGCTGTCCGTATGAACCGCCTTGTTGCCGAGGCAGACCACGCGGTTCGGGAATTCCGGGTTGCCGGTGGCGAGCATGAGCGGGTGCAAACGATGGGGGATCAGGTCGCCCAACAAGCCGCCGCAGTAAGGATAATATTTGCGCCAACGGAAATAAGAATCGGCATTGAAGGCTTTCTTATTATGCACCTTGCCCTGCCAGCGTTCCCAATTCAAATCATCGGGAGTACACCACTGCTTGATGTCATAATTCCACTCACCTTTGGGATTATTGCGCATGTAGGAATCCTGCGCCAAAACCATCTGTCCAATCTTACCCGCCTTGATGAGTTCCGCCGCCTTGTGCCAGCGTGCGTCCGAGCAAATTTGTGAACCGATTTGCAAGACTTTGCCGGTGCGTTTCACGGCATCGGCGACTTCGAACGCTTCACCCATGTAACGGGTCATTGGCTTTTCCACATAGACATGTTTGCCGGCCTGCATGGCGTCAATCGCACAGGGGGCATGCCAATGGTCCACCGTCGCAATGGTCACGGCATCAATGTCTTTTCGTTCGAGCAATTTGCGGTGGTCATCGCAACCCTGGATGTCGCCGCCAATGTATTTCTGGGCATCCGCTATGCGCGTCTTGGAAAGATCGCAAACTGCCACCTGGACGATGTTATTATCGGCTGCATGATCCTTCTGACTGCGCACATGGGCCATGCCCTGATTGCCGACACCGATGTACCCCACCACGATGCGGTCATTTGCTCCGATGACGCGGCCCGGTGAAGGAGCCTGGTTTTGCCCATAAACGGGGGTTTTAAAGATGTTGGTTGCGGCCACCACGGCTGCGGCAGTGGAAGCTTTCTTGATAAAGTCCCGGCGCGTTTCGAGGCCGAGAGCTGGTTTCTTTTCGGTATTATCCATAAAGGGCAAGTTTGGTTATCGGTTGTTTGCAGTATAGGATACGACGAACAGTACCCCAACAAAATTCGCGGTCAATAAACAAAACTTAATGGCTATCTGATGGGCGCAACTTCGAAGCATCTAAGCCTTTCTCCTCCACCACAGCATTAATTCCAGTCCGGTTCGATTCGGATAAGAGCGTGGCACCCATTCCTGGACCAGTTCGAAGTGCGGTGAAAATCGCTTCCATAGCTCTTCGCGCGTTGTGCCAAAGGGCGGACCATCCGTATCGGAAATCATGTAGTGTACTGCAAGATATTGACCGCCAGGTTTGAGCCAGCGCAACACCGCTTCCACGTACCGATCACGTTCACCGGGATCAATCGCACAAAAAAGCGTATGCTCAAAAACCCAATCAAAAACTTGCGCTGGTTTATCGGCCAAAAAATCTCCCTGCTGGAAATGCGCAGTCAGTCCTGCAGCCGTGGTCCGCTCTCGCGAAAGCTTTACTGCGCTTGGGGCCAAATCATAACCAGTCACATTAAATCCCGCCTTAGCCCAGACCCGCGCATCGTGCCCGGTGCCGCACCCCGGCACACAAACCGTGTCGCGAGGTAATTCCGGATGAGCCGCCAGAAAATCCACCAATCCCGGTGAAGGCTCGCCCTTTTCCCAAGGCATGTCACCTGTTCGATATCTCTCCTCCCAGTCCGTTTGCATCATTTTCTTAATCCTAATCTCTTTTAGTATGGCTTGAGATGCTGATTATGCGCGGCTGACTAAATCTGGCTCTTTGAGAATTTGTCCATCAAACAATTCAATGACTTTCGGCGCGCGCGCAGCCACCCTGGCATCATGTGTCGCGATGACCAGCGTCGTTTGCGATCCACTTCGCAGTGATAGCAACAAATCCATAATTTCATCGCCGGTATGCGAATCTAAATTCCCGGTCGGTTCATCCGCCAAAATCAACTCCGGCGAATTAATCAACGCCCGCGCAATCGCTACCCGTTGTTGCTCGCCACCCGACAACTCAGTGGGCCGATGTTCCACCCGGCCCTTTAATCCTACCTTCGCCAACAACTCGCGACCACGCGCTTCCGCTGCTGCTGCCGGCATCCGGGCCACGCGGGCGGGCAGGCAAACGTTTTCCAATGCATCAAGTTCTGGCAGCAGATGATAAGCCTGGAAGATCAAGCCCACCTTTGAATTGCGCCATTGCGACAGTGCTCCATTCGAAAGTGTCCTCAGGTTCTTGCCGTGAAACCAGACTTCTCCTTGATTGGGCGTGTCCAGCCCGCCGAGCAAATGCAACAACGTGCTTTTGCCCGCTCCCGATGCGCCGCGCAACGCCAGAAAATCTCCCTTCGCGACTTGGATACTTACTCCGCGCAACACCTCCAGCGAGCGAGCGCCCAAATCATATTTCTTGTGCAGATTGCGCGCGTCCAGGATGAGTTCAGTAGATATATTATTCATGTCGCAATGCCTCCACAGGTTTGAGCCGGCTCGCATTCCAAACGGGAAATGCCGCCGCCGCCAGGCAGATCAGGAACGATCCGCCGCAAATGATGGCAATATCTCCCGGCACAATCAACGAAGGCAGTTCCGTAAATCCGTAAATGTTCGCCGGGAAAAGTTCAAGCCCTGTAAATCGTCGCATGGTGTAGAGAAATTGATTTCGATAATGCAACGCGAGCATTCCCAGTCCCAGCCCGATCAACACACCGAAGATACTCACCGTCATGCTTTGGCTCAGGAAAATCCACATCACCTGACGACTGCTCGCACCCAGGGCCTTTAGAATTCCAATCTCCCGCGTCTTCAAAACCACGAAGGTGATCAGCGTGCAGGTAATTCCAAAAGCCGCCACGATCACAATGAAGAAAAGAATGTAAAGCATCACATTTTTCTCCACCATCACAGCCATCATGGCGGAACTTTCTTCACTCCAGGTGCTGATGCGGAAATCCGGTCCCAGCGCCATTGCTAGTTCTGCCCGGACCTTGCCCGCTTCATAGGGATCCTTGATCATCACCATCAAGCCATGAATCGCGTCATTCAATTCGTAAAGGTCCTGCGCATTTTCCAAAGAGGTGATCGCAATCAAGGCATTGTATTCATAATAGCCCGTGTCAAAGATGCCGCGTATTTCATAATCAACCGGCAGGATCGCCTCATCCTTTCCCTGTTGGCGGGCCTTTTCCATTTTTTGCAGCGTATGCGGCGAATAAATCGCCACCCGATCTCCCAAGCGCAAATCCATGTTGTGGGCGAAATCCGCTCCGACAAGCAACCCATGACCATTCAGGTCGAAGCTGCCCAGCAGATTAGTGGCAAACAGGCTGGAGTTCCGTTCGCTTTCCGGATCAATCCCCCGGATATAAGGCGCCCCTATCAACGGTTCGCCTTCCTTCGGCTCAGTTTTGACCATCACCTGGCCCTGCACAAATGGCGAAACTGATTTAACATTTTGATTCGCCTTCACCAGGCTTGCCACCTTTGCGTAATCCTGAAGCAGCGTCTCCTTGTGGGTTTTCGGGTTCATCTGATAAACCTTCAGGTGAGCATTGAACCCCAACACCTTCTCCCGCAACTGGCTGTCAAACCCGCTCATCACGCTGATGACGATGATCAACACAGCAACGCCCAGCGTGACGCCCAGAACGGAAATCAACGTGATGATTGAGACAAACGTCCGTTTGGGCCGCAAATACCGGAACGCTAATAATAATTCAAACGGCAAACGCGACATGCGGAAAGGCTACTGTTCAACCGGCAGGGTGTCAACGAGCGGACATGCAAACCCGGTTCAACATGCAGAATCGACTGTCTTATCTTCAACATCACCGAAGTCACAACTCCCATCTGCTCGTACCAGGTCGTACTAGTTCGTACCAGCTCCGTTTCCCTCTTAATCTTACTCATAATCCTAATCTTAATCTGTTATGAGTTTGCGCCCTTTCGCAGTCAACTTTCCCATTCGGACTTTTTCGAACCCCATTAACCCGGATTAACTGGGATTAACCCGGAATGGCCTTGAATCTATCGGAGAAACGGACCACGAACCACTTGATAATCTAGGCAACAATCCTTCACGGTGGAGCGAGACGTTGTCCGTCCGGAAGGACTCGAGCGCTAACTTTGTCTTTTTAGCGACTCACATCAACTCACACTAGCTCGTACCTGCTCGCAATAGCTCATATTTTCTCCCTTGCGCTCTCTCGCGGCTATTCAACCCTTTATCACTTTTGTGCGTTCTGTGCCTTTTTGTGGCCATTCCCTCTTCGCGCTCTTCGCGTCAATTCGCGGATAACCTCGCCCCTGACTTTTTTAACCGTAAATAAGCGTAATTATCGCGGAATAGCCGAAGTTGGCCGTCGCACACCCGTCCCTGTTCGAAGTCCCGCCTTCAGGCGATCCCCGACCTGGGATCGGGCCGGCTCGATTGCAGTGTAACCATGCAACCATTTAACTTTTGTAACCTGCATTAAATTGTCAAAGATCACCGCCTTAAGGGCATAAGCCCCCTTGGCGACTACCTCTTTATTGTATAACATACGTTATAAAAGTCAACCCTGTTTTTCGGATGGATCACCTCCCTGCGCATCGTTTAACGATGTAACAATTTAACCTTGTAACCTCGATTGGCCGGTTAACTCATGGCTTCTGTCTGGCGGCACAACACCCTTCCTCCTGAACACATCGGCAGGCACCCACGGCCGCTACCGCACCGATAACGGGAGCTGCGATATAAATCCACAAGTTTTCCAAATGACCCGATACGAGCGCAGGTCCCAGCGACCGGGCGGGATTCATGGAAGCGCCGCAGATTGGCCCGGCAAACATCGCTTCAAGACCAATGACAGCTCCTATGGCAATTCCTGCGGTAATGCCCTTTTCCTTCGCGCCCGTGGAGACATTAAGTATCACGAACATAAGCATTGCGGTGAGAATCAATTCCAATACAAAGGATTGAACTGGGAAGCCCGCTGGTTGGGTCGTGCCAAGCAATTGATTCTTGGGGAAAAGCAGCCGCATTACGATGCTGGCTAACAATGCGCCGGTAAGCTGGCTTAACACGTAGGGAAGGACTGAACGAGCCGGAAACCGTCGAGCCGCCCAAAAGCCGAGCGTGACGGCGGGATTCAAATGCGCACCGGAAAGATCTCCCACCGTATAAATCATCGCCAGCACGATGAGGCCAAAAGTCAGCGCGATGCCCACATGGGTGACTGTGCCGCCAGTAACTTCATTGATGACAATTGCGCCTGTCCCGGCAAAAACGAGCGCAAAAGTGCCAAACATCTCCGCAAAATACTTTTTCATCGGTCGCTCCTGCCCGCTCCATACGCTTCAAAAACCCGCCGCATTTCATCGCGCACCTGCCGAAATACCCGCAATTTCTCCTCCTCGGTTCCCTCTGCGTGGGCTGGATCATAAAAGGGCCAGTGATGCCGATTCACCTGGCCGGGAAAGATCGGACACGCCTGATCCGCATTGCCACAAACCGTAATGACCGTTTCCACCTTCCGTTCGAGAAACTCCGTCAGCGGCTTTGAGCGATGCTGCGAAATATCAATGCCAATCTCCGCCATCACCTTGATCGCCAGTGGGTGAACATAACCGGACGGCTTCGACCCCGCGCTCTGAACATCCACCACCGCTCCCGCCGTTTTGCGCAGAATCCCCTCGGCAATATGACTGCGACACGAATTGCCGGTGCAAAGAATCAATACAATTGGTTTTTCAGTTGGCATGGTATGGAATAGTGATCATTACAAAATGAGTCTTTTTATCGAACCACCGATAAACATTCGAGGTCGCATTCTTCTCCTTCTTCCACTTATGGTTTTTAAAAATTTAATCTGGCAGTGACGCAAGCCCCGGTCTTTGCCCCGGCGGGGCATCTGAAAATAGCCCGGCAATTCATTGCCGGGAGCAATTCGACATGGCCCCGAGTCCCAGCGGGACGATTGAATGATCCCTCCTCCATTGCGGTTTAACAATTCAAATGCTATAAGTGGGGAGAAGCCCGGGATGAGGGGTTCAATCGTATTCCAACATTCATGTGAAAATGTTAGGAACAGCATTTGGCCTGCCCGACATTCTTAATCGGATTCAGTAAATTGGACTTGGTCATCAGGGCAGGGGGAAGGCACTTGTCTTCCGCCAGGCACGCCGTGTGCCTCGTGCTCAAACGCACCACCAATGCTTCACCTTCCACCTCCACGGTTGAAATTGGAAATTGCGAAATAAACGGCGCCTCATGCTCCACGTCCACTTCGAGATTTTCCGTCTCTAGGAACGAGGCCGATTTTTGCAAAATGCCCAGCAACTTGCCCGAAGTAAGCCGATGATCTGTATCATCGGAAAACCAGGTTTGCAGCCGGCAGATAAACTCCGTGCGGAATGTCCCTCCGCAATCAATAAATCGTTTATCAATTCGCGCCACTTCAGTGACATGGGCTTGCGGCGGGATTTTGGTGCCCGTAGGCAGGACAAAGCGAATGTTCTTGTCTGAATGCTGGGCCAATATTTTCTTAAATTCTGAAAGTTTCATAATAAAAGTCGGTTTCTTAACAGATGATGGCTTCTAGTCTTTCTTCGTGGTAGAAGCGGTTGCCGCTTCCACCCAGTCGCAGTTGCATCCTAATTTCTTGAGCCGTTTCAAATCTTCGCGGAATACCGGATAAGTTTGCACGCAATCCTGCAAACATTGCAGTTGCAGTTCGAGTTCAGCCGGACGCTGCTCCGGCAATTGGTAAATCATCCATTGCTCATGACGCCGGGCAGTTGCCAACCCGCGTTTCCGCAGGTAAGCCAGGTGCTTGGAGATCGCCACTTGCGGCACCTCCAGGATGCTTTGGAAATGGCACACGCATAGCGGACCCTGCAAAAGCAGATGCAGAATACGCAGCCGCGTCTCATCACAAAGACACTTATAGATTTCAAGCAACTTCATGCTCTGGCGAGTATATACCTATATAGGTATATGTAAATTAAATTCCGCAAATATCGCCCAACCAAATTTATTGCCTCGATGGTGCCAGTGAAACAGCGCCGCCAGTGCAGCAAATGTGTTTCATTCGAAATTCGACACTCGTCATTCAAATTTTCTCGTTTCGCCTTGCATTTTTGGCTGGTTTTTCTACGGTTCGTCTGAATGCTAATTATGACCACACGAGCAGGCTTTCCATTGTTTCGGGCAAGTATCCTGACCTGTCTTTTATTGCTGTGTTGCCTTGGTCAAACCATGGCCGGTGAGATTGCCAGTGCTTCCACCTTGCCTCCGGCCAACACGGAGGCTTCCGCAGCGAACTCTCAGGATGCTCTGCGTTCCTTCCTGCAAATTCAGGAGCAATTGCACAATACCCAGGCAGCTCTGGAAAAGAACCGGTCGGAAGCCGAAGCCGCCGCCGTGCGCAATGCCGCTATTCTCGAAGAACGTTTGAATCAAATCGAAAAATCAATGGCCACCCAGCGGCTCGAAGAATTAAAGGACCTGCAACGCTCCAACCGCTCCGTTCTCACTGCCGCCGGTGCTTTCGCGCTCACTGCCTTTGCAGTTTTGCTTTTTACAGCGTTTCTACAATGGAGCGCGGTCAATCGGCTCGCCAGCGTGGCCGCCGCCTTGCCCACCGGCCGCGCCTTGGGAGCGGGATCTGCTCCGGCCACCCTGGGTACGGGTGGCACTCAAGTCATGTCCGTCGAGCCGATGGAACAATCCAGCGTGCGCTTGCTCGACGTATTGGACCGCCTCGAAAAGCGCATCCTTGAGATGGAGCATTCCCTTCAATCCAATCATAAACTAACCGAAGGAACTTCCACCAATGGTCATGGCGATCCCAAGGCCCTGGCCTCTGAAACCGCCGCCGCATCGCCCACAGAATCCTCAGCCCCCGCCACCTCAGAGAAAGCGGCGACCATTATCACCCTTTTAGGCAAGGCCCAAAGCTTGTTAAAGCTCGATCAACCCGAAAACGCGCTCGATACCTATAATCAGATACTCGAACTTGATCCCTCCAACACCGAAGCTTTGGTCAAAAAGGGAACGGCGCTGGAACGCTTGCAACGCCTGAACGAAGCCATTGTCTGCTATGATCGCGCCATTGCCACGGACAACTCCATGACCATGGCCTACCTCTACAAGGGTGGCGTATTTAATCAAATGGAACGCTACAGCGAAGCCTTGGAATGCTACGAAAAAGCCCTGGCCACCAAGGAAAAAAGCCACGCCGCCTGACTTAAGGAGCGCACCGTTCACGGTGCTTCAATGTGAAATTGCCAGACACGTTTGTTCATCTTGAGGCTTGAATAAGCCGGCAAATGACAGAGATGCCATCTATTAACTGTAGAAAGCAAACCCCAATAGGCCGAGCGCAATAAACAGCTTAATTAATTCAGGATTGCTCTTCAGTATTTCATCGGGAATCTCGTTCAAGATCGTGCTCGTGCGGGGCAGTAAAACTCGCCCATCAGTATAGCGGCCGTTTCCGTAGGATTCTGCAGGGAAAATACAAAACTTGAACTCCTGTTCTTTGTTAGAGAATCGAACATACTTATCACGCGGCCTTTCCCCTTCCATCATTAAGGTTTTTGGGAAATTCGCCTCCCAGTTTTCACCCTCTATTTGGAGGATTAATTTGGAAGCTTTGAGCCAACCGACTTCAATGCGGAAAGGAATTTCCTTATAAGCCGCCGATTCTATAACTCCGCTTTGTTTTGATCCTTTAAATCGATAAGACTGTTCACCAATTTCCGTTTGCCCGCTCCAGTTTCCGCGAAGAAATTTCCCTTCCATCTGCATCCCGCCACACTGGACCAGGTCGTCAGAACCTAACTTGCCGGAAGCCCAAAGTTGGACGGTCATTGAACGGTTGGCACGACTGCAAGAGTAATTGCACGCACCCACTCGAAGTGACCTTGCAATGTCATCCATGGCAGTGTTTGGAATTTACTCTAATTCCACGGCACCCGATTCCTATTCCGCTCCGTCTCCAACTGCTTTTTCGCCAGTAATATCTTGGCTTTGATCAACTCCCGGTTCTCCTCGCCTTTGGCTTCCAATTCCTTTTCCAATTCCGTGATTCGCTTTTCGTAAGCTTTCAAGCGTTCCCCCAACGGAGCCTGGATTTTTTCCAAACGCTCTTCCAAAGTCGTGATCTCCAAAGTCGCGGCCTCCTGGGTGTCGAGCAAAGTTTCCCGATTCGAAATCAGCCGCATCACGACCTTCTCCTTAAGTAACCGGGTAAGATGCGGAATAAGCCCCGCCTTTACCGCTTCCGTCGTTCCAGAGGGCTGCTCCCAATGCGGCTCAACCGTCGCCAGTGCAAACGACTGTTTCGGCTTGCGCAAACGCCAAAATGCAACGAGCGAAACCGATAAAACAATCGATGAGCCCACCGCCAGCCACAAGTTCCTTTCCTTGGCCGTCTGGGCTTGCAATTGCGCCGTGGAAGCCTTCGCTTGCAACTCCTGAATTGCCGCCTGCGCCTTCGATTTATCTTGGGAAAGTCGCTCCTGCAAATCATCCACCGCCGTCCGCGACTTCAGTTGATCCAATGCCGCCTTCGTCTTGGCGTCAATCATCTGGCCCTTCTTGACGATCATCTGCCCCGGTTCGTAATGGTCCGCCGCCCAAATCGGTTCCGTCTTCTTTGCCCGGCTTTGCTGGGTCAAGTCCGGATCGAAAACGCAATTAGGCTTGATGGATGCCGCCAGAAACTTTCCCATGGCTTGCAATTCCGGGGGCAAATTCTTCTGCACCTCCAGCCGCGCCTTGGTAATTTGGATTAGGTTTGTTTTGATGACCCGCACACCCCGTTGTTCGGCCATTGCCAGCGTAATTACCTGGTCGTTCGTGGAGACTTTAAGAACCATGGTCTGTAGCGGCCCGACCTTCGCCTCGCCCGTCAAAGCTCCCCCCAGCAGATAACGACTCATCGTAGCTCGCAATCTCTTGGCCAATTCTCCGCGAATCGGTTCATAGGATTCGCCCTTGGCCCACAATTTGACCAAATCAGGCGTCAGCGGAAACGTCTTGTTCTTGGTTTGAAATACGTTGGTAAGCTCGACGAACTCGGGCGTAATGAAGTCTTGGTCGGTCAGTTTCTTTTTCTGAAAAGTGTCCCTCAACTCCTTCATGAACCGCCTGTGCACATTTGTGAACGTCTTGTTCATTACTATTTCGGCATCGTCCGCTATTGTTGGGTCAAATCGAAAAATGGCCGGGACCCGTTGAGCTTCCTTTTGGCGCAAGGCATCCGTCGCCTTCGGATCAATCACAATCAGCGAAATCGGCGTGACCACATCCTCAATGGCCGTATCCCCAGGTTGATAATCAGGCATCTTCGGCGCCACCTCGGCCAGAAGCGGCAGCGTGGCAACCAGCAACCAAAATGACAGGATGACCGTCTTTACCATAGAAACGACTTTTGTTCGCTGATCATTTGATTGTCATGCCAAAGCGTCACGCGCCAGGCCGTGACTTCGCCAAATTCCTTGTAGGCCGCTTCGGTCAAATCCACCGTTGTCCAATGATTCAACCGATACCGCTCGGTTAAAACTTTTTCCACCATTGCCTCCTTCGCCTTTTTTTCCAGCACTGCGCCGCGCAATTCCACCCGCAATTTCAATTCTTCCGTTTTCGGGACTTTGGCCTTCCATTCGACATTGAAGCGCAGCGTGGAAACTTGCTTCGGGTGATTGCGCAATTGCATTTGATACGCATCACGGTCGTAAAGGCTCGGCGATAGCGAATTCCTCCCCTTCAAGTCCAGCAACTGCGGAAGTACTTTAATGATACGTCCTTCAGCGGCGTGCGTGACGGGAGCGAGGACCAGGCAGCAAAGCAATATTGAAAAAATGGCTAACCAGCGCATAGCCCAAGCGTAACTGCGTCCGTGCCCCAAACTCA
>JAQGPC010000025.1 GCA_028293285.1 Pedosphaera sp.
GAGATACTCGCGCTTGGTTGCTAAACTCATCTTCGTTGCTTCGGTAACCACGAATATGAGTCAACGTATCAATGAACTCCTCGTCCACCTCCCGCCTCGGTAACCTTTATCCTGAGTCAACTCGGCCGCTTAATATCTTTAATGAGTTGTTGACAATCCGATTCAAAAATATACTCTGGTGACAACCACGTGAAACGTTCAACCAAGAGGACATACTATATTAATCCCATGAAATCGGCTTGTATTTGTGATTCAGCTCTTATGAATCCATCATTTCGAGCTTTGTGCATGATAGGAGTAGGGTCGATTTCCGGAGTTACTATTCCAAGTCAATCCCAAGGGTTTCAGAATTAACCTAAACAACTGAGCTATGAAATTATTATCTGTTCTATTCGCGTCCAGTCTTGCCCTGGTTTCTTCCACCGCATTCGCACAATTCACCCCTGGCCGAGTCGTGGTGTTGCAATGCGATGGCACGGCAACAACGGGCAACTCGGGTTCGCTTCTCGAATACCTGCCTGCCACGGCCAACCAGGCAGCGCCATCCTTTCAAGTGGCCCTGCCCAATAATGGAACGACTTCCAATGCCACTTCCATTGTGTTTGGCCAGAATTCGGTACTGAATCATGATATATCCCTGTCAGGGGATGGCGCGCTGGTGGTCATCCCTGGTTATGCCAACATGACTGCAGGTGCCGTTGATAGTGTTGCCATTTCCGCCGGGGGAGCTACCCGGGTGGTGGCGACGGTGAAATATAACGGCGTGTATGCGCGCCCCATCATGACAACATCTTTATCGGCAGCCGCATTTCGAAGTGCCACTTCCGATGGATTTGGTAATTTCTGGGGCATGGGCGGCTCGGGCGGGACCATTTATCTGAATACCGGAGCCAGCCTGCAGGGTACTACGGGCCGGGCATGTGCCGTGGTAAATGGCAGTCTCTATTACACGGTCACCGCAAGCATCAATACATTTGGCGGCCTGCCAACGACAGCCAATCCGGGAAACTCGGTGCTTATCTCAGGCGCGAGTTCCGCCGCGGGTTTTTCAATTTCGCCCGGTGATGTCAACGCCCCGGGCGCGCGAGCCTATATTTGTAATTATAACGATACCACCGGGGGAATCATGCCGTTCACTTTTGACGGTTCCACCTGGACCATGGGGAATAAAATTTTCATTTCCGGCGGTGAGAAGCCGCAGCATATTGCCGTTGATTACAGCGGAGCAAACCCGGTGCTGTTTGTGGTCTCCGGTATCGGCAGCAAGCTTTATGCAATCACAGACACGGGGGCGGGGGGCACGGTTGTTCCGACGGTCCTGGCTAGTGTGCCATCAGGAAAAATTTTCCGAGGTGTTGCCCTGTCTCCCAAGCAGGGAGTTGCTCCCAGCTTCACCGTCAATCCTTCGAATGTGACTGACAGTTACGGTGCGACGGTGAGTTTTGGGCCTGTGCAGGCAGATAATGCGAATCCCAACGGTTATACCTGGAAAAAGGGAAGTGTTACCCTGGTTGACGGTGGAAATATCAGCGGTGCGACCACTGCGACCCTAACGATTGCGAATATCACGGGCACAGATGCCGGCACTTACTTTGCAGTAGCCTCCAATAATAGTGGTTCAACCACGAGTACCGGCGCGACATTGGCTCTGGCGGGTTCGTCAATTACCACCCAATTGGCAAGCCGCACGAATGTGGCCGGGACCACTGCCACATTCCATGTGGTGTCGGGTGGGGCAGTGCCTTTAACCTATCAATGGTTCCAGAGCGGTAATTTCCTCAACGATGGCGGCACCGGTTCGGGTTCAGTCATTTCCGGATCAACCACCGACACTTTGACCATTGCCGGGGTGCAGGACGGAGATGCCGGCAATTATACCGTCACAGTTACAGACAACAACTCAGTGCAGTCCAGTTCCACGGCGGTGCTGACGGTGGTGGATCCTCCGAGCATCCTCCAGTCGCCGAGCAACCAGAACAAGATAGCGGGCGCAAATGCGAGTTTTACGGTGACAGCCTCGGGTGGTTCGCTGTCCTATCATTGGTTCAAAGGAGCCGCGTTGCTGGCCAACGGACCTTCGGGTTCAGGTGCGACCATTTCCGGCGCGACAACGGCCACAATCACAATCACCGGTGTCCAGGATACGGACGCAGGTTCCTATACTTGCACGGTGACCAACCTGGCCGGGACGGCGACCAGTGATCCGGCAACGCTCACGGTGGGACATGCTCCCGCATTAACTGTGACCCTCACAAACACCGTTGTGGCACCGGGCTCGAATGCCACGTTTTCGGCCACGGCCACTGGATCTCCCACTTTGACCTATACCTGGAAGGCCAACGGCACAACGCTTAATGATGACGGCTTCCATATTTTCGGTGCGACCACTCCAACGCTTACGGTCATGAATGTGGACCAGCCCGACGCGGGAAGTTATTCGCTCACGGTTGGCAATGCGTATGGCAATCAGACGACTTCGGCGAGCCTGTTACTTGCCATTGGCCAGCCGGAATTCGATCCGACGCCGGGCTTGATTGTTTATGAAAAATTCAGTTACCCGGTACAGTCTTATCCGGGCTTTCCCGCTCCGGGAGGCTGGGTCAATTCCTGGGAGAACATGGTCAGCACTTACAATCATGTGACGGGGCAGCCGGCGTATTGGTTCAGAGCTGGCGGGCCATATTGCACCCTTGAAGGTGGCTTTTTTAGAGACTACTTAAACCATTCGACTTCCGGCCAATATCCGTGGCCGGGCATATACTGCGCAAGTTCCAATCAATGGTATTGGAGCAGTGCGCCGAACAACAATCATTTGAAATTCGGCGGCGTCCATCAAACCAATGGCGCAGCGTATTTCTCCTGCATCCTGCAAATTGATCAAGGCTCCGCACTGAGCGGTGGCCTGTTTGATATTATTGCAGGCTTTACCAGCGGCGATTCACTGGCCAATGGTGCCAACGCAGATAGCTGGAATTATAAACTCTGCACTCAAACAGATGGTACTGGTGGCGATGGCTATTACTTCGGTGTCTTCAAAGGTGGCAGTTCAACGATCAATTCAGGATCGGTAAATGGTCAATGGGCATCGGCCAAGCATTTCGGACGTGGCGGGATCCATTTTATTGTGGGTTGCTACAAATTTGGTTCAAGCACAAACCTCGTGGGCGGCAGCGTGACCAATGACGATGTAGTCACTTTGTGGATTGATCCTCCACTTTCAGCATACGGTGCCACGGAATTGAATCGTCCGACTCCCGACGCGGGTGGGATGGTCACCAACTGGGCTCCCAACGCGACGATTACCGAGTTTGGTTTGAAGGGCACGGTCGCTCCGGCATCGAAGCGGATGACTGACCTGCGCATTGGCAAGTCATGGGCTTCGGTGACGCAACCGCATTATCCGAAACTCGAAGTGGTCAACACGGCACCTGATGCGACCTTCTCATGGCCGACGAAGGACTCTGGATACATTCTGCAGCGGGGCTCATCTGTGGAAGGTGGCAGTTGGAGCAATATTGATCCGCCGTATTCGACCGATGGCACTGGCACGACGAATGTCGTGACGGTAACGCCCACTCCGGCGGAATTCTTCCGTCTGGCGAATCCGTTAAGGTAAGGTTCGGCCAATAAGCAGTTTCACCCAGCCGGAAGTCAGCAATGACTTCCGGTTTTTTGTTTTATAATGATCGGATCGTTGGAAGATTTAGAATAGTCGAGATTCCAATGGTTGTTTCTTTCAGTCAAAGGAGATTAAAATTTGTCGATTTTCATCATGAATCGGCCATACTTTCGTGATGAGGAAACGTCGCCTTGTGCTCGCCCTCGCTCTTGTGGCGATCCTGATTCTGACTGTTAGATTCTTCTTTTTGAATGCCAGACTCAAGCTGCCGGTGGGGCAGGGCATTCCGATGGTCAGCCTTGGCGAAAGTCATGGGCTCATCCTGGCTACCGACGGCAGCCTTTGGACTTGGGGCGCGGACTTTCTTGGCTGGCCGGTGCTCGGTCTGGGGAATGTCAATGAGCAGACGCGCCTGCAGCGCATTGGCAGCGACCACGATTGGGTGAGCATCAGCGCATCAACCGAGCACAATGTGGCGATAAAAGCAGACGGTTCCTTGTGGGCGTGGGGACAAAACCTTGAGGGGCAATTGGGCGATGGCACCGTGACGACGCGTAATACTCCAGTCCGCTCGATTACCGGGAATGATTGGAAACAAGCCGCTGCCGGTGGCTGCCATACAGTAGCTTTAAAAAAGGATGGCACCATTTGGTCGTGGGGCATGGACTGGGCCGGACAATTGGGGATTGGTTCAACCACTGGCAGCATGACGGCCAGGCAGGTTGGTTCCGCAACGAATTGGATGAAGGTCTGGGCTGCGGGGCTGGAAACTGTGGCGCTGAAATCCGATGGGAGTCTTTGGTATTGCGGGGAGAATCTGAACCCGGCTTTTCCGCAAGGCAGCAATAGCGTGCAGGTGCTTACGCGCGTTTCCCCGGACACCAATTGGGTGGACGTGGGTTTTGGGAATAACACCATTTTTGCAATCAAGGTGGATGGGACACTTTGGGCCTGGGGACGAAACGCACATGCCTACACGGGCGTTCAGGACCAAGCCTTGGATGTCACGCCCATGCGCGTGGGAACGGACAATGATTGGCGAGGCGTTCCTGCTTGCGGTGACTGGTGGTGCACTGGGTTGACCAAGAAGGATGGTTCACTTTGGCTCATGGATGCGTCTGAATCCAAACCCAACGGGCCCAGCGGCCCTTACCCGACAGTGCAATTCAGGCGGGTTGAGTTGCAGAAGGACGTGGTCGCTTATGTGGCCGGTGCAGTTCATGCACGAGCGCCCGGCCATCATGAACCCATTGGTGTCGCGCTGACTCGCGATGGTGAAGTGTGGACTTGGGGCATGGCGCTGGGCGACCCTGTCACCCCCGGTGAAAGCGTGAAAACCTTTGGGAAAAAATTGGCGAAGAGGTTCAACTCCAAAATCGATTTGGGCAATATCACACCGATCATGCACAAAAAGCCGTGGCAGCTTCGCAATGTGGAACCTGACGCACCAAAAACAAAAGTTAATAAGTAGGCAGACAAGGCGGAGCCATTGGCGTTGGTATTGATTACACCTTAAGAGCAATGTAATCGAGTCGGGCGACGTGCTCCGGGCCGAAGCCGCTTAGGCCGAGTTTGGTGGCGTCGGCGTCAGGTTCATACCAACACGCCGGGAGGTAAATGCCTTCGTTGGCAAAGAGTGGATCGGGAAAGGCTTCGCCGAATTTTGGAGCTTTGCGTCCTGTTTTTGAGGTGAAATGCAATTCTCCCATCCAATCCGCTTTCTCGAGTGACTGGCCATTTTCAAATAGTTCGTACCCTTCGCAACTGGAAGTATCCTCGGCCATGTAAGTGTACACACGGGTTTTCAGTTGTTTGGAAAGTTGCAGCGCTTCCCTGGGCAAATTTTTGATTTCGTCCGAACCAATCCATCCGAGGGAACGGAGAACGAGCGACCAAGGATTGTTTTTAAGCTGAAGAATGAAGACGCCATGCTTTGCAGCAGGTATGCGCTTATGGGCGACATCGGCTTCCCAGCGAGGTGCCTTGGTGATTTTAGCGTAAGCTTTCGCGACAGCTTCTGCGGGTGCGCGGACGATGGCGATAGCCCATTCCGGTTGGGCGTGAAAGTCTTTGAAATCATGAGTCCCACGCGCCGTGGCGGATTTTACCTTTTTGATTTCCGTGCAACTCAATCCGGAACCGGACTTGGTAGGTTTTCCGTGCTGTTTATCGCGAGCGGCCTTAAGCATGGCTTGGATTGTTTTCTGGTGCAGGCCGGCGTTGATGTTCAAAGCAGTCTGACCGATGGCGTTTTTCCGGGTAACGTCCGCCCCGGCTGCCAGCAACAGTTTGATTGTTTCGGGATCACCCCATTCGGTTGCTTGGTGCAATGGTGTCGCACCCAGCCGTGTGACTGCATTGACATTGGCACCCGCTTTTAAGAGGAGCGAAGCAACGGCGGAATGGCCATCTACGCAGGCGGCATGGAGCGGTGTGAAGGATGGCCCGGTTTCGGGATTTGGATTGGCTCCTGCTTTGAGCAAAGCCTGGACAACTTCAATGTCACCGTTCTCCGCAGCCAGAGTGAGCGGGTACCGACCTTTGCTGTCACGCTCATTGAGGCGATTGTTTATTGCCCCAGAGCGAATGATTTCGAGGATGCGCCGAATCGCGTTTTCCCGATCAACTCCCTGCAACGGTGGCCTTTCGGCCGGTCCCATCCTTATTGACGCCAGTTCTGCCGACGGATCTGCGCCCTTATCCTTGGCAGCGGCGGCGATGGTTTCATCAAGTATTTTGCGGGGCGCGGATACGCCTGCTTTTAACAGGAATTGCACCGCTTCGACATGTCCATTCTCAGCGGCGGCTTCGAGGGCCGTTTTGCCTTCCTCCTTCAGGTTTACTCCCGCTTTGATGAGGCGTTGCAGGATGGGGACGTTGCCAGTCTCTCCCGCCTCGTACATGGGGGTAAATATCGACATCGGTCCCGGACGTTTGCGTGGATCGCAGCCGTGTTGGAGAAACAAGTCAACCATGGCCAGGTCTCCCCGCCTGATTACAGGGACCAGAGGGGATGAAGAGCCGACGGTCTTTTCGTTCACATCGAACCCGGCAGCGAGAAATTGTTTCACCAACTCAATGTTCCCGGTCATGGCGGCGCCCGTCAGGCTTTTGGGCGGCATGCGTCTATGGGTTGGTTCGAGGCGAATTCCATGAAGCAGTTGGAGGAGTTCCTTGAAAGGGTCTTGAGGTTTGGCAGTTGATTTGGTCTTGGGCGGACGGATTCGATTTGTGGTCATAGGTAATTCAACTCCGGGCTTTACGTCGGAGGAAAGGGTAGGGGAATCGCATAAGGCTTTCAAGAGAAGAGAGTGGAATCAGGGTTGGTTGGCGTGCGCGGACGTGCTTGCCAGCAGGTAACGGTTCGGTATGGTTCACCGAGAATGGAAGGCGTAAACCCAAATCCAATGAGAGTGCAACCCCGAGGACTGCGGAGGGTGTCGTTGCCGGAGAATTATCTTCTGCTGGCATTTTTCCTGGGTGGCATGGTCCAAACCGGGATTTATGCTTATTGTCACACTGGATTCTCGAATCGAGCCACGGCCTTTGACCAGCTTCTGTTGTCCGCGCTGGTTGCTTATTGGGTGGTGCTCGATTCCGCACGGCGTGGGATTCCAAGGTCGTCTATTTACGGTTATCTGGTGTTCGCATTTTCACCAATTCTGGCGCCCTGGCACATTTTTAAAACGAGGGGGTGGAAAGGGTTCATCACAATAGGGATTTTTATCGCTCTTTGCGTGTTGGCGTTCGGTGTGCCTTATATTTTTAGTTGATGAAGACATGGAAAAAATCACCGGCATCAATCACATCACATTAGCAGTAAAAGATCTGGAACGGTCAGTGGCGTTTTATCGTGAGTTGTTGGGGTTTGAATTGAGGATGCGGAAGGAGCGGTCGGCGTATTTGGAGGCGGGGACGTTTTGGCTGGCGTTGGTGGTGGATGAGAACGTGCGGTCGGGGGCTTTGCCGGAATATACGCACGTGGCGTTGAGTGTGTCGGTGGAGGGGTTGCCGGGGTTGAAGGAGAAATTGTTGGCGGCGAGGGTGAAGGAGTGGCAGGTGTCGGAGCGGGAGGATTCGTTTTATTTTTGTGATCCGGATGGGCATAAGCTGGAATTGCATTCGGGCACGTTGACGGAGCGGTTACCATGAATGGACATGAAGGCACACACGAATGCGTCGAGAGACGAGGGGCCAGGGTCGAGAGCCAGAAAGCCGGAGGTCGGCGGTCAGAGTTCTGACGGCTGAAAACTTATCGCCGCAGTGCGGGACAGGCGTTTTCAGGTACAATGGGAGGAGTTAGCCGCGCTCTTACGAGGCGCAGCCACAATCAGGAAGATTTGCGGTGGTCATAGACCGTCCGCTCCATGGAAAAAGGGCTTGACTTGTGTGATAACTATTGTTATTTAATGGGTGGGCCGATTGTGCCTGGGTGGTAGCGTGGTGCTGGCTGCGGTTCTTTGACAACCGAAGTGATGAGTGACGTGGTCGAACCGGGGATGGTCTCAGGTTTTCAGGTTATAAAGTTATCAAGTTCTGATGGATGTCCTTGGTGCGTGGTTCGTGGTCCGTTGTCCGCAATTCCAGGTTATTCCGTGTTAATGGGGGTTGATCCGCGCTAAAATTCATAGGTCGGAAATTCGAAGCCGCCTGAAGGCGGAACTCCAAACGGGAAGCGTTCGTAGTCTTAGGGTTACGGTTAGTCCGCGATAATTACATTTAATTACACTTAATTACGGTTAAAAAATAAAGCGGGGAATAATGGTCGAGAGTCCAAGGTCGAGAGTCGAGAGCCGGAGAGTCCCAAGGAAGGAAAGCTGAAAACTCATCGCCGCATGCGGGACAAGCGTTTCCAGCTACGGGAAATTAATACGTGTATGGTACTATCTGACGTTAACACGCGTTAACTGACGCTAACGAACGTTAACACGCGATAAAAAAATATGGAGTGATGGAGGTGACACTCGACATTTATTCCCAGACAGAATGGAGCTGAATGCAGGGCGTAAAGCAATATTACGCAAGGACGTGAAGAAGGGGGACGTTTAAGGGATCATGATTAGGATTAAGAACTGAAAAGGCGCTAAAAAACTGGCACGGGGTGTGCTGAATCTAAAACTGTCATTTATGCAATTCACGGGAAAAATGATGGTGGTGAAATTAATCGCTTTCCTTGCGAGGGGATTTGGTGACAATGCAGACATGGTCGCAGGGCGTCGGAGTTGTATTTGGTAAATTATGCGCGAGTCATATCCAGTTCTTTTTTGTGAGGTTTCTTCACGTTTTCCATGGAATCAAATAGTTTGGAATTTAATACGAGTTTCTGCGTCCAATCTTAAACGCACTGCGTTAATAAACTCAGAATGTTGAATTTGAAGTCGTACAATTCATAGTGCCACGCATGAAAGCTGTAACCTCTACCGCCGCATCGCAACGTTCGGCCCGCAAACAATTGCAAAAAGCCCGGAGGCGGACGCAGTTGTTGCAAAAAGCGAGTCCGGTTTCCAAAAAGGTGATCGTGAAGGAAAGGGTGGAGGCAGCGGTTTCGGTTGCGCCAGAGCCGGTCGTGGCGGAAGCGCGTGGGCCTTACGATGGCAATACGGCTTTGACGCTTTATATGCGCGAGGTGGGCAAGGTGAATCTGCTGACGCCGAAGGAGGAAATCGAGCTGGCGGCGAAGATCAAGAAGGGGAATGCCAAGGCGCGCGATTTGATGATCCGGGCGAATCTGAGGTTGGTGGTAAAGATTGCGCGCGAATATGATGGGCTGGGTTTGCCGCTGCTGGATTTGATTAACGAGGGGAACATGGGTTTGATGCTGGCGGTGGAACGGTTCGATCCGAAGAAGGGGGCGAAGTTGTCCACGTATAGTTCGTGGTGGATCAAGCAATCAATTCGCCGCGCGCTCGCCAATCAATCCAAAACGATCCGGCTGCCGGTTCATATGGTGGATAAAATCTACAATATGAAAAAGGTGTCGCTTAAGTTGCAGGAGTTGTTGGGGCGCGAACCGACGGATGAAGAAGTGGCGGCGGAGATGGGGCTTTCGCGGCGTCAGGTGGCGGACATGCGCGGGTATTCGATCCGGCCGGCTTCGTTGGACGCGCCGATTGGTGATGATGATTCGACGCATTTGTCGGACGTGGTGCAGGACGAAAATGCCTCCAGCCCGTATGATAATCTTGAAGAGAAAACGGTGACGCACATGTTGAAGGAATTGGTGGATCGGTTGAACCCGCGCGAGGCTTCGATATTGCGATATCGCTTTGGGTTGGAGGGTGGTTCGGAGAGGACGTTGGAAGAGGTGGGAGCGAAATTTGGCGTTACCCGCGAGCGGATACGGCAATTGCAGAATCTGGCGCTACTAAAGTTGCGGAAGATGATTGAGACGCTGGAGGCGATGTCGGCTGCCGAGTAAGATTAAAGGAGAATGGAGGGCAGAAAAGCGCCAGCGGGCTCGTTGTAAAGGCCGCGACTCATCAACGTGAGCGGCTGGATGACAAGCAAGCCATTGTCCAGACACCAGCGAAATACTTCGGTGTTGCGACTGGGCACCAATAGACCGGAGCCAGCGAAAGCCGGGGCGGCACCGATCAAGGCTTTCAGGTCTTCATTTGTTTCCCCAACGGCATGGCCGAAAAAGCCGACCACAGTTGCGTAACCAGTGATTCGGCTTCCATGTTCGACGACGGTAGCGGTTCCATTCGTAATGGCGTCGAGGAGTTCGTGACGGCGATCGTGACCATGGAGTTTAAAGCAAACTTGATTGCAAGCGGGCAGATCGGCGGCAACGGCTTGGCGCACGGCGTGACCGGGGACTTGGAGATTGAGAGCCGGACCTTGCATAACCACCAACGGTTCGCGGACGACAAATCCGAGTTTGGTGTAAAGGGACATTGAGCGGCTATGAAAAGCCGCCTGGACTAATCGCACACCGGCGAAACGCTTCTCCTCAGCGCGCTGCAGAAGGTTCTCCATCATCAGACGGCCAGTCATGCGGTTTTGCACGGTTGGATCTACTGTTATCGGGCCGATGCCCGCGATGGAATCGCTCTCCCAGAGGAAATTGCTTCCAATTATGCGACCATCCAACTCGGCGATGACTGAATAGACATCGTTACGCGACAGCAAGAAAGAGATCAGGCCGATAGCAGCTTCGGCGGATGGAAAATCCGGCGGAAAGCCGTGCTTTTCGGAGATTGTTCTGAACGCTTCGTAGCAAATCTTCCCACAAGTCTGCGCATCCTGCGGCGAACCGGAACGAAGGGTTACATTCTTTGTTGCTGCTTCGGTGGTCATAGATGGACGGCTGATTAATTAGCTCATTTCTTTTTGAAGACAATAATATGCTGGATGGGGAGGACTTCGGAAGTTTCAACCCATTCAAGCGGGAAGAAGGCCATTTCCTTGCGTACCTGCGCTTCGGTCATTTTGTGAAGTGGCTTGATGGGAATTTTAGGGTCTTCTCCGCGAAACTCGACAAATACAATGCGGCCACCCGGCTTGAGAGATTTGATCATGGCCTGGGTCATTTCATACGGGTGATCGAATTCATGGTACACGTCCACCATGAGAATTAAATCGACGGCTGTAGCGGGTAGCTTGGGATCGGTGATCGTGCCCAAGACCGGTTTGACATTGTGGATTTTGAGCTCGGTCATCTTATTGGTGAGCAGATCGAGCATTTCCTGTTGGATGTCCACAGCATAGACAATGCCTTTTTCACCGACTTTTTGGGCCATGCGGCGGGTGTAATAGCCAGTGCCAGCCCCAATATCGGCCACTACTTCGCCCGGCTTAAGTTTGAGCGCCTCGAGCAAGAGTCCGGGCTTTTCTTCCTGCTCACGCTCCGGACGTTCCAACCAATCGGCAGCCTGATGGCCCATGACATGGGCGATTTCCCGGTGGCGATAGAAAGTGCCGATGCCATCGCGATCATGCTCCTTGCGAACTTCGTAAATGGGAGCGTCCGGCTTGGATAATGCCCTTTGAATCGGGCATATAATTGCCGCTAGTAATACGAAAGCGCATAGCCGCCGGGAGAAGTTCACAAAGTTAATTCGCATGGAACGAGTGTAGGACTAAAGTTGCGTGACTTCAATCTTCTCACTGAGTATAATCAACCATGATTTTTCGACCCCGTTCCACACGAGAACTCATGATTTGCAAGGCTTTTTGCGTTCAAAAAAGCAAGGTGGGGTATACACCCCATATCGACATTTTTCATCCTTCGCCTTACTTAATTAAGCTGAACCTAAAAAAGTTGTTTTTAATGTTAGCTAGCAAACGACCATCTGACTTCTTTGGCAGTGCTCTGCCTTTCCATTTCCTTGTCCATAACTCGCACCATCTACCGTCATTACCATGAAAAAGAATACACCTATACTGGCGAATGAACCTTCCGTGCTGTCTATGGCAGCCACTAAAGAACCGAAAGGCAAGGTCAATGGACACAAGCCTAAATCTCCGAATGGAGCGAAGGGAAACCGCATCAGTCGTGTTCTCCCTCCAGCTTTGCAGAGCGCCAACGAGCCTTTGGCTGATATTTTGGATTCCAAAAGAATATTGACGGCGTTGAGCGGGCTGAAGCGTGGCGACTTTAGTGTGCGGTTGCCGATGGAATGGACGGGGATTGCGGGAAAGGTGGCTGATACATTCAATGATCTGGCTGAGTTGATGGATCGTTCCACCCACGATTTGAGCCGCATCAGCCATGTGGTGGGCAAAGAGGGGCAGATTTCCGAACGCCTGACGGTGAGTGACGTGAGCGGTGCCTGGAAAGAGCGTGTGCAGTCGGTCAATACATTGATTAACTGTCTGGTGCATCCAATTAGCGAAACGGCGCGCGTGATCGGCGCTGTGGCCAAAGGCGATCTTTCGCAGAACATGGCCACGGAAATCGAAGGCCGCAAACTGGAAGGTGAATTTTTAAGGACTGCCAAAACGGTTAATACGATGGTGAACCAGTTGGGCGCATTTGCATCAGAAGTGACCCGTGTGGCGCGCGAAGTCGGCACGGAAGGAAAATTGGGCGGTCAGGCGCGCGTCAAAGGTGTCGCCGGTACATGGAAGGATTTGACGGACAACGTGAATTTGATGGCGTCGAACCTGACCAGTCAGGTGCGTAACATCGCGACGGTGACCACCGCTGTGGCTAATGGTGACTTGACCAAGAAAATTACGGTGGACGTAAAAGGCGAATTCCTCGAATTGAAAGACACCATCAATACGATGGTGGACCAGTTGCGTTCGTTTGCATCAGAAGTGACCCGTGTGGCGCGCGAAGTCGGTACTGAAGGTGAGTTGGGCGGTCAGGCGAAAGTGGAAGGTGTCTCTGGAACCTGGAAGGATTTGACGGATTCTGTGAACTTCATGGCCGGTAACTTGACGGCGCAAGTGCGTAACATCGCTGCAGTGACGACGGCGGTGGCCAATGGCGACCTTTCCAAGAAAATCACGGTGAACGTCAAAGGGGAAATTTTGGAACTCAAAAACACCATCAATACGATGGTGGATCAACTTTCATCGTTCGCATCGGAAGTGACGAGTGTGGCCCGCGAAGTGGGAACCGAAGGTAAGCTCGGTGGTCAGGCGCAGGTTAAAGGTGTTGCCGGTACGTGGAAAGACCTTACTGACAATGTGAATTTCATGGCCGGTAACTTGACTTCTCAGGTGCGTAACATCGCGGACGTGACGAAAGCAGTGGCCAATGGCGACTTGTCCAAGAAGATCACGGTGGATGTGAAGGGGGAAATTTTGGAACTCAAAAATACCATCAATACGATGGTGGATCAGCTTTCGTCGTTTGCATCGGAAGTGACCCGTGTGGCCCGCGAAGTGGGAACGGAAGGAAAGCTTGGTGGACAGGCGCAAGTCAAAGGTGTGGCCGGAACGTGGAAGGATTTGACTGATTCGGTGAACTCGATGGCTTCCAACCTGACGGGTCAGGTGCGTAACATCGCGGAAGTGACGACGGCGGTGGCCAATGGTGACTTGTCCAAGAAGATCACGGTGGACGTGAAGGGGGAAATCCTCCAGCTCAAAGACACGATTAACACGATGGTGGATCAAC
>JAQGPC010000159.1 GCA_028293285.1 Pedosphaera sp.
TCAGACACCCCGGGAATTTGCGCGGCGATTCAACGCAAAGCTCCGGGTCGCTACGCTCCCCTCCGCTTTGCGTTGAAGCACATAAAAACAGGCTAAGACTAACTCTGATACCTGTCCACTTTCGGGGTCCGGTCAGAGAGCGTAAACATTGCTCCAGTTGCCGGATCAACAATTAGGATGCCGATGGCACCGCCAAAAAGCACGTTTCCCAGATACCAGCCGTTTATTCCTGACTCAACGTAGGTGGTTGAGGGATAATAACCAGGAGCCTCGAACACCAGTTTGTATCTCTCTCCCATAAAATATCCGTGACTCCGCTTAAGGGTGAGGCTGGCCGGAGTAGTTTGGATGCACACCGGTTTATCGTCTCTGTCAAAAACGCTCAATTTAGCGCCAGTCGGTTCAGAATTAACACGGATAATTTTAGGCCCACCATCGACGATGGATGCACAGCCCACCCCGTAGCAAAGCACAGCAGTAAGCGCGGCCAGTTTGAATATATTCAGCATAGGTTTCCTTGATTTATTTATGATTTCTTCCCCCTTTGGAAGCGGATTGCGGTCGAGCCTAAAGATTTCCCCCTTCCTGTCAATTTGTTAATCCGGATTCCAACAATCCTGTAACCAAAATCTATTTCGATGACTGCTCTAGGCTTGCTTAATGCAGCGTCATTCCCCTACTCTCGCCCCCAGTAAACCTATGAATAAATCAATTCGATTTAAACTTTTCCTCATGATGGTGTTGGAATTTTTCATCTGGGGAGCATGGCTGCCGCTGATTTTTAGCTATCTGCCCAGCTTGAAATTCACACCTGCTGAACAGTCATGGATACTGAACGCCTTCCCCATCGCCGCCATTGTCGGCATGTTTTTCAGCAATCAATTCGCAGACCGGCGTTTTGCGGCGGAAAAATTTCTTGCCTTCAGTCATCTCATCGGCGGATTGGCCATGATTGGTTTGGCTTTCACTAAGACCTTCTGGCCTTTCTTCGGATTGATGCTCATACATTGCCTGCTTTACGTCCCTACAATTTCCATCACCAACTCCATTGCGTTTGCCAACATGAAGGACGCGCAAAAGGAATTCGGCCTGGTTCGCATGGGCGGTACCTTTGGGTGGATTCTGGCAGCATGGCCATTCACATTTATCTTGGTGGACTGGGATAAGGTGCATGCCGCAAACCCCCAAGGGATTGTTAACTGGCTGGGTACAGTGCTCGGCTCCGGGTTAACCGGACAAGCACTACAAGATGCAACACGCTGGACTTACATTGTCGCGGGCATCGCATCACTATTGCTGGCAGCCTTTAGTCTCACGTTACCGCATACGCCGCCGAAAAAGGCCGGTCAAGGTGCCACCGAAAGCCTGGCCTGGCTGGAAGCTGTAAAACTTCTCAAACATCCATTTGTGCTCGTACTGTGGGTCGTAACATTCGTCGATGCGTTTGTGCACAACTGTTATTTCAATTGGACCGGCTTTTTCTTGGGGTCAAGTCCGGAAGTTGGTGGCGTAGGTATTCCCGGCAACTGGATCATGCCTGTTATGAGTGTTGGACAGGTTGCAGAACTACTCACCATGTTCGTTCTTGGTGCTACATTAAAACGCTTGGGTTGGCGCACGACTATGATCGTCGGTATTCTTGGTCACGCAGCCCGGTTTGCGGTGTATGCATTCTTCCCCCAACATAAAGAATTAATCATACTGGTTCAGGTGCTTCATGGCATCTGTTATGCCTTCTTTTTTGCAACAGTTTATATCTTTGTTGAAGCCTATTTCCCAACGGACGTTCGGGCGAGTGCACAAGGTCTTTTTAACGTAATGATCTTGGGAGTGGGAGCGCTTGTGGCCAACTGGATTTGCCCTACGCTAAGTCAAAAAATATTCGTCCATAACGGAAATACTGACTTCCACACTCTGTTCCTTGTGCCACTTGGAGCCGCGCTCGCAGCCACCATTGTGCTGGCCTTATTTTTCCATCCGCCGAAAACACCGGAAAAATCGGAAGCCAAAGCCAAATCGGAACCTATGCCAGCGCACTAACTGCGCAAAGCATCTCGAATAGTATTTGTAATCTTTAGCCGTCACGTATGCTTATGCGTGACGGCGCATTGGCCTATATTTCTGTATGACCAATTCATCTACAGCCACTCAAAAGAAACCTACATTCCAAATCTCCCTTGCGGAATGGTCTCTGCATCGCGCTCTCGAAAGCGGCAAGCTCGATCACATGGATTTCCCGAAGGCATCGCATGACTTTGGGATCAATGCCATCGAACTGGTCAATACCTTCTTCAAAACCAAAAAGCAGGATCAACCATATCTAACGGAGTTCAAAAAGCGCGCGGACGATCTTGGCATTAAAACCTTGCTCATCATGTGCGACCATGAAGGCGCAATTGGTGATGCGAATTCGACCGAGCGTATCAAGGCAGTTGAGAACCATTACAAATGGGTGGAAGCAGCGAAATTCCTCGGCTGCCACTCCATCCGCGTCAATGCCCATTCCAGCGGCACTCCCGAGGAACAGGCTGATAGAGTCAGCGAAGGCCTGCACAAACTATCCGAGTTCGCTGCCAAAGTCGGGTTGAATGTTCTCGTCGAAAATCATGGTGGACTATCTTCAAACGGCGGTTGGCTCGTTTCTGTGATTAAAAAAGTGAATCTGTCCAATTGCGGCACCCTGCCCGACTTTGGAAATTTCAAGCTCGCGGATGGCACGCTATACGACCGCTATCAAGGCGTGACCGAAATGATGCCCTTCGCCAAAGCGGTCAGCGCCAAGTCGCAGGAATTCGACTCAAACGGCAACGAACTACGCACCGATTATCGCCGTATGATGCGCATTGTTCTCGACGCAGGTTATCACAGCTACGTGGGTATCGAATATGGCGGAGAGGACCCAAATGAGCACGAAGGCATTCTAGCCACGAAGAAACTCTTGGAAAAAATCGCAGCCGAATTTGCGACCTCAAAAGCGTGAGCACCCCGTTCGGAGTTCAAGCTTCAGCTTATCCCAGCCTGATCAACTCCACGATCTCTTAACGTAGCGCAGATTTTCCAATTTGCTCCCGCATGCGGGACAGGCTTTCAACCTGCGCGACCCAAATACTCCAATGCGCTTAGTTCACGCGCTTGATCTCTTCATTAGAAGCCAGTTTGGCTAGCAGTTGCGCCACTGTTTTCGTTTGCCCCGGTAAAATTAATTCGGAATCAATTTCACTGAGCGGTTGTAAAACAAATCGGCGTTGATGGGCACGGGGATGAGGCAGGATCAATTGTTCCGTGTTTCGTGTTTCACCCTTGAAAGCGATCAAATCCAAATCCAACGATCTGGCCTCATTAAGAACTTTCTTCGCCTGTCGGCCAAACTCCCTTTCCAGCGCCTGCAACTTTTCCATCAATGTTTCCGGCGTTTCTCCGGCTTTTGGCATCAAACCCGCCACGGCATTTACAAACATCGGAGACCCCGGCGGACAATCCACCGGCGTAGTTTCCCAAAGTGAAGATTTCAACAAAGTCTGTTCGGAGAATTCCTGCAACCGCTCCATTGTCTGCTGGATGATTCGCCGCGAATCTCCCAAATTCGAACCGAGCGCAATCAATGCAAGTTCCCCAGCCGTTACTATTCCGTCATTCAAAATTCAACATTCAAAACTCAAATTTACTTCAACCCCAACACGTCCTGCATGTCATAAAGTCCGGGCTTTTGCTTCACCACCCATTGCGCGGCACGCAAGGCTCCATTGGCAAATGTCTCCCGGGTCGAAGCTTTATGCGTCAACTCCACCCGCTCACCATTCGCCGCAAAGATAACCGTATGATCACCCACCACATCACCACCACGGAGCGAGTGCATTCCAATCTCCGTCGCCGTGCGCTCGCCCACAATTCCCTCGCGACCATGCCGAATAACTTCACTGAGTTGTTGCTTGCGCACATCAGCCAGGATTTCCGCAAGCGTGGTCGCCGTGCCACTGGGCGCATCTTTCTTCAACCGATGATGCATTTCCACGACTTCCAAATCAAAATCTGGCCCCAGAATTTCAGCAGCTTTGCGAGTCAACCAAAAGAGCGTATTTACGCCAGTAGAGAAATTCGTCGCTAGCACGATTGGGATTTGCGACTTCAAACTGACAATCTTCGCTTTGTCCGCTCCGGAATGCCCCGTAGTCCCAATAACAATCGCCTTCTTATGCTCTGCGCAAATGGAGGCAAACTCCGCACTCGCCGCATGGAAGCTAAAATCGATCACCACGTCGCCCTGCCCAATCACAGACCGTAAATCATCTCCGGCATCGATTTCGGCCGCCACCTGCAACTCCGGAATTTTAGCGGTACAGGCAATCAGCATTTTGCCCATGCGCCCTTTGGCTCCGGTAATAATGACTTTGGTCATGCGCTTTATTTCACAACGCCACACACCTTCAGCGTGTTCTTCAGTGTCGCCCGCGCTTTTGGACTCATCGGGACCAGAGGCAACCGGTATTCCTCTTCAATCATATCCATCATCGCCAGCGCGGCTTTCACCGGCAACGGGTTGGTTTCGATGAACAAGTCCTTGAAAATTGGATAATATTTCTCATGCAATTTCAGCGCCACCGCCGGTTTGCCCATCTGATAGGCCTTTACCAGGTTGGCCACTTCGCGCGGAATAATATTGGACGCAACACTGATCACCCCATGAGCGCCCAGGGCCATGAACGGCAGAGTGAGCGCATCGTCACCGCTCAATATCTTGAAATCTATGCCCATCGCCCGTCGAAGCTGTGTGACCCGATCAGGATTACCCCCGGCTTCCTTGATTCCAACAATATTAACCGAATCGTGTGCAAGCCGGTTTACCGTATCCACAGCTATCTCAATTCCGCAACGACCCGGAATGCTATACAGCACAATCGGCAGTTTGGTCGCGCGTGCAATGGCATGAAAATGTTGAAACAACCCTTCCTGTGTTGGCTTGTTGTAATACGGGGCTACTTGCAACGAGCCATCCGCGCCCAGGCGTTCGGCATGTTGCGTCAGATAAATCGCCTCGCTCGTTGCATTGCCGCCCGTGCCGGCCAGCACCTTGATTTTGCCCGCGGCATATTTTACCGACAAGGCAATCACCTCGATGTGCTCCTCATAATTAAGCGTGGGTGATTCGCCCGTCGTGCCGACTGGGACAATTCCATCCACGCCGCCTTTGATTTGCGCCTTGATTAGCCGCTCCAGCGCCGCTTCATCAATTTGACCGTTCTTCTTAAAAGGCGTGACAATTGCGGTATAAGTTCCTGTAAACATGAATTTTTAATTTATGCGTGGAGTAAAATCAGCGAAAGCTTGTGTTTTGACCAGCCTGATTTCCCATCACCCGATGTGAAACCCGTTATACCTCGATCTTCCCTTCGAAAACAAAATCAGCCGGGCCGCTCAACTTCACGTCGGCAAACGTGCCATTATTTTCCTTAAAGCTCACCTCCAACGTGTCCCCGCCCAGCACCTGTACTTTTACCGGAGATTTAAACTGATGCAAATTCGCTGCAATCAAAGCCGATGCCGTCACGCCCGTCCCGCAAGCCAGCGTTTCGCCTTCAACTCCGCGTTCATAGGTCCGCACGCGAATGCCACCCTCATTGAGACGCTGGACAAAATTAACATTGGTTCCTTTGGGCGCGAAGTGAGTATGCCTCCGAATTTCCTGTCCCAGAGATTGCACCATCGCCTGGTCGGCATCCGGCACAAACAATACTGTATGCGGCACCCCGGTATTCAGCGAATGCATTGTCTGCGTTCCTATTGAAAGTGAGACTTGCTCGTTCAAGCGCAAATCATGTGGAGTCGTCAAACTGACCGTCACCCGATCGCCCTGAACGGATGCAGAAATGATTCCGGCAATCGTTTCGAAGGTAAAATCCCGGTTAACACCCGTCAGCCTTTGGATATAGCGGGCAAAACAACGTGCCCCGTTGCCACACATCTCCGCTACGCTTCCATCACTATTATAAAACTCCCATGCCCAATCTGCCGTGCCTGACGCACAGGGGATGAGCAGCATGATGCCATCCGCGCCAATGCCCCGTTGCCGGTGGCAAAGCCGCACTACTTGCTCGCGGTTTAACTTGACTTTTTGTGTCCGATTATCTACAAGGACAAAGTCATTACCCGCACCATTCATCTTGGTGAACTCCAGAACCATGGGCGCAAGTTAACAGTTCGCGGTTGAATATTCAAAGTTCAAAGTTACGGTATCCTTACGCATCGGAATTCTTGATGGGGAATTATGGCTAACCTGACTTACGGAGTGATAAAAAACTTTACACCACAATGGCCTGTTCGCAAACTAGCAGGCGTGTCAGTTACGTCATCTCAGGACAGGCGTTTAGAAGATAAACCCTTACAACAAGATTTTGGATTTCGGCCCTGGATGGACCTCGAAAAGGCCATTCAGAGGTCGCAGAACTATCTGCTCAGTGAACAAAAGCCGGAGGGCTACTGGGTCGGTGAGTTAATGGTCGATTCCACCTTGGTTTCGGACACTATTGCCTATCATCATTGGAACGGCAAAGTGGACAAGGAATGGCAGCGCAAAGCCGTCAACCATATCTTCTCCCTCCAGCTACCCGATGGCGGCTGGAATATCTATTACGGCGGCCCTTCCGAGGTGAACGCAACCATCAAAGGTTATCTGGCTCTCAAGTTGGCTGGCGTTCCTGCCACGGATCCGCGCATGCTCCGCGCCCGCGCCATGGCCTTAAGTTTGGGCGGCGTGCCGCGCATGAACACTTTTTCCAAACTTTACCTCGCTTTGCTGGGCTTATATTCCTGGGATTATGTTCCCACCATTCCCTGCGAAGTCATCCTGATCGGTAAATGGTTTCATGTGAATTTCTATGAAATGAGTTCATGGAGCCGCTCCATGCTCGTGCCGCTCGCGATTATCAATCATTTCAAGCCAACCCGCCCGCTTCAGAATCGAGTTACCTTGGATGAATTATATCCGGAAGGATATCACGAGCGCGATCTCGCCCTGCCGCCTGACCCTGAACGGCTGACCTGGCGTAACTTTTTCCTCTGGCTAGATAAACTCCACAAATTTGTTGAAAACAACAAACTGCGTCCCTTCCGCAAGCGCGCGCTGAAAAAAGCTGAGCAATGGATGCTCGAACGCTTCGAAGGCTCCAACGGACTCGCAGCCATCTTTCCGGCGATGCTCAATTCGCTCATCGCCATGAAAGCCTTGGGTTACCCAGATGATCATCCGCAAATTAAACGTGCCGAGATGGAACTCAAAAATCTCGAACATGAGACAGAGCATTCTGTCCGCATCGAGCCTTGTCTTTCTCCAGTGTGGGACACTGCCATCGTCGCGATTTGCCTGCACGAATCCGGCATACCCAGCGATCATCCCGCGATGAAAAAAGCCGGCGCCTGGCTCATCAATAAGGAAATTCGTTTCCGTGGCGATTGGTATTATAAAAATCCAGTGGACGTTGAACCCAGCGGCTGGGTTTTCGAATTCGAAAATAAATGGAACCCGGACGTTGATGATACCGCCATGGTTCTTCTCGCGTTGCGAAAGATTCCCACGGAAGACCAGAAGAAGCGTGATGAATGCTTCCAACGCGGCTTGAAATGGATGCTCACTTTTCAGTGCAAAGACGGCGGTTGGGCAGCCTTCGACAAGGATTGCACGAAGGGCATTTTGGAAAAAGTTCCCTTCGCAGACCATAATGCCATGCTCGATCCCGAATGCGCGGACATTACTGCCCGCATTCTCGAACTGCTCGGTTATGAAGGCTATAGCGTGGACCATCCTCAGGTCAAAAAGGGACTCCAGTTTCTGCGTGATGAACAGGAGGAAGATGGTTCCTGGTACGGCCGATGGGGAGTGAATTTTATTTATGGCACCTGGCAGGCCGTGCGTGGCATCCGTGCCATGAACATCAATATGAACCAACCATGGCTATTGAAAGCGCGTGATTGGCTGGAGAGTGTTCAACATGAAGACGGCGGCTGGGGCGAGCGCTGCAATACCTATGATGATCCTGTCTTTAAAGGTCAAGGGCCAAGCACTGCTTCTCAAACCGCCTGGGCCATCATGGGTCTTTGCGCTTTTGATGATCCCCATCGCCCCAGCATCATTCGCGGCATTCAATATTTGATTGATACACAAAATCCAGATGGCTCATGGACCGAACACGAAACGACCGGAACCGGTTTCCCGCGTGTTTTCTATTTGAAGTACGACATGTATCGCAATAGCTGGCCTTTGCTGGCAATGGCTAACTATCGCAAACTCTTGATTTCAAAGAATGCGAACGGCCATGCCAATGGTCATTCCCATCAGCTTTCAGAGACACTGACAGCTCCTTCATCACCCAAGTAAAAATGTTCGACCGTTTGCCTGCGGGCAAATTGTTCGATTGCAACACTGGCTGGTTTGACGGACGATTCTTGTGAGTTTAATTGTCTTGTGAAAAAAGCCAGATTAATTGCTTTAGGAGTTTTGTTTGTCGGTCTGTTGGTGGCAGTCCTCATCAAGGTTGCTGGTTCCGATCCCCATTACCTTGGAAAGTCAGCCCGCGCCTGGGCTCTCGATTTGAACTCTCCTGATCCCAAGCTTCGCGCGCAAGCTGTAACGTCTCTGCAAAAGATGGGCTCAACCGCCGTCCCGTCCCTGGTCTCGATGCTCAATACCACCAACAAATCTCTTTCAGACAAAACTTTCTTTATCGTTGTCCCGCGCCTTCCGCCAAAAACCAGACGCTCCATGTATGAATCACATTTTCCCGTAGGTCCGGTAATAAAACGAACCTTGGCGATTCGGGCTTTGGAAACCATTGGTCCTGATGCCCACGCCGCCATCCCGGCATTGCACAAGGCGCTAGCGGATAAAGAGAATTTGGTTTCCTCAAGAGCTGCTCAAGCTTTGGGGAAAATCGGCAAGGAATCTGTCCCCATACTGCTGCCTGATCTGCATAACAGCGATCCAGTTTTTCGCCGCCAGATAATTTACGCTCTTGGACTTGTCGGAGCAGACGCGCAGGAAGCAGTGCCGGCGTTGATCGAACAATTGGACGACCCTGATGCCCTTGTTCGCACCACAACCATTGATGCACTGTCAAAGATCGGTGCGGCAGCCACCCCTGTACTGGTGGAGGCTTTGCATGATAAAAATGCCGCTAAACGCCAGTCTGCCGCCAAGGCAATCGCCACCATACATTTAAAGAATGGTAAAGTTTCTGAGGCACTTATCGAGGTCTTGCAAGACTCTGAGCCGGCTGTGCGCCGTCAGGCTGCTGAATCACTTGGAATTCTTTCTCCCGGCCTGCCATCAGTTGTTACTGCCTTAATCCACGCGCTGCAGGATCAAAATTCTGAAGTTCGGCTTGAGGCTATAAGGGGGCTGGGCCGCGCGGGCAAACGTGCTGAATCTGCCTCGCCTGCTTTAAAAGAGTCATTGAAAGATCCCGATGAATCTGTGCGTGCGGCTGCGCTGGCGGCGTTAACTAAAATTACCAACACTACATCTTCAACATCGCCGCCATAATTCAGTCAGTAGGAATATACAATTCTCGCCTTCCTGCCCTTGTTTTGGATAACCTCTTTCCATGGGTTGGATGTATCGAAATATTCTTCGTCCCCTGCTCTTCATGCAGGATTCGGAGAAGATTCATAATCAGACGTTAAATGCTTTGGCTTGGGCAAGCCGCAACCAATGGGTGGGCGGTGCGCTGTCCTCAGCTTTTCACTCCAAGGCATTGCCCATCGAATTGTTCGGCCTGCGATTTCCCAATCCGGTGGGTCTTGCCGCCGGCATGGATAAACAAGCGGCTGCCATTCCTATTTGGGCCTCCTTGGGTTTTGGCTTCACCGAACTCGGCGGTGTAACCTGGCATGCACAACCTGGCAATCCTTCGCCGCGCATGTTCCGGATTGTCCGTGATGAAGCGCTCATTAATCGCATGGGTTTCAATAATCCCGGCGCGGAAACCATGGCCACGCGATTGGCAGAATGGAAGGCAGGAGGCCACTGGCCCAATCATCCCATTGGCATCAACCTTGGAAAATCCAAAATCACTCCTTTAACCGAAGCAGCGATGGATTATTCCAATTCATTGCGTGTGCTCTGGCCCTATGCAGATTTCTTTGTGGTGAATGTAAGTTCGCCCAACACTCCCAATCTTCGCCAGCTTCAGGATAAAAGCGCCTTGGATGAGATCCTAGCCGCGCTCCACGAAGTTAATACCGCGATCAGCAACGCCTCAGTAACTCCGCATCCTTTAAAGCCTATACTTATTAAGATTGCGCCCGATCTTTCCTTCGAAGCCCTCGACGAAATTCTGGAACTCACAAAGCCGCGACACATCGCAGGCATCGTGGCTACGAATACCACCATAACTCGCCCTTCCACCGAACGGCCTGAATCGAAGCAGCTTTATCTGGAAACTGGCGGCTTGAGCGGTCGGCCACTTGCCTCGCGCAGCACGGAAATTATTCGTCATCTTTACCGCCAAACACGCGGTACTTTGCCCATTATCGGCGTAGGCGGCATTTTTAATGCAACGGACGCCTGGGAAAAGATTTCTGCCGGAGCTTCTCTCCTTCAAATATATACAGGGTTGGTTTATGAAGGGCCTGGAATAGCCAAAAAAATCGTCTCTGGACTCAGTCAACAACTTCTTAAATATGGCTTTACAGACCTATCCCAGGCAGTGGGTTGTAAGTCTAAATAAGTTATTCACAGGGGAGTTACGTGCTAAAGTTCTGGATATTATATACTTGACGATTTTGACCAAAACGACTATAAGGTTGCAATAGGTGAGATTTATTAGAAAGAGCGCTTAACCCTCCGAATGCCAAATGACTATGACAAAGCGTGACTTGGTGATCCGTATCAGCAACGAAACGGGCCTGGTTCAACAACAGGTACTGGACGTTGTTCAAAAGACTCTGGATTACATCGCAGAGGCCCTTTCCAAAGGTGACAAGGTGGAATTGCGTAACTTCGGTGTCTTCGAGGTAAAGGTGCGCAAAGCCCGCATTGGCCGTAACCCCAATGCCCCGGCCACCGACGTGCCTATTCCTCAACGTTCCGTGGTTAAATTCAAACCCGGAAAGGAAATGCGTGCCGAGGTTTTGAAATTGACCCCCGAACAGGCAGCCAGGGCAGAGGCTAACAGCCGGGCAGAAGCCAATACCAATCCCTGATTTATTCTGCCTTTCATCGGCGCTTCGCATTCGTGCGGAGCGCCTTATTTTTTGGACCGAGGTCAGTTCAGCTAAATTGAGGTTGCCTACTTCACCCTTTTACCGTTTAGCTCTTGCCCGTTGTTATGGATCGTTTACCAGGCTTTAGAGATTTTTACCCTGAGCCGCTTCCGCACCCCGACGTCTGGAGTGCCGATGCGCGCCAATACATTTTTGACAAGTGGCGGGCCGCTGCCCGGCGCTACGGCTTTCGCGAGTATGATGGGCCGCCGCTGGAACCTCTGGAACTTTTCACCACTAAGAGCGGTGAAGAAATAGTAGGTCAGCTTTATAATTTTACGGACAAGGGCCAGCGTGAAATTGCCTTGCGACCGGAAATGACCCCCACCCTTGCGCGGATGGTCGCGGCCCACGAGCGCAATTATAAGAAGCCCATCAAGTGGTTTGCCATCCCACAATTGTTCCGTTACGAGCGCCAGCAAAAAGGTCGTCTGCGCGAACATTTTCAATTTAACGCCGACATATTTGGCGAAGCTGATGTGGCCGCGGATGCCGAGCTAATCGCCTTGTTGATCGATACCCTTCGCTCGCTTGGATTGACCGCCCAGGATTTTATCATTCGTCTCAGCAGTCGTAATGCCTGGCAGGAATATTTCAGCCAGCGTTCCTCTGATGAAACCAAGGCGTACGAATTCTACCAGATCATTGATAAGCTGGAGCGTGAGCAACCCGAAACCAGCAAGGCCAAGCTCGCCGCTTTAGGTTTCTCCTATGATGAAATCACTTCATTCATCAAGGCAGGCCAACCCACTGCCGAGCTAAACGCTATTTTACAAAACTTGGCCGCACGTGGTTTGGGTGATTTCGTTAAAGTGGATTATCAAGTCATCCGCGGACTCGCGTATTACACCGGCGTCGTCTTTGAGGCCTTCGACCAGAAAGGTGAATTCCGTGCCATCGCTGGCGGTGGACGCTATGACAATCTCGTGAAGCTCATCAGCGGCGGCAAAGTGAACCTGCCTGCCCTTGGCTTTGGCATGGGTGACGTTGTTCTCTTCGAATTGCTCAAGTCACGCGGTTTGTTGCCCAAATTCGAAGCTGGTCTGGACGCCTTCTGCCTCATTGAAGACGAGACGTTGCGTGCTGATTCTCTCAAGCTCATCCAGGATTTGCGTGCGGTCGGTTATGCCGTAGATTATTCACTCACCCCGGCAAAACCCGACAAGCAATTCAAGCGCGCCCAGGAAATCAAAGCCGCGCACACCATCAAACTTGAGCGCACTGCCACCGGCGAACTAAGCGCACGAATGAAAAATCTCAATACACGCGAAGAAAAGGTATTTGCTCCCGCCGACTTTGCACCTCACTTGTCACCCAAGTCTTGATGGTTGATCACCATGGATCCAACTCAAAGATTTTCCAGTCGGGTTGAAAACTATGCCAGGTATCGCCCCGGCTATCCTCCAGAAATTCTCGATCTTCTGCGTCAGCAATGCGGGCTGAACAGCCAACAAGTAATTGCCGATATTGGTTCAGGCACCGGCATTTTAACTGAACTGTTCTTAAAAAATGGCAACACCGTAATGGGCGTGGAACCCAACCGCGAAATGAGAGAAGCAGCCGAACGATTGCTCAAGCAATATCCCAAATTCCACAGCATTACCGGAACTGCCGAAGCCACCACACTTAACGAACAAAGCGTGGATATGATTGTTGCGGGACAAGCATTCCATTGGTTCAAACGCCAGCCTGCACGCAAGGAATTTGTGCGTATTCTCAAACCCGGCGGCTGGGTCGCGCTGATTTGGAACGATCGAAAAACCACTTCATCTCCCTTCCTCGAAGCATACGAACGTCTATTGCATACCTACTCCACCGATTACGCAGCCGTAGATCACAAGCAGATTGATCAACAAGTAATCCGCTCCTTTTTTGCTCCCAACGAATTCCGGCAACATGGTTTTCAAAACCAGCAACTCTTGGGCTGGGAAGGTTTGCAAGGTCGGCTTATGTCGTCCTCCTACGCTCCCGAAGCCGGCCATGCCAAGCATGAACCGATGCTGAAAGAATTGCGTTCGATATTTGATAAATATCAAATGGATGATCGAGTGGCCTTCGAATACGACACTCTTATCTACTACGGTCAGTTGGGATAAAGACTCGAAGCGAACAAAAAAAGAGCGAGGCCGAAGCCTCGCTCTCTGAAATCATCTGGCGGGAAATTACTTCGCCGCTGCTTCGGTGTTGCGGCCTTCCTTTTCTTTCACCAGCGTGGCACCCTTGCCCAAACGCTTGCGGAGATAGGTCAGCTTTGCACGGCGCACGGCGCCCTTGCGTTCCACTTCCACCTTCTCAACGCGGGGTGAATGCACGGGGAAAATACGTTCCACGCCTTCGCCGTAACTGATGCGGCGGACGGTAAAGGTGGAATTCATTCCATGGCCGCGACGTCCAATGACCACGCCCGAAAATATCTGGATACGTTCCTTGTCACCTTCCACAACCTTGGTGTGGACTTTCACAGAATCTCCTACCGCAAAGGTAATTGGGTTTTTGCGATATTGTTCCGATTCAATTTTATCAAGTAATGCTTGGTTCATAAAAACTTTCTATTCCGGCCACCACCAGAAGCAGTCAGCCAATTAAATTATTCCAACAAATCCGGTCTTCGTTCTTTGGTCCGCAGTTTCGCCTGTTCCACCCGCCATTTGGCAATCTCAGCGTGATTTCCCGAGAGCAACACATCCGGCACCTTCATGCCCCGGAACTCTGCCGGCCGCGTGTAATGCGGATATTCCAGCAACCCGTGGCTGAACGATTCATCATGCGAACTCTCATCATCACCCAGCACACCGGGAATCAACCGCGTCACCGCGTCAATGATCACCATGGCCGGCAACGCGCCGTTCGTCAGGACGTAATCGCCAATCGACAATTCGTCATCTGCCAAATGCTCGCGTATGCGCTCGTCAAACCCTTCGTAGCTGCCGCAGACGAACAACAAATGCTCATGCTGCACCAACTCCCGCGCAATCGCCTGATTAAACTTTCGCCCTGACGGCGACAGCAAAATCACGCGTGTCTTTTCGCGTGCCAGACTTTCAACTGCTTCAAAGATCGGTTCGGGCTTCAACAACATCCCCGGCCCGCCGCCAAACGGCCTGTCATCCACCGTCTTGTGCCGGTCATGGGTGTAATCCCGTAAATTATGTATCGCCAACTCCAGCGCGCCAGTCTTGCGCGCCCGTTGCACGATGCTTTCATCGAGCGGTCCCGCAAACATCGCGGGAAACAAAGTGAGCACGTCAACTTTCATGTTTGGAGTTCAAGCTTCAGCTTGTCAGCCATCCCACTTGGGACGAACCCCACCGTACTAACGTGCCGGCTTTTCTTCGACAATTTCCAGACTGCAGCGCAAACCCTTCTTCGCGCTGCCGGCCACCAACAATGACCGGATGGCATTGATCGTCATTCCCTGTCGGCCAATCACCTTGCCGACATCCTCGGGATGCAACCGCAATTCATAAATGGTCGTCCCTTCCCGTTGCACGGGCGTGACCGTTACAGCGTCGGGGTGATGCACCAACCCTTTGACCACATATTCCAAAAAGGCTTGCATACCCGGAGCTGATTAAGCCGCGGCGGGAGCTGCTGTTGCCGCGCGATTTGCTTTTTTGATGAAGGAGGCAACCGTGTCGCTCGCCTTCGCGCCCTTGCTCACCCAGTAATTGGCCCGCTCCACGTTAAGAACGAAATTGCTTTCCTTCTTCAACGGCTGGTAGGTGCCGATTTCTTCAATGAACTTCCCGTCACGCGGGCTGCGGCTGTCAGCCACAACAATGCGATACACCGGGGTGTTCTTTGCCCCGACCCGCTTCATCCTAATTTTAACTGCCATAAACTATTCTCGATTGTGGTGGCGACGAACCACGGTTTTATGCCGCCCGCCATTTTGGCGTCTTCTAAAAAAGAGTGGAGAGCGTAGACATGGAAGTCCACCTTTGCAAGCCCTGTTTTCACTTTTTCCCCGGCCTGATGACTCGCAAACTGATCTTCAAAATGCCATCTTGCCGACTCGGGCAAGTGCTGGTTTGCTAACCGGCAAGCATTATAGCCTAAGACTATGCCGAGCGAAACCCTTGAATTGCCTTTTCACGCCTCAAAAGCTCACGGCTCCGCCTCTGGCCTGAAGCTCGCCATTGAGTTGGAAGCTTTTTGCGAGTTCGGCAACCCGACTCGCCGTATCACGACCCCTTTTTCTGCCGGTCAAAGTAATCCCGCTGTCGCCACCTTTGTTAACGAGTTCTGGACATCCAAGCAACGTGCTGCCAGCAGGTTACATGAGATATCCTATCGCGCCTGTTTCAAACCCCAATTACCCCGTTTCTTCATCGAACGGCTTACCCAATCTGGCGACGTTGTTTATGATCCCTTCATGGGCCGTGGTACTACCCCCGTGGAAGCCGCTCTCCTTGGCCGGGTTCCCTACGGCTCTGACATCAATCCTTTAAGCGCGGTCTTGACCCAACCTCGGTTGAATCCCCCTACCCTCGAACAAATTGTCGAACGGTTGGCTAAGATCGATTTCGATTCCGCTGACGAATCACCCGAAGATTTGCTCGTCTTTTATCATCCCGAAACCCTGCGGGAAATTGCTTCACTCAAAAAATATTTACTCACCCGCCGTAAAGAAAATCTGCTCGATTCCATCGATGACTGGATTTGCATGGTAGCGCTGAACCGCCTGACCGGTCATTCCGCCGGATTCTTTTCCGTCTATACCCTGCCACCCAACCAGGCAGTCTCAGTCAAATCCCAACGCAAGATCAACGAGCAACGCCAGCAAACTCCTCCTCGCCGAAATATCCGCGACATCATCCTAAAAAAATCGCGCATTCTCCTGAGCGATTGCAGTTTTACTACCAGAGATGTCTTGGCTCGGGTCTCCCCACAATCAAAGCTTTTGACCAGTCCCGCCTCAGCCACCATCGAAATCCCGGACAATTCCGTCAGCCTCGTCGTCACTTCGCCGCCGTTCTTGGATGTCGTGGACTATGCCGGAGACAATTGGCTGCGCTGCTGGTTTCTTGGCATCGATCCCAAAACCGTCAAACTCACCGTTCCCGGAAAATTGGAGCATTGGCAAGCCGCCATGACCCAGGTCTTCCACGAACTTCATCGCATCCTCAAGCCCGGTGGCCACATCGCTTTCGAGGTCGGCGAGGTTCGCGGTGGCAAAGTCAAACTCGAAGAAACCGTCCTGACCTGCGGCACCGCCGCCAACCTCCATCCCGTGCTTGTGCTCATCAACGACCAGAAATTCACCAAGACCGCGAATTGCTGGGGCGTGCAAAACAATTTCAAAGGCACCAACACCAACCGCATCGTCCTCTTCCGCAAGTAGCATAGTTTGGAGTTCAACCTTTAGGTTGTTCTTTCTTGTTGGCAGAGCGAGACTCCAGTCGAGATGATCCTCGTTCGAAGTTCCGCCTTCAGGCGTTCTCCTTCATCTTAGCGGAGGGCAAAACTCGGTTGAAACCTAATATTACCTCTCCTCTTTGAGACCTTTGCGTTCTTTCGCGGCTATCCAGTTCACTTCCTTTTTTTAACCGTAAATAAGTGTAATTAACCGTAATTATCGCGGAATAACCGAAACCGGCCACAACTGACCACCTACAACATGCCACTGGCCTGTTCATTCAACTCACAACTACTCGCACCAGGTCGTACTAGATCGCATTAGCCCTGCTTGAAGTTCCCCATTTACGCGGTCCAGTTCACGTTGGTAGGGCGTGCTGTCCTCAGCGCGCCGAGCCCGATCTTCCAACAACTCAAACCTACTCTTACTAGCTCGTACCAGTTCATACCAGCTCCATTCACAACACCCCACTCATGGAGTTGCGACAGCCTTTAGCCCTGGCGCAAGCCATGGGAAAACCAACCAAATCCCAGCCGTGTAACCATGTAACAATTTCACCTTGTAACGCTCCCGGTTCGGAGTTCCGCCCTCAGGCGGCTCTCAATTAGATTGTCAAAGACCAGCAGCACCCGCCGCAAGCCCCGCATAATAACATAAGTTACTTACATGTCAACCTTTTTCCATTTCCCTTCAACTCCTTCAATTCACCACCGCCTTCACCCGATAAAACCTCAAGCTCGGTCCGACCGCGTTCGTAAATGAAACCGAATTCGTGGCCGCAATAACGTTCGCCAAATCATTCCACGTCGCCGCATCCAGTTGTTGCTTCCATTGCACCCGATATGTCCGCCCCGGGATGGCGTTCCACGAAAAACGGACATTGCCATTCGAGCGCGGAAGCAAAGTCAGGTTGAAAGGATTGGCTGAATAGACGGTGTTAAGCAAATTCGCGAGCCGGGAACCGCCCAAAGCCATGCGCGCTTCGGTGGTGGCCTGGACGGTATTAAGATAATTCGTCGAAGGCGTGGAATTACGAGTGACTCCCACATAAGCAACGCTTTGGGCCAACCCCCAGCCTTCATTGGCCCAATCCATCGGATCGGGTATCACGCCAACGTTCGCGCTGAACGGGTGGGCTGCCTCAACCTCCGCCACTTTGGTGTTTAGTATGGTCTGGCCGGTGCCAGTGAGCGGGCGTGAGACGGAATCAGTAAGATAGCCACCGCCAGCATCCCAGAGCGAATGCAGATTATTCCAATTTCCGCCGCTGAGGCTGAAACTATTGCCACCGGCATCTCCACTTGTCGAAGTAGCCGAAACAGCCGTGGAAGCATGCAACGGTTGCTGTATGTCCCCGACGAAATGAATCAAATAGCGCAAGCTGGTCGCTTGATCGATTTGCGTCGCATTGGTGCTTTGCAATGTGGCAATGCATTGCCGGATCGCCCTGACCACGTCAAAGGAGGCGGGAGCAACCCCGTTCGTCGGCGTGGCATCCAGGCTGAAAGGCAAATCAATGTAATGCCAGATGGCCGTCTTCATTTCCGTTTTATAATCATCTGCCCAACAACTTGCAGTCACGAACGTATTGTTGGCGGAACTCCCATTCGTCAGCGTTACAGAAATCAAGGCATCACACTTCGCCTTCACGGCCGGATCCAGATGATTGTAGGCAATTTGCGCCACCACCATATGCCCCTCGGCATTCCAGGCCATGACGCGAATGGGAAAGCACGAGCAAAACCAGAGCACCGTGAATAATTGAATCAGCGTGCAGATGGAAATGCGCTTCTTTGACGCCGTATGATTAAGGCAAATTTGTCCCGCGTCATCTTCCATGCGCATGCCCCACTCTTCGCCTGAACTTTTCCGCCGTCAATGCAGATTTGCTGGAATCCTTTCGCAATCAAAGTAAACCTGCTCGTTCATGCCACCGTCTTTGCCAACAATTCTTGACCTAAAACAACCGTCCGCATACGTTGCCCATCATGAAGGGAATTAAGCTGCAACACGGAGCTCCATTACTCACCTAGAACTTTAAACCAAGCATGATACCGTCATTCCCAGTGTTTGTGAGTTCCACTTTTTGCGACTTACAGCCGTACCGTCATGCAGTATGCCAAGCACTGCATCGTATTGAGGCCATTGTGCGCGGTATGGAATACTTCGGATCTCTCCCGGAAACACCAAAAGATGAGTGCTTGCGTATCGTCCGCACATGCCGAGCGTACATTGGAATCTTTGCAATGCGGTATGGTTCTGTGGACATCTCTACAGGAAAATCACTGACACAACTTGAATACGAAGAAGCTCAAAGAATCGGATTACCATCGCTGATTTACCTAGTGGATGAGGAACGCCAACCAATTCTGCCTTGTCATATTGAATTTGGAGAGGGTGCAGAGAGGTTGCGGACATTTAAAGCCTTGCTGCGCGGACGCCACGTTGTCAGCTCCTTCACTTCTCCAGAGGATCTTGTCGCTAAACTTACGCAGGATTTGCCAAAACTCGCGAGCCGCAACGGAGTCGAAATCCGGGAAGGCGAACTTTCCAAGATTATTGCTGGTCTTCCACGCATCGACTGGCTCAACGATGAGCGTTTTGCTTTCTTAAAAACAAAGATTGGAGAGGCATCCAGATCGCTTCCCGATGATACTATTCTGCGGGAGATGATAGAATTTCTGCTAACCGGAGACAGGTTAGCAGCTGCATTCCTCGTGGCACGCGCTACAACCCTGAATTTCCGCGCCTCAATCGATCTTCTTATGGAAATTGAAACTAAGCTTAAAGAAGTAATCGAGCGCGGCTATCAAATTCTAAATTCATCAGGAGCACTTAATGCTGAGCCTCTACGTCACTCCCAGCATTAAAGAGGTCGATCGCATCGTTACCGAAGGTTTTTAGACAACATGAACCACCTGCATACGTTGCTCAACATATGGTTTTTGATTTATTAAATCGGTAATGATTGGGGCAGTAGTCCGACGTAGTGAAGGAGGGACTTGGAGCCGGTGATGAAGCGGGCCGGGAACGTGCGCACCCGCTGTTGGAGTTGCTCCCACTGC
>JAQGPC010000161.1 GCA_028293285.1 Pedosphaera sp.
GGTTGTGGCCGGATATGGGCCACCGTGTTGCATGGAAGCACAGACTTCGACACCTGTTGGAAACTGGTTGAATATCAACCGTCCGACTTTTCCGCGTAAAATCGCCACCAATTCGCGATGCTGGATCAGGTCTTCTTCTGTGCCGTAAATAGTCGCGGTGAGTTGGCCGGGCAGGTTGCGCGCGATTTCTTCCAATTCCTTTGCTGAATCACCCTCGACAATAATGGTAGAAGGCCCGAACAATTCTTCACGCAGTGTTTCGTTTTTCATAAACGTCTGCGCGTCGGTGGTGAATACGGTAGCGGCTGCTCGATTGTCTGCCTCGGCCGCTGCTGATTTCCCGGCGACGCGAACACCCGAGATTTTCTGCAACTGTGCCAAGCCGGAATGGAATCGTTCGCAGATGCCTTGGTGAAGCATCGTGCCCGGCGTGACATTGGCCGCAACTTGCGCGGCTTTATCTGTGAAATTTTTTAGCGTTTCATCCTTCAGGCCAAACACCAATCCGGGATTCGTGCAAAACTGGCCCACACCCATCGTAACCGATTGAATCAAACCTTCGGCAATTGCAGTTCCATTCTTCTTCAATGCACCCGGCAAAACAAATATCGGATTCGTGCTGCCCATCTCCGCGTAAACTGGAATGGGCTCTGGCCGCGCGGCAGCGGCGTTAAACAATGCTCGACCTGCATTCAGCGAACCTGTGAAACCAACTGCTTTAGCCAGTGGATGCCGCACCAACTCAAGCCCAATCTCATGGCTAATGCCATGCATCATCGAGAAAACTCCGGTTGGCATTCCCGTGATTTCCGCCGCCGCTTGAACGGCCCGCGCTACCAATTCCGATGTGCCGGGATGCGCCGGATGTCCCTTGACCACCACTGGATTTCCCGCGGCGAGCGCGGAAGCGGTATCTCCACCGGCTACTGAAAAGGCCAGCGGAAAGTTGCTCGCGCCGAAAACCACCACGGGGCCGATGGGAATCAACATTCTTCTTAGATCAGGCTTGGGAAGCGGCTTGCGATCTGGCATGGCGCGGTCAATCGATGCCTCCACCCATGAACCTTCGCGGACGACGTTGGCAAACAATTTGAGTTGTCCCACCGTGCGTGCACGTTCACCGAGCAGGCGTGCTTCCGGCAAGGCGGTTTCCTGATTTGCGCGTTGGATTAGCTCATCACCCAACTTCACAATTTCTTCGCCAATCTGGTCTAGAAAATTGGCGATCCTCTCCGCTGGTTGTCGCTGGTAATCTTCGAACGCTTTTGCAGCAAGTTTGAGCGCTTGATCTACTTCCTCCTTCGTCGCCTCATGAAATACTGGCGTCAGCTTTTCGGCAGCACTTGCATTGACTCCAGTAAAGGTGACAGTTCCGGAGGCTGACAACTTTCCGCCGATAATATTTTTTCCGTGCAGGGCCATAAATGTCTTGTACGTCTGATACCAATTGATTCGAAGGAAAAACCATGTCCCCGGCCATCAGGATAATCAAGCTTTCGTTCGAAGGCCGAGTTGAGCGACAGAGTAATTGCAATGAAGAACCGATCATTAAAAAGAGGAAGGGCGGCCCCACTCAGAGCCGCCCCGAACCTAACTAACCACCATAACTAGCAAGCGTTAGAAGCTTATAATTTTTGGAGATTTTCTCAATGGGGTCTGCACCCTAATTTTTACCAACGTGCAGCCCGCGACATCGCTTTTTTTAGCTCTGCCGCCTGCGCACGGTCATCAATATAATCTGCTTCCCAGAACAAAACATGCCTGGCTCCCACGTTGCGAGCGAGTGTGGCCGTGCCATCAAATTCACTAACTGATTGCGGCACCCACGCATACGTCCAGACATCCACCTTGCCTTCAGTTTCCTTTTGCAACGCCTTATAAGCCATCTCAGCATTGCCGCCGTCGCGATAATAACCTGCGGCCACGACCGAATCCATCAGGCCTTCACGCGCCCACGCATTCACATCGAGCAACAATCCGCGTAGATTTCCGTCAATTTTATTTTGCAGACCGCGATAATGCCACGGATGCCCGACCATCGTGCAAACCGGAACCTTCCGTTTTTGCGAGTGAGCCAGTTTTTTTACCTCGCGCATGAATTCGGTTTGCGGCTCGGCACGCATCCGCACCCAACGCTCATCGCCATTGGGAACTTCGTGCGGATCGACTCCAAATTTCTTCCTAAACTTTTTAACCAACGATTCTTCATAACCATTGTCCGCCACGCCTTCCGCATCGGTCTGTGGATTATCACGGATATCGCCTGTCCGAATCCAATCCAGGAAAAGCCCGTCAATTTTGTAGTTCTGCAGCAACTCTTTTAACAGGCCCAGCTTGTATTTTTGCACTTCGGGATAAGCGAAGCTCAGTTGCGAATGATAGGCCTTCCCATTCCGGCGACGCCACCGGCACTCGGGATGTTTTTTGGAAAACTCGCTTTGGATTCCCCAGCCGTGATCATCTTCATTGACGGAAGCCCACGCGTGAATTTGTAATCCGATTTGGTGGCCGTATTCCACCGCAGCCGCGAGCGTGTCGAAGTGGGCATAGTCCAGCGCTTCGAATTTATTGCGCAAGGCCGTGCGCTGCTCCGGAGTCATGTTAGACGTAAAGCCCATCATCATCGCTTTGTCGGTCTCGTTCTGCGGGTTCCAAAAATTGTCATCGTCCCACTTGCCCTGGGGCCGCATAAGTTTGCTGTTATAAAGCGACCGCCCGCCATCGAGGACGCGCCAATAAACGCGCGACCATCCGCACGCCTTGCACGCATCAAGCATGTGTTTTACACCTTCCATGCCCCACGGAATGCCCGGTTTCAAAATCCAGTCAGAGTGCGTGAGCGGAGCACTAAGAATCAGTTTCTCAGCCTCGGCAGGTTTATCCTCGGCGAAGGTGTGAGGAAGTATCGACAGGGTGCAGCCAGTAGCCAGACTGGCTTTTAAAAATTCGCGGCGGTTCATGGCGTTATTTTTTCACCAACGACCGCAAAATAGCGAGATTTTCCACATCCTCATGCATGTCGGCGGATTTTGGCGTTTCCAGGCAACCAGGTAAATCGCGAAACCGCGCGTCATTCACGATATGGCGGAACGCTTCCTTGCCAATCTTTCCTTCGCCAATTCCCGCGTGCCTATCTACGCGGGAACCAAGATCGGTTTTGGAATCGTTCAGGTGAAATGCAAGAATCTGGTTGAGCCCAACATATTCCTCCACTTCGCCAATCGCTGCATCCCAGCCCTTCGGCGTGCGCAAATCATAACCCGCCTCAAAGAAATGCGCGGTGTCTAGGCAAACTCCCAAACGTTCCGGTCGCTTCACCTTGTTGAAAATTGCACCAAGATGCTTGATCTCATGGCCAAGGCAAGTCCCCTGCCCGGCGGTGTTTTCCAAGGCGATGCGCACCGGCGAATGTTTGGTTGCTTGAAACACCTCGTTCAAGCCCGCCACGATTTGTTTGATCGACGCCTCCTCGCCCGTGCCCAAATGCGCGCCCGGATGCATCACGAGAAATGGAACTCCCAAATCGGTCGCGAGATTAATTTCCTGAATCAATGACTTCACCGATTTATCGCGATTCTCGCATGCGGACGCTCCCAGATTAATCAAATAACCCGTATGCCCGAACACGCACGTCAGCTTGTTCGCCGCGAGTTCATTTGCATACAACCGCAAATCATCCAGCGAATGCGGTTTGCCGAACCATTGCATGTTGTTCTTCACGAAAATTTGCACGATTTCCGCCTTGATTGCTTTGGCTTTTTCAAGAGCTTTCCAAACGCCGCCAGACGTGGACATATGTGCACCAAATTTCATTTAGACTTATAATCGTTTAATATTCCCTAAACAGACTTGAAAACCCTTAAGAGCATTGCAAAAGGTTATTAGCGTTTATGCGTTTAAGGGCCTTGGCTGGAGGTTGGCGCAAGGGGTGCGGTTCGTCCAGCAGGATTTCCTTTCGTTAGCTGAAAACCAAACACATCCGCCCCAGAAAATACTTTCTTGTTCCGCACTCAACCGCCAATCACGTCGGGAGTTTTCACACGGGCTCGCGATTTGTTAGGCGGCAATCTCATAGAGCAACTCTGCGCTGACGGAACAAACGCACCAAAGTCCACGTGAGGCCAGTTGCAAATAGCAGCAGCCCGACTAAACTCAGCATAACCATGTGCTCACTCTGCGTCTCTGACAGCAAATCCTTCTCTGGAGTCCCGTCTCGAACAGCAGGCGACACATTCAAACTCACGAACACGAGAAGCACACCGCTAATCCAAATAAGATGGGGAAGAAAACGTTTCATGCGCGTGAAACAGCCTAACAATTAATATATGACCGGTGGTTCGTGGGTTGAAACATTGGGTGCCTCATAGTCGGTAATGGGAGGTTGCCGGAGAGGATGCGGTTCGTCCAGCAGAATAATAGTTTTTTTGGGTGTAGGCTGGTATTTCTTGCACTCATCGCGATTACCTCCGCGCTCGTTTTGATTCACAGATTCTCAATGCCAGAAGGGGTTTTAAGGGGTTTTTCCTTCCAAGTCAGAATATGGGGGAAAAAGCTAGTTCTTCACGAAAATCTGAACAATCTCGCAATTGATTCCAATCCCGCGTTGCAGGGCTTTGTACGCGCCTCCGCCCGTGGACATGTGTGCACCGAATTTCATTTTGACCGACAATATGACCCGAATGAGTCAACGATTCAATTGGACAACGTAGCACGGTGCAAAATTACTTGGGCTCTCGATAATCGTCATTGTAAACTTCCATCATCCGAAGAAATAAAGGATGATTTGTCGGCGTGGAAAAGAGGTAGCCCTCGACTAGAAATCTTGTCCGTCGTTTGGGATCATTATTAGCATTTTGAAGATCAAACGCGATCGCTGTGCCATACTCGTCCGGACGCCACCAGGAAGCACGCCGGATTTCATTTTGATTCGCTGTCGGGCTGAATGGAATGATCGTGATATTTTTTTGCTCTAATATTTTTAACAGGTTGGTTGCAGCCGAATCATTACCATCCAGACGCGATAAATAAACCCGGGCACCTCCATCCATGCTCCAGTAACTATAAAATCTGCTGTTAACATTTGTGAAACCGTTTGGCAGTGGCAAGTTGAAGCTATTGGTCATTTCTGCACTGATTTTGGCTTGGGCGTCAACCGTTCCTTCCAGCGATGGCAGGAAGGAAACAGTAATCAGTCCGGCAATACTACCGACCAGAGTCAGGTGGAAGGAAAGTATAGTGAGAATAGCGATGCGTACTACAGGCGAGGAGCTTTTGGCGAATGTTGGCGAAAAATAAAAAGCATAGATATAGCCACCAAGTGGAATAAGGCACTGTGCGAAAAAACAAACGAGTCCGGCATAACGCTTTAAAGGAGTATCGGATAAATACTGGAGATTGGAACCAATGGCCAAAAGTATGACCTGAATCCCGAACACCAAGCCCAACCTTTTTATTATGGAGCGCCGCAAGCAGATTTGAAGATGCCTGCTGACGCAAAAGTTGTCTAAGAGTTATTTACAACTTCTCCGGCTGCGCCAGCAAGGATGCGATGCGGGATAGTAGCCGTCCCGCTGCACCGCCATCGAGAACGCGATGATCAAAGCTCAGGGTCATGTTGGCTTCCATGACGGGGACGAATTGGGCTTTCTTGGCATCCCAGCTTGGTACCAGGCGACCGGCGCCCATGCCTAATACCAACGTCTGTTCCGGCAAGGGAATCGGCGTGGCCCAAGTCAATCCGAACGTGCCGAAATTGGTGATGGTAGCGATGGAACCACCGGTGGCGTCGCTGGGGAGCCGACGCTGACGCGCGAGTTCGATCAATTCGTTGTAACGCTCCACCATTTCTTTCAACGGCTTTTTGTCCGCATTGCGAATGACGGGCACGAGCACGCCGTCTTCCGCTTCCACGGCGAAGCCGACATCGATGGAGGAAGGATGAACAATTTTATTGCCGATCAATCGGCCAGCGGTCGCGCTGTTTTCGGACAACGCCAAAGCCAGGGCGCGCAGGGCATACAACGCCGGACCTGGCTTGGGATCGCAGGTCTTGCGGTGCACGAGGACGGTATCGAGACAGACCGGCAAAGCCACGGTTGCAATGGGACGCGTCCAACTGCGGCGCATCGCATCGGCCACGGCCACGCGCATGGAGGAGGCTTGAGTTAATTTGTTCTTCTCAAGATTCGCGAGAAACTTTTCAAAATCCTTGATGGTCACGCGGCCGGCCGCACCGCTACCGGCCACACCGGACAAATCGGCGGCGTGCAAGCCGAGTTCATCCATGCGCGCCTTCATGCGCGGAGACATATAACTCGCGCCCACGGCATTCGCGGGCACTGGCAAACCGCGCACCGTCGGCTCAACACCGCGTTGCTTGCCACTGAAAGGTGATTTGCTTCCCTGCTCCGCTGCGGGCTCACATTTTTCCGCGCACTCCTCCGCCGGGCGATCCAGACCCAGTCGCGCCGCATCTTCCGCGCTGGCGTCGAGATAGCCCAGCACCGCGCCGACGGGATAGCTTTCGTTCAGCTTGACGAGAAATTTTTCAAGTTTTCCGGGACAAGGCGAAACGACATTCATCGTGGCCTTGTTGGTTTCCACTTCCATGATGTCCTGGTCGGCCTGGACTTGATCGCCATCCTTGACGAGCAGGCGGACGATGGTGGCCTCGGCAATCGATTCGCCGAGCTGAGGCATGATGATGGGAATCTGTGGCATACGATTAAAGGCGAATCAGGTTTCGGGCGGCGGCGGCAATGCTGCGCGCGGTGGGCCGATGCACCGCCCACAAGTTGGGATGATATGGCACCGGAGTGTCTTTGGCATTGAGACGTTGCGGCGGGGCATCGAGCAAACCGAAGCCTTCGCTGGCAACGCGTGCGATGACTTCCGCCGTGACGCCGCCCCAAGGGAAAGCTTCGCCGACGCACAGCAGCCGCCCCGTGCGTGCGACTGACGCCATGACGGTGTCGGTATCAAGCGGCTTGATGGTCCGCAAATCGACAACTTCCACTTCGGTTCCTTCCGTGGCGAGTTCTTCGGCGACGGCCAAAGCTTCGTGCACCATCGCACTATAAGCCACAATGGTCATATCGCGTCCCGGACGGGCAATGCGGGCTTTGCCGACAGGCATCGCTTCGGTGGGCAGCCGTTCGGCTTTTAAATGATAATAAAGATATTTGTGCTCGCAGAAAATCACCGGGTCATCAATCGCCACCGCTTCGAGCAACATGCTGTAGGCATCCTCCACCGTGGCGGGTGTCATCACGACGAGACCGGGATAATGCGCGTAAAGCGCTTCCAAACTTTGGCTGTGGTAAGGTCCACCGCCTGAAGTTCCGCCCGACGGCAACCGCACGGTAATCGGACACGGAACATTCGTGCGCCAGAACAACGCGGCGGCGTTATTCACGATTTGATTAAAAGCGACGGTCGAGAAATCAGCGAATTGCATCTCGATGATGGGACGCATGCCTTCGATGGCCGCGCCAATCGCCGCGCCAATGATGGCGTCTTCGCTAATCGGCGCATCGATTACACGACCGGGAAATTCCTGCGCCAGATTTTTCGTGGCCTTGAACGCGCCGCCGAATTTGCCGACATCCTGCCCGTAGATGAACACGCGCGGATCATCCGCCAGCGCTTTCGCCTGGGCTTCACGAATGGCTTCGAGGTAAGTGATGCTCATGCCCGGCAAAAATCAGAATCTGGTGCGACAATCATTAAGTTCATTACTTGTTAAAACCATCGTTAAGATGCTTCGAAGCCAACGCAGTCCAATTTTCCTGGTAAGGATCCGGCGTCGGCTCCCGTTGCACAATCGCCACTGCTTCTTCCACCTTGTGCGTCGCCTCGTCACGCCAGCAATTCAGCGTTTTGGCATCAGCCCATTTTTCCTGCAATAAATATTCCTCGGCCACCTTCAAACAATCACGACCGAACTGTTCAGCTTTATATTTTGAATCAATGTAATGGGAATCGTCGTGTTCGCCGTGGCCGCAAAGCCGGAGCAAATTCGCAATCACCAATTGCGGGCCGCCGCCATTGCGCGCCTTATCGACCGCTTCGCGCATCACACGTAGGCATGCACCGAGATCATTTCCCTCCACCGCATGCCCGGCGACACCGTAGCCAATGGCTTTATCGAGTAAATCATTACAGGCAAATTGGCGGGAGTTTGGCGTGGAATAGGCGTATTGATTATTTGCTACCACCAGCACCAAGGGCAATTTTTCCACCGCAGCCTGGTTCAATCCCTCGTGAAATGCCCCCGTGGAGGTGCCGCCTTCCCCGATGCTCGCCGCGCCGACCGTTCCCTTGATGCCTTTAAAACGGTGCGCCATCAAAACGCCGTTCACCACCGAAATCATCGCGCCCAAATGACTGACCATGGGCAGGTAACCTTCCGTGGGGCGGCCACGATGCACGTTGCCGTCGCGCCCGCGCATTGGACCCAAGGGCGAGCCGAGATAAGTCCGCACAGCGTCGATGACTGGTTCGCCAAAGGCGAGCCGACCGGCGGCATCGCGAATGAGCGGCGCAAAAACGTCGCCTTTATTTAGGAACAATCCGATGGCGACACTCAGTGCCTCCTGCCCGCGACCAAGGAACACGCCTCCATGGATTTTCGCGCCCCGGTAGAGGCTGGCGAACTTGTCATCCAGAATGCGCGCCAACAACATACCTTGATAAGCTTTCAGGTACGTATCGCGAAAGTGAACCATAAGGGAAAATTTATGCGTGTTTCCGCCACCCTTGCAATACTTCTTTAGGGTTCAAGGAAGGGTGGGATAACGATTTATGGGTATTTGACCATAAAAAGAGTAAATAAATCAACTCGTTACCGCACAATCAAACTAAGACGCCGTTCCACGTTCCCTTCAACATCGTCACATCGCTTCCGAACCGTTTTCTGACATGCTCTGTAATATTTCGTCAACTTCTGAAAGCTCCAATTCGGCATTCTTTGCCGCGCATCTGTACATAACCAGAAGTTGCCGACCACGGCACGACAATGTCCAAATCCGCATGAAGTTAATGTCGGAGTTCGATGTCCAAGTAGTTCCTGATAATCGCCCACGAAAAGGTTCGGCTCGGTCGTTTTGAAATGGTGATTCTCCTTCGACCATGCTCACACTCAGAATTCCAACGCCATCAGATCGGAAGAAGGTAATCAACTGATTGCTCCCTTCCTTAGTCCATCCATCCGGGATCTGTAATTGCCAGAGTTTGGTTTGGTAAAGTCGTGGCATAAGGGGCATCGACTAAGATTCCATGACATTCAGTTGTATGCTATCTCAGGCAGTAATGCGAGCAGCATCGCGGGAATGCTCAATATCAATCCGAAACAGGCGAGTCCGCGATCTGTCTTTAATGAAGTAATAGAAAGCACAAACAGGAGGACACCAGAGGCAACTCCCAAGGTGCGAGGCATATGTTGCGCAGCCGAACGGATGGAATAGTGCTGATCCCATGACCAGAATTGTGCTCCAAGAAAAATGAGACAAGCCCAAATAAGGCACCTTAGGCAAACTCTTGTCCAGTTGTCCGGTGGGGTTGGCGAAAAAAGTCCCATATTGGTGCTAATGCCTAGCGGTTGATAACCACGACTTTGGGCTACGCCCAACTGGCGCAAGTGTATGCAACCATGATGCGACCAGAGTCAGCTTGAATGTTGTATCAGGCAGCACCATTACATGCGAGTTGGGTGATAGCGGCACGGTCCAAGCGCAAGATGCGGACGACGTCTTGGACACACGCGCCGTTGCGTTGATAGAAGGCCAGGCCTTTTGCGTTATCGGCAGCGGTGACCCATTCTACGCGTCCGTATCCGCGCTCTTCGGCGAGCTTGGCCAGGTGCGCCAACAACGCCTTGCCTGCTCCTTGACCACGGGCATTCTCATCCACATACAAATCATCCAACCAGATGCCCGGTCGCGCCAGAAACGAGGAGAAGGTGAGAAAATAAATGGCAATGCCAATGGCCTGGTCATTCGCCTCCGCGAACAGGGCGGATGCCGTGGGATGAGCGCCAAAAAGTTCGTTCCGCAATTTGTCCTCCGTCGCCTCCACCCAATGCGGCACTCCGTCGAAAGTCGCTTTCTTGCGGATGAAGTTTAGAATGAGCGGAACGTCGGAACTGCTCGCTTCGCGGATTTTAATCAATGGAGTGTGGGACATAATTATGAATAGATACTACGGTTTTAGGGATGTCTCTTCATTTTTCAAAATCCAAATTTCCGTCTCAATGGGTATCTCATCCTTGCCAAGGCCGACAATTAAGCAAAGGTAATATAACTCTTCCGGTAGCGGACTCACCCTTGGAATGTCGATTGTGGCGGTAGCCGTCATCTCCAGACCATCCATAAATCGTCTCCACCTGCTGGCGCATCCTCTTCGACATGCGCGGCAACAATACTCTCGTCGTGAAATGACCGGAATAAACACCATCCTTGGAGTATGCCCAGTCAGTGATCATGTCCTCGGTGATGTCCACCATACTCCCCAATACCATCTCATGCAGACTTTGCGGATGGTTGGTGAGCTTGCCGAAAAAACCAGAACCTCTCATCTCCAAGTCACCAACCCAACAATGCTCACTGCCCCCTTGGACGGGAAACCGCGCCTTAATGCCGAAGTTGGCCATGCCCGGCTCAGGTGACGCCAACAAGCGTCGAAACTCGGGAAGTGTGGCTCGCGCTTCAGCTATCGCCTTCGCCATGTCTGGATGCCCTTCGGGTAAATACGCGATGTCGCGGCGACGCAACCCTAGAAGCCAGCCAAGCAGAAGAACCGGACTCAACAGAATTAAGACGATAATGCGCATGGTGAAGTGGCCTGACGTCCAATATAGGTCATCCGAAGTTATTCATGGCTGGCGGGAGAGCGAGGTCACTCACGAAATACCCTGAACCGTCCGATCCCGCATGCGGGACGGGCTGGCGGTTCGCTGCCGCACTCTGGTTGGGTGGTGTCTTGCTCATGATAAACACGGTCACTTCCAGGCATCCCTCCACATGTCGGGATACCATCTGCCCTCGTCCATCTCGATGAGGTCAAAGTCCGTGAGCACAGTGCCATCATCTTTCAAGCCATACTGCTTAATCATCTCCGGGATGAATCCATCAGTTTCGTCGTCGTGCCAGCCCCGCTTACTCATGAAACTGTTATAAATCAAAATCTCCTCGTCGGTGAGTTGTCGGCCATTGGCGAAGCACCAGTCGAGAACCTCCTCGTCGGTCTTTCCAGAAAGCACGTGGGCTTTGACATCCTCATACCGAACCCTCAAATACCGGCATGTCCGCCCATCGAAACCCTGCCCAAGCATTTCATGGTAGTCCTTTGGGAGCTTGCCCTGTCCGTGCAGACGAATTTTGGAACACATCCTTGCAAAATAAAACATGCCGCGAGTCTTCTCGAAACAGCCCTTGATTCCTTCAATTTTCATAGTGGTGTTTACCCAAGTGTACAGACATCATTAATTGTGAATCAACTTGGGCTGTCAAGTCGCAGTCAATTATTTTGACTTCGTGTAAAATGCTTGCCCACTATTCCCGCTTCGCGGAACAGCTATAACTTTTAATTCGTATTAACATCCTAAACACAATGGTCATGAGTTCGATGAATCCAAACAATTGGAAGGGCAAGTCTCTCGCCGAGGTGGATACGCCTTCGTTGCTTTTGGATGGCGAGGCGTTGCGGGCGAATATCGCGCGGATAGCTGCATTCTTTGCCAATCGGCCCAGCGGGTTGCGGCCGCATTTCAAGAGCCATAAATGCACGCGCATCTCCCAACTGCAAATGCAGGCGGGTGCGGTGGGCATCACTTGCGCGAAGTTGGGCGAGGCGGAGGTTTTGGCGGATGCCGGTATTCGTGAAATTCTCATTGCCAACCAGATTGTGGGTCGCGTCAAAATCGCGAGGCTGGTGGAGTTGGCGAAGCGGGCTGCGCCAATGGTTGCGGTGGATTCGGAGACGAATATTCGGATGCTCTCGGAAGCTGCTACAACTGCAAAGGTGGAAATCCGCGTGCTCGTGGAGGTGAATATCGGTTTGAATCGTTGCGGAGTTCAGGCGGGCACACCTGCGCTGGCGCTGGTGCGATTGATTGCCTCGCTGCCGGGAATCAAATTCGAGGGGTTGCAGGGTTACGAAGGGCATCTGGTAGATTTGCGCGACGAAGCCGAGCGTGCGGAGAAAACACGGGCCGCCCTTGGACCGCTGGTGGAAACGCGGCGGCTCATTGAAAGCGCTGGGATTCCGGTGAATATCGTCACGGGTGGTGGCACGGGGACTTATACTTTCACCGGCGATTTTCCGGGGGTCGATGAAGTGCAGGCCGGTTCTTATGCGGCGATGGATTGGTATTACTTCGACATCCGCCCTGAGTTTCGACAGGCGATGTCGATCCTGGCTACGGTCATCAGCCGACCGACGCCGGAGCTGGCGATCATTGATGTGGGGCGTAAAGGTGTAGGCGCAGAGTTTGGCCCACCGCGCGTGAAAGACTTCCCCGGTGCATCCGTCGCCAGATTTGGCTCGGAAGAACACACTTCCATCTCATTGCCGAAAGATTGCAAGCTCGGCGTGGGCGATCATCTCGAATTAATCCCGTCACACGGTTGCACAACTTCGAATCTGTATCGCGAGTTTGTCGTTCATCGGGACGGCGTGGTGGAAGATGTGTGGCCGATTGAGGGGAGTGGGAGGATGCGGTGAGGGAAGGTTACAAGAGTTAAATTGTTACATGGTTATAGATTGGAGGGGTGGAAGTGATTGGCTCGGTGGGTTTTCTCTGAACTGCTTGAACAAGGTGAAACTTCGCTGAATGCAATTATCGCAATTCAAATAGTCTCGTAATGTCCGGCTACTTAATCTGGGAGGAGATTCGTCGCATCGCTCTTGTCAGCCTTCACATTTTCCAGGACTGGAAATTGATAATAACTTCTACTCTGGCGTCCAATTGCGAACCGAAGGAAAAGCCAGATTAGGAGACCCGCAGCCACAGCCACCATGATCTGTTTAACTCCAGACACGTGTTGCTGGACAACGAAAGGTTGATTTTGCTCAGCCAAATGGAAGTAAGGGGTGTTGAGCGGAGATGTTGTAAAGATGAAGTAATAAGCGTATAAAAAAGACGTATAAACTCCCCGAAATGCCCAAATGGCGAGAAATGCTGATGTAACGTAATATGCCCATTTTTGGCGTCCTCCGAAAAGAAGGGATAATAGAGCCAGTGCACAAAACGAGAGAAATGCCATCACGGGCCAATATTGACGTATGGTGCTGGTGGCGCCGGATCGTCCCATGATTATATTGATAAGGAAGAGAACGAATCCAATGGTCATGAAGGCCGTAATGCCAATGGTCCATCGGTGAGATGCAGGTCGTTTAAGCTTTGCGTTTTCTGGCATTTTTAACCTCATTAAGTGAGCTGGTAATGGCCAGCGAGTGGAGAAGCATCCCTCGTTTCATTCGAGGTGCAAAATATGAGCTCGAGTTATCCTGATCAAGCTGAATTAATCTGCTGGATGGAGTAGCTTGTGTCGTATTACGGGAAATGATCATCCCAAATCAAAAGCTGCCGACACTCCTGTTGGGCATGCTATTGGAGTTTATCCAAAATGAGCGCCTTGTATTTGAAGGCCACATTGTCCGCGTCTCCGTCGAATATCCGCTTGGCGCACCAACCATACAGGAATAAGTCCTGCCCGCGCCAATGAAATGGAAATGAGTTCTCGCCCATGTCGGGATGGTTTCTCGCCCAACTCCCGCCAAACCCCTTCTTGCGGATAACTTCCCCGATGTAGGCACCGAACATCATGGCGAGACCGTGAAATCCATCCTCGCTCTTTACCTTCTTGTATTCGCGGTGGCACTCGGCGAGCAAATTTTCGATATGCTGGATGGACTCGTCGGAAAAATCCAGGGTGACACCATTCTCTTTGGCCAACTCCACGGTCTGCGTGACGCCTTCCTGCATCAATGCTTCTGTCTCTGCGTCTTCCGATTTGTTCTTTTTCATACTGGTATGGGGTCGATTGCGGGATGCCTGACAATTAATATACAATCCGCGATATCATTTCAGTATTGATGAAATCAAACACAACAAAGCCACCGCTCCCAGAATCCATGCCCTAAGGGCGGTTGCGCCGAGCGACTTGAGAAAAAACGGGCTGGCTATTAGCAGGAACAACATGGCCGCAAAATACATCCAAATCATCGGCATCATTACAGAATCAAAAATTTTATAGACAGCCATCACATGAGGATGCCCGCCCACATTGTAATGCCAGGCAATTCTCAGCCCCAGTTCGTACAGCCAGCTTAAGACAACGAACACCTCAGCCGCGAGAATAAGCAATTTCCATTGCCGCAACCGGGAATTATTTCCCGGTTTGGATGCATCAAATGTTTGCATAAGCTAAAACTCCTCGTTGGACGCAGCAATTTGTCTGGCAGCGTGGTCATTTACCCGGGCGGGCTTAATAGGGGTTAGGCAGCGTGACCGGACCCCCGAAAGTGGACAGGTATCAGAGTTAGTCTTAGCCTGTTTTTATGTGCTTCAACGCAAAGCGGAGGGGAGCGTAGCGACCCGGAGCTTTGCGTTGAATCGCCGCGCAAATTCCCGGGGTGTCTGA
>JAQGPC010000073.1 GCA_028293285.1 Pedosphaera sp.
CATCCGTTTCCGTTCCTTGCTGCTCATTAATAATGGCTCCATGTATCGGGGTTGCTCTACACCAGCAACACCCCAATGGGGACATTTTAAACGAGTTCACATGGGGACATTATAAAGAGTCGCGACATGAGATAATAAAACAATTGACACGGTGAGTTACAAAAAGCACCATTGCGCAAACGATTGCGTTGTCATACATGAACCCAGTAATGAAATGCATTACCCACCAAGGTGCTTCCATGAAGAAATTTCTCCTGTTTTTTTCACTTAGTTCCCTCACCGTATCGGCCTTTGCTTTGCCCGATTACGAATCATTTTCTGATGCGACCGGGGCGGGCGGCACCTCTTACAACACTGGCGATAACCTGGCAGGCCAGAAGGATGCTGGTGGACAAAGTTGGTTTCTGGCGGGTGTGCCAGGCTCTTCTCCACAACCAACCATTGCCAATGGGGACTTGATAGTTCCCGGTTTATATTCGGCGGGTGGTGGTCACAGTGCCGCCTTTGGCGGTAATGGCAATAACGCGCGCCTCAATTTAAGCGTTGGAGCTGGCGGTATCACCGCAGGCACAGTTTATTTTTCTTTCGCGATGAAACTCACGGATATTTCCACCTTAACCACCGGGGGCATCTTTTGGGCGGGCTATAATAATTCTCAAGGAGCACAATCAACTGTTCCCAATACGGTGGCAACGCGTGTCGTCACTCGCGCTTCCCTCACCACACCCGGAGCTTATAATATCGGGTTGGATAAATCCCTCGGCACTCCGGCCAACTTTGTCTGGGCTTCAGGTGAGTTTACTACTGCAAGTACTGTTTTTATAGTTGGCAGCTATACATTTAACACTTCTAGCGGCTCCGATGATGTCTCCCAGCTTTGGATCAATCCCAATTCTTCTGATTTCGGTGCCGCTTCGGCACCTGGCGGTTCGCTCTCTTCTACTTCGGGAAACGATCTTGTTCGGGTAGCGAGTTTCACCCTCTATAATCGTAATGCCAATGAACCTGCTGGAGGCTTGATTGACGATTTGCGGTTTGGACTGAATTGGGCGGATGTAACTCCAGCAGTTCCTGAGCCCACAACAATTACTCTGGGCGCATTGGGTTTGGTTATGCTCGGTCTGAGTCGCTTTCTGCGCAAGGCATCCAAAAATTGAGCTTGGTTCAGCGGTGCGTTGACACCACTGGCCAACATTTGCGGACTCGGTGGTATTTATAGTTACTGAAGCATTTGGCCATGACAGGACTCAGTCGTATTTTACATGAAAAAGTTCCTGTTTCTTCTGCTGGTTTTTCTTTTCCGGGAAGGCGCCCAAGCTGCCACTTGTTTTGATCTCTTTGTTGATGCGACCACCAATGGAGGAACCAGCTATACAGTAGGCAGTTTTTTATTCGGCCAAACGGGAAATTCCGGAAATACATGGTTTGCACTTACAAACACCCCTGCCCCACCAGCCACTGGATTTCCTTTGATTGCTGCCGGAAACCTGTCTTACCCAGGTTTACCGCCATCGACTGGCAATAGCGTTTTTATTCCGGCCAGCACCGGAGTGATGGGGCGATTGTCGCTCAATTTTACCACCACGACCGGGGCGGTTTACTTTTCTTTCCTGCTAAAGGTTCTAGATCTCTCTGCCGTGGACACGACTGGAACACAGAACAATTACTTTGCAGGATTTGGAGATACGATTGGCTCTCAGAATGCGACTTTGTTGCGGACGGCGACCCGGGTTTATACTAAAAGATCCGGCATCGGTTTCAAACTGGGTGTGGCGAGAAACTCCAATACCCCCAGTGACTGGGTGTTCGATCCAACGCAAAGAAATACCAACGAAGTGCTATTTGTGGTCGGGTCCTACGACTACAACAATCACACTGCCAATTTATGGATTAATCCTCCCGCAACAGCATTCGGCTCCAACACTGCGCCGTTACCCACCATTACCGCCACTGGCGGAGCGGACTTGAATTCAAATGGCATCCGGGCATTTGTTCTGGGGTGCCGCACCAATGCGCCGCCAAGTTGTCTCGTCGATGAACTGCACATTGGTACGAGTTGGGCCATCGTCACAGGCGGGTTGGACATTGCATTGCAGCCAGCGAACCAGACACAAAACGCGGGAACCACGGCCACCTTCTCGGCTACCGCAACGGGCGCACCGCCCTTGAGTTATCAATGGAGGAAAAATGGGGTTGATTTGGTTAACAACGGAAAATTTTCCGGCGCGAATTCAGCAACTTTATCCATTAATAATCTTATTCAAGCAGACGCAGGCGGGTATTCCGTGCGCATTACAAATTCATCCGGATCAATTGTCAGTATCACGGCGACATTGTCGGTGAATGATCCTGCCATCAACGTCCAACCGGTGGACCAAGCCTTGCCTGCAGGCACGAATGCCATCTTTCAAGTGGTTGCAGGTGGAACTGCACCGCTGACTTATCAATGGTTTAAGGACGGAGGCGCTTTGAGCAATAATGGACATACCTCCGGCGCAAATACGGCCATGCTCACCATTGGCAATATTTCCGCCGCTGATGTTGGTTCCTATCAGGCCCGGGTGGGCAATGGCCTTGGCAGCAGCATCCTGAGCAGCAACGCTGATTTGTTCATGACCGATCCGTCCATTGTCGCACGCCGGCCGAACATCATTTACATCCTGTGCGATGATTTGGGCTATGGCGATTCGGGAATCCTCTTTCAAAACAATCGCGCACCGGGATTGCCAAGGGAGTCAACGCCGAATCTGGATGCTTTCGCCGCTGAAGGAATTCAACTGCTTCGGCATTATTGTCCGGCGCCAGTTTGTGCGCCGTCGCGGGCTTCATTGCTTTTGGGACTCCATCAAGGTCATGCCAATGTGCGCGACCAACAGTTCGACAAGGCGCTGGCGAATAATCACACACTTGGATCGGTGCTTAAAAAAGCAGGTTATGCAACTGCGGTCATCGGCAAGTGGGGCTTGGCGGGAGACGCGGACGGTGGCACAATCCCGGCTGAATGGCCTGCTTACCCGATCCAGCGTGGATTTGATTACTTCTTTGGTTACGTGCGTCATGCCGACGGCCACGAGCATTATCCGAAAGAAGCCATCTATAGCAGCCGCAGCAAGGAATGTTACGACGGCACCAATAATATCGTCGCGAGCCTGGACAAATGTTACACGACTGACCTATTCACCGCCCGCGCCAAAAAGTGGATTCAAGACCAGCACACTGCACAACCGGGAAAACCATTCTTTCTCTATCTGGCTTTTGATACGCCGCATTCCGTGTATGAATTGCCAACCCAAGCTTATCCGACGGGAGGCGGCACTGGCGGCGGGCTGCAATGGCTGGGAACGCCCGGCAACATGATCAACACCGCCAGCGGGACTGTGGATTCTTTCGTGCATCCGGATTATGCCAATGCCACTTATGACGACGATGGCAATCCTGCCACTCCGGAAGTTGCCTGGCCCGAAGTATTCAAACGCTACGCGACATCGGTGCGCCGGATTGATGGCGCGGTTGGGGATATAAAAAAGTTGTTGCAAGACCTGGCCATGGACACGAATACCATCGTCGTTTTTACTTCAGATAATGGCCCGACGATTGAAGATGCGTTGAGTCTCACGCCGAGATACAGCGCTGATTTCTTCGACAACTTTGGCCCGATGGACGGCGTCAAACGGGACACCTTTGAAGGCGGTATTCGCATGCCCACATTCGTGCGCTGGCCCGGCACCATTCCGGCAGGTTCAACCAACAACACACCGTCGCAATTTCATGACTGGATGCCCACCTTCACTGAACTGGCTGGTCTGCCGGCCCCTGCACATACCGATGGGGTTTCGTTGATTCCCACGTTGCTCGGCAGCGGCAATCAACGCCCTGGCACCGTCTATGTTGAATATTATGATGCGACTTCGACGCCGGATTATTCCGAGTTTGAGCCTGGTCATCGCAATCGCACACGCAATCAAATGCAAGTCATCGGGCTGAACGGTTATCAAGGTGTCCGCTATGACATCACTTCCCAAACCAACGACTTCGAAATCTACGATGTGGCCAATGATCCAAAACAGATTACCAACTTGGCTACCAACCCTGCCTTTGCGGTTCTGCAACAGCAGATGAAAGATCAAGTGCTTCAGTTGCGCCGACCCGATGCCGAGGCTCCGCGACCGTACGATGCTGAGTTAGTTCCTTCAATCAACTTCGTGCCCACTACGAATGGCTTGTTGAACTTTGCCGTATATGAAGGCGCATGGCCTTGGGTTCCGGACGTTGCCATGCTCACGACTGCCTCGACCGGGCATGTTGCCGGGCTTGACCTCACCGTTCGCACTCGTGAAACCAACTATGCAATCGAATATACTGGGTTCATCCGGTTACAAACAGACGGGGATTACACCTTCTATCTCAACACGGATGCCGGAGCGCTGCTTCGGTTGCATGATGCGACGGTCATTGATGATGATTTCACCCACACCAACGGTGAAGTATCGGCCGGTATCAAACTAAAGGCGGGGCTCCATCCGTTGCGCTTGATCTATCGTCATATTAGCGGCACCAACCTTCTGAGTTTGAAATACTCCGGGCCCAATATCGCCAAACAGTCAGTTCCAATCACTGCATTCTGTTCAACCTGCACGAATTGCTCCACCAGTCCGGTTCCCAACGATGATTTCGCCATCACTTCCATGGCAACGCCCATAATGGTGAATTTACTCGCCAATGATACGGATGATGGTTTGCCTGCGCCGCTGACGATAACCAGCGTTTCTCAACCGTTCGCCGGCAATGCTGTAATCGTTAATGGCCAGATTCGCTACACACCAAATGCAGGGTTTCTCGGGGAGGACAGTTTCACTTACACGGTAAGCGACGGAGCTGCGCAAAGTTCTGCTAAAGTTCAGGTAAAAGTCGCTTATGTGGACGGAAGTTATTGGTTTCCCTTCAACGAAGTTGCTGGGCTAACGACAACTGAAGCAGGCGGATTTGCGATTGCACAGTTACAGGGCTTTACAAATGATCCCAATCAATGGGTGGCCGGTCGTTATAATCGGGCGCTTGATTTTAACGGCACGAATAGTTTTGTGAGCATCACGGGTTTTAATGGAATAACTGGCAACAATGCCCGCACCTGCGCCGCATGGATCAAGACCACCGCTGCCAGTAATATGTCTATTATTAGCTGGGGACCTAATGCCACCGGTAATAAATGGACATTTCTCATCCAAGCCGGAACCGTATGCCTGGAGGTAACCGGCGGTTGGGTGCAAGGCAGCCGGTTGATCAATGATGGCCAGTGGCATCATGTTGCTTGCACTTTTCAAAACGACGGCACTCCGGATGTCACCGACGTAAAACTCTACGTGGATGGCACGCTGGAATCGGTAAGCAGTTCACAAGCGCAGGCCATCAATACCATTTTCATGGAAGCTGTTAAAATTGGCAGTGATGTGCAGGATCGCTTCTTTGATGGTGCAATTGACGAGGTGCGAGTTTACAATCGGGCACTCAGTGCAACGGAAATTGCTTCATTGTATAATGCCACCAATCAATCTGCCGCCGTCTGGCAGCGCCGTTACTTTGGCAGCACAATAGCCAACTGGAGTGCCGACAATGATGGTGACGGTGTCACGACCTTGGGCGAATATGCCTTTGGCGGGCAACCGCTGATCGCTGATTCCCAGTTTGCGAAAATTGATTCTGAAATTAGCACCCACCATTTACAAATACAGTTTAACCGTCGTCTCACTGGCACCCACGAATTGACTTACCAGATTCAATCTTCAACCAACTTGGTGAATTGGACTCCTCTCGCCGGATCGGTTATTTCGACAATGCCTTTGGCGACTCCCGGTTTCGAGAAGGTGACTTTCCGGGCAACCCAGCCTGTCTCCAACACATCATCGCTTTTTGTACGCCTTGCGGTTCAATTACCATAATTTGCTGTTTCAAGTTGACTTGGCCTGATTCCAAAAGCATCTTAGCGCAAACGATTGCGTAATTGAAAATCCACAAGAATCATGTACCAATATTTTTCAAAAGGTAATGATATGTTGCACCAATGTGTCCAACCCTCACAAAGCATGGCTCTCTTCCAAAATAGTAAAAGTGACAGCCGTTATTCTGGTCGTTTTAATACGTTAACAGCCAATTCGTGGTTCAAAATCTCAGTCCTGATTTTTCTTTTGGCGGGAGCACATTTGCCCGCCCCGGCAGTTACTCTTGTTCCTGAAAAAGTAGTGGTGGCAATCCCGGATCAGCAGGACCCACAAACGCCAGATCACATTCGCCTCACTGGTTGGATTGGTTCCAGGATTGAAGCCAATGAAGGAAATCGGCTGGTGAAATTGGACATATCGCGTCTTCTCGAAGGCTATCGCAAACGTCCGGGCCGACAGACTTGGGACGGCGAACACATCGGCAAATGGATGCATGCGGCGACGCTGGCCTGGGCCAATACGGGCGATCCTGAATTGCGAAAAAAACTCGATTATGCGGCGGTGGAATTGGTGAAGTGCCAGCTTCCCGACGGTTATCTGGGCACTTATCTGGAAAAGGACCGGTGGACGGAATGGGATGTCTGGGCGCACAAATATAATCTCATCGGCCTGATCACTTACATGCGTTACACAGGCAACATGGAACCGCTGCCCGCCTGTCGCAAGATGGCCGACCTGCTTTGCCGCACTTTTGGCGATGAACCCGGTCAAAAGGACATTAACGAGGCGGGGCTGCACCTGGGCATGGCGCCGACGAGTGTGTTGGAACCGATGGTATTGCTTTACCGACTAACTGGCGAGAAACGGTATCTTGATTTCTGCAACTATATCTTTCGCTCCTGGGAGAGACCGAATGGAGCCAAAATCATTTCCACGCTGCTTAAAAGCAAACATGTCGCAGAAGTTGGCACCGCCAAATCTTATGAAATGCTTTCCTGTCTAAACGGAGCGTTGGAATACTATCGAACCGTTGGCGACCGCAAAATTCTCGATGCCTGCCTTAACGCCTGGCAGGACATCATGGATCATCATCTTTACTTGACCGGCACCGCCAGCTATCGCGAGCATTTTCATGCCGACTATGATCTGCCGAATGTCAACAATGTGGGTGAAACGTGCGTCACAGTTACCTGGCTTCAATTCAACGCCCACCTGTTGCGTTTGACCGGCGAAGCGCGCTTTGCAGAGCAATTGGAGCGGACCATTTTGAATCAGCTTTTTGGCGCTCAACTTTGTGACGGTTCGGCTTGGGGTTACTATGTGGAGATGGCTGGAAAAAAACCGTACAGTAGTACTTTGGATGGTCATTGCTGCCTTTCCAGCGGACCGCGTGGTGTGGCGCTCATTCCTACTTTTGCCGCCAGCACCGATGCGGATGGCATCGTGGTAAATCTTTATGATGCGGGTGTAACCAAACTGATTCTCCACGATAAAACAGCGGTTACTCTAGCTACCGAAACACGCTATCCTAGTGATGGTAAAATTAACATCACGGTAACACCGGCTGTTGAAAAACAATTCACCGTTAAAGTGCGTGTTCCGGCTTGGTGCCGAAATGCCATTGTCCAGGTGGACGGTAAAACAATGGATGCTAAACCTGCCGCCGATGGGTATGTGGCACTTAACAGGAAATGGAAGCAAGATGATCAAATTCAACTCCAATTCAAATTGGAACCGCGCGTGATTGTGGGAGATCACAAGAACGAAGGCAAAGTGGCGATCCTGTATGGACCGTTGGTATTAACGGCGGATGAGGCTTTGTTGAAAACAAATGAGAATTCGCTCCGTAACATAGGTGTAGCCGGCACTGAATTGGCTGCATTGAATATCACGCCGGAGCCTGCACCTGAAAAAATGAAATCCTGGCCGGGTGCAGAAGTCTTTCGGATCAATGCCCTCACTCGTAAACCGGGCAATTCGGCGAAAGAGGCAAAGGAATTGCAAATCCGTTTGATTCCTTTTGCGGATGCGGGCACGACAGGCACGTCATACAAAGTTTGGTTGCCATATGGCGGGTCAAGCCCAAACAAAAATCTTTTGCTAAATGGATTGGAATCGCGGTCCCGCAAAATGAATGTCGGCGGCTCCATCATCGATGGGAGTTTTCAAAGCGTGGCGGCCACCGCTAATGGAAAGGCGCCAACCCAGGATTGGTATGCCGTGACGTTGGAAGAGTCAGTTACCATCCGGCGGGTGATATTTGCCCATGGCCAGACTTCCCACGATGGCGGGTGGTTCGATTCCGGCGAGGGCAAGCCGCGCATACAAATCAAAACCACGGCGGATGGGCAGTGGATAAAGGTGGGCGAATTTGAAACTTATCCGAACACCACCGCCACCAGCAGCGCGGGACTTAAAGGCGAGGAACAATTCATCTGCGAATTGAAAAAGCCGGTTGAAGCCATCGCCATCCGAGTGATTGGCAAACCAGCGTGCGGGGACGATGCCAAGCAGGCTTTTTCATCTTGCGCTGAGTTACAGGCTTTTACGGAGTAATAGAAAGCTCAATTTTCCTGTTGTAATAAATCATCGGATTATTGAGCTAATGGGCAGTTACTAAAAGTTCAACCCAAAGAGGAAATATATTGACATTGCGCAATCGATTGCGTTAGTTATATAACGAACCCACAAAACAGGCATATTATGCAATCGTCGTTGAGGCAAAGAACAACTAGCTACTATGGGTGTTCGGGGAACAATTTGATGGTGCCAATTCGCAAAAAAATTCAGCGTACAAGGGACGGTTTCACACTTATCGAGCTTTTGGTGGTAATTGCCATTATTGCGATTTTGGCTGCCCTGCTGTTGCCCGCGCTGGCGAAGGCAAAGGAGCGCGCAAACCGTACAGCGTGCAAATCCAACATGCGCCAGGTGGGATTGACTGCAATGATGTATGCGCATGAAAATCAAGACACATTTCCCAGCGCGCTTCGCGGCAATACGGTGTATCACGCCGTCTGGTTGCCGCAGGAATCCTTCAATTACTTCTTCTCTCAAGGCGTCAGTACCAATGCCATTACCTGTCCCAACAAGAACAAGGACGGTTATTGGGTCTATTCATCAACCGTTGGCACACGAGCGGGATTTTTTTGTTTGTGGGGGATGCCGACCGAGATCGACACGCGTGCGCGAGATGGATTTTACGGAACACAACCCTGGCCATTTGATTCACCAAAAAAGACCACTGACGTCACTCCTTATACAGTTCTAATGGCTGATGTTATCAGCAAGGGCACGGATACTTTCACCACTTCAGCGGGCACATTTAATAATGTGAGTGATGCGCCACATTGTACCGCTGGCCCCCGCAATAGTGCTTCCGGGCAATTAGTGGAACCGACTGTTTTAGGCTCGGAAGGCGGGAATGTTGGGTCAGTGGATGGCTCGGTTTTATGGCGCAAACAAGCTTTTATGCATCAGCGGTTTGTATTTTTCAATAAAACCTCCGGCCCCAATGCGGAGTACATAGGTTATTGGTGAGTCATTTTTGCAACTTGGTCTATGAGATTACCAACCGGTTCAATCGCAATTTTTAATACTTGGATTTCCATGGCACACGTCGTCCGCACTGTCGGCGTCAGTTGAAATTAAATTCCTATCTTATGAAAAAACTACTGATTCTTCTTCAACTGTCCTTCCTCCTGCATCAGGCGACAGCGGCGCTGCCATTTTTTGATCCTTTTGCGAATGCGACGGCAACCGGTGGAAGCAGCTATACTCCCGGCACGCCTTTAGCCGGCCAGAATGTTTCCGGCAATGCATGGAATTCCCTGGGCGGTAATTTCCCGGGCATAGAACCGATGATTGTGGCGGGCAATCTCTCGTATTCAAACATGCCGTCTGGCTCAGGCAACAGCGTCTCTTTTGCGCCCAGCGCCACGATGAGCGCACGCCTGAATTTCAATGCCACCGTAACCACCGGCGGCAGGGCTTATTACTCTTTCCTATTAAAGATCACTGATATTTCCGCTGTGCCCACCACTGCTGCGAATAATTACTTTGTTTGTTTTAGCGATGGTTCAGCCGGGCAAGTCCAACAGTTGGCTCGGGCCGGAACACGGCTGCTGACCAAAAAATCCGGTTCTGGCTACGCGCTCGGAGTGGGTAGAAACAGCACCACGACTGATTTTGTTTATGATAGCACTGTATATAATGTTAATGATGTCTTGTTCATCGTCGGCTCTTACGAATTGGTGGGCGGTGCCACTAACGTAAATCTTTGGATCAATCCTTCGAGTTCCTCTTTCGGTTCGACCAATGCACCGTCTCCGACCGTTTCTGCGGTCAACTTTACATCGACCGTTGGCAATTTGAATACGAGCGGAGTGCAGGGCTTTGCGGTCTTGTGCCAAAATACAACTGCACCGAGCGGTATTCTTGATGAGTTGCGTATCGGCACGAATTGGTCGTCCGTCACCGGTGGCGATCCCGCCATTTTGACCTCGCCGGTCAGCCAAACCATTCCGCCTGGCAATAATGCCACCTTCAGCGTCACTGCGCGGGGAACAGCGACCTTGACGTATCAGTGGACGAAAGATGGTAATCCTCTCAGTGATGGTGGAAACATTTCCGGCGCAACCAGCGCGACCTTGACGGTCAGCAGTATTTCCGCGAGTGATGTCGGAACATATGCCGTTCTGGTCACGAACGGGCTGGGCAATTCTGTGCAAAGCACCAGTGCCAACCTGAATCTTCTCACCGACCCGATCATTACGACCCAACCGCAAGGCCATACGAATAATTATGGCACGACCTCAATTTTCCAGGTTACTGCCTCCGGCACTGCACCCTTTGGCTACCAGTGGCACAAAGAAGGCGTGGGTGATCTTAGCGACGGTGGAAATATTTCCGGCAGCCACAGCAATATTCTGACGCTCACTGGTGTTTCTTTTCCTGATGGCGGAAATTATACGGTAACAGTCAGCAACGCTTTGGGCATGGTGAACAGCACCACGGCACAATTGACTGTGCTCGATCCTTTCATATCCGCCCAACCGGTTTTCGTTACCAACGCTGCTGGTGCGACTGCAGTTTTTCACGTGCAGGCGGTGGGTACTGGATCATTTACCTATCAGTGGTTTAAAAATGGGAATTTCATTTTCGACAGCGGCAATTTATCGGGCACCTCCTCTGATACTCTGACCATCTCAAATATTTCTTCGACTGACCAGGCAACCTATACGGCAACCGCGGTGAATGCCTTTGGCACCGCGACGAGCAGCGGGGCAACGCTTACCGTGTTGAGTCCGGTTTCGATTCTCATCCCTCCAAGCCCGCGCACAATGGTTCCAGGTACCAGGGCGGTCTTTGTGGTTGGCGCGGGTGGCTCAACGCCTTTTACTTATCAATGGCAACGGGCAGGCACTAACATACCGAACGCCAATTCCTCAACGTACGTTTTGACCAACGTGCAGGCCAGCCTGGCTGACAATTACCGGGTCATTGTTTCAAACTCGTTCAGTGCGGTCACTAGTTCAGTGGTCGCTTTGACAATTTCCAATAATCTGACGCTGGCCCGGAGCAACCTGATGGTGATTCGTGTGGGTGACGGCGCACAGAGCCTGATCTTGAATGGTAATTCCATGTATATCGATCAGTTCAAAACTACTGGCACTTATGTGAACACGATAACCATTCCGGAAAGCGGGTCGTCCTCGATGATCACCATCGGCTTGAACAATGTTGATGGCGGCAACAGTGGCAGCATCAGTGGCAGCGGCTTGACCCGCTCGAAAGATCAGCGCTTCATCGTTATGGCGGGTTATAACACCAACATCGGTTATGCTTCCAACCTGAAAGATTCGACCTCTGGCGCCGTGCCGCGTGGCATTGCGACCATTGATTCAAATGGGCAATACACTCTCAGGGTCGCCGACACTAATTTCTCCGGTTTCTCCCAACAATATTGGCGTTGTGGCGTGACGGACGGGACCAATAATTTCTGGGGCGGCGCCGGTGCTGCGGGAGCTTACTACTTCGGCTTTGGCGCGCCCGCTTCTGTGGTCGAAACTAACTTTTTGAATCTTCGTTTCATGGGATTATACAACGGCGACATCTATTGTGTGTCCGCTGTCAGTGGCAACAACGGCGTTTTGAAACTGAATGGCATGCCGACGAGCCTATCCACGGCGACCGTTCTGTTTCCCGGCACAACAGGAAGTTCCGACTTGGAAGTCAACGCCGCGGGCAACCTGATTTACGTGGCGGACGACCGCATTGCTTCCAACGGCGGCGGCGTTCAACGCTACGATTTCGACGGCTCGAACTGGACGTTGACTTATACCATGACCAACGGACTTCCTCGTGGCGTGCGCTATTTGACCGCTGATTTCAGCGGCGCAAATCCAGTCATCTACGCGGTGAGCAAGGAATTAGAAAATGATAATAACCGCATCGTAATGATTGAAGATACGGGTTCGGCTTCGGTTGGTACAACTCTGGCCTCGGCGGGTGTCAATCAAACCTTCCGCAGCGTTCGTTTCGGCCCAATCGTAAACACCGTGTTGCCCTCGCCAACCCTTGGGTTCTCCAGCAATGGTTCCAATATTATTCTGAGTTGGAGTGGCGCTTTCGTTCTTCAGTCTTCCACGAATGTCACCGGCACTTACACCGATACCATTGGCGCCACGAGCCCTTATACTAACAGCTTCGGTTCTTCCGCCCAACGCTATTTCCGTCTGCGACAATAATTGAGCGGGATTAATTTCGACTCTGCATATTCCGGGCAATCATGAAAAAAATATTCATAGCCGTCAGCCTTTCTATCGCGCTGCCTGCCGCAGTTTTCCAATCCGTCGCCGGGGTAGGCACTCGCACCATTCCTCATCCCCTGCCCTCACATCCTGGGAATATCTTTGTGGCGGGAGAAGTGGTTATAGTTCCGGCTCCCCCAGCAGTGGGAGAAACATGGCACACAGTGGATTACGATGGAAAGACAGTTGCGGAAGGCAAAGTACAGGACGGAAAGATCAAACTCGGACAATTGCCGGTCGGGTATTATGAAGTCTTCCGCGGCGGCGAATCTAATCGAGTCACCGTTGGCGTGGTGGAACCATTGCACGCGCCGACTCCGCTGGATTCTCCCATTGGCATCGACGTGGCGATGGCGTGGTTCTTTCAGAATGACGACATGCGCGGCATCGCCAATATTTGCCAATTGGCCGGCATGAATCGGGTGCGTGACCGGCTGGCATGGGGCGAGATGGAACCCAAGCGGGGAGAAATCGCATCTACCAATCGTTATGACCTGGCTTTACAAGCTCAGGGAGCGGCCGGGTTGCAGGTGCTGCAGGTGAATCATTTGTCGGCTGAGTGGGCGAATCCAAACGGCAAACATTTTCCACTCGACCTGCGTGATATCCATCATTTTTATCGCGAAATGGCGCGCCGCTGGCAGGGGCAAATCGAAGCGTTTGAACCTTGGAATGAAGCAGACATTTCCATGTTCGGCGGCCACACAGGAGACGAGATGGCCTCGCTGCAAAAGGCGGCCTACCTTGGCTTGAAGGAGGGCAATCCAAAGCTGACGGTCTGCCAAAATGTTTTTGCCATCCACCGCCAGACCACCTTGCGTAACTTCAACGAAAATAAAGCGTGGGGTTATTTTGATACGTTCAATGTGCATCACTATGAACCACTGGAAGTATATCCCAAAGTTTACTCGGACTTTCGCGAAGTTTCCGCCGGGAAACCGATATGGGTCAGCGAATGCAATGTCACGGTGGAATGGACTGGCGATGAGCAGTTGAAGGAGCCGAACCGGGAAAATCTGCACGTGCAAAGCGAACGAGTTACCAAGATTTATTCGCAGACCATCTATGAAGGTGCCAAGGCGGTGTTCTTCTTCGTGCTGCCGCAATATGTTGAATACAAAGCCCAATATGGATTACTGCATGCGGACATGACGCCACGACCGTCTTTTATGGCAGCCGCTGCAGCGGGTCGTTTGCTGGCGGATGCCCAACGACTCGGACGGGTAGAAACTGCGGACAAATCGATTCAAGGATTTCTCTTCAGCGCAAAACCGGATGGCAAACCTGCTGATGTTCTGGTGATTTGGTCAGAGGGTGAAAAAGAGTTCGAGTTGTCGAAGTCGCCTGCGGCTTGTTTTGATCATCTTGGCCGAGTGCGCTCAACTTCGGGCCGGATGCTGAAGCTAACGCGGGCGCCGTTGTATGTGGTGCTGGAAAAAGGAACGCGCCCTGCCCTAGTTCCGCCGCCTAAATTGGCGGAAACTTTGTCAGACAAGCCGGGCACCGTCATCATGCAATGTTTGATGCCGGAAAAGGACATTGTGTTAGTTAAGTCGGCGTACCAGATTGCACCGAACCACACGAATGCCATTCCAATTTTTCTTTATAATTTCGGGACTGCAAAAGTGCATGGCAAGTTAGACGTTACCGTGCCAGATAAGTGGTCAGCCTCATTTCCCCAAGAAGTGGATATTGCGCCTGGCGAACGGAAAGGACTCACCTTGGATCTTGTCAGTGTAAAAGAATGGAGCGTGGCGGCGCGAATCCGGATCAAGGGAGATTTTGGCAGTGCCGGTCAGTCGGTGCTCGGACTTCGTTTCGTGCCGACTGCGAATTAACCAGCGTTTGTTCTGCTGTTACTCAGCTTTTTTTCTTCTTTTTGGCGTCAGGATTGTGTTCCGGCTTGGAGGGATCGTAATTGGGATTGGGCGTGGGCATTTGCGCGCCTACTTCTTTTCGCCAGACATGCAGACGGGCGCGAAGTTCATCCGCCTTGGCCGGCATTTTGGCAGCCAGGTTGTTTTGTTCGCCAATATCTTCCTTGAGGTTGTAAAGCTCGATGCGCATGTCGTCGTAGAACTCGATTAATTTAAAATCACCGGCGTGAATTGCGCCATAAGGAGTGGTACCGCCAAGTTGGTAGTGTTGGTAGTGCGGATAATGCCAGAAAAGCGCGTCCCGCTTTAGTTTCCCGGATTGTTTTAATATCGGCACCAAACTGACGCCATCCACTGCGTTGTGAGCTGAATCCTCCAGCCCGAGCATTTCGAGAATGGTGGGATATAAATCCATGCTGATGACCGACGTGTCACTGACACTACCGGGCTTGGTGGTTTTGGGCCAATACACGATAAGCGGCACACGGGTTCCGCCTTCGTAGCAGGAGCCTTTGCCAACCCGGAGCGGCTTGTTGGAAGTGGTCGGCACGCGGCCGCCGTTATCGGAAGCAAAAATTACAATGGTATGATCCGCGAGTTTAAGTTCATCCAGTTTATTGCGAATGCGACCGACAGTTTCATCCATGCTTTCAATCATCGCGGCATAGACAGCATTGCTTTGGGTCAAGCCGGCGTGACGTTTGGCACGGTATTTTTCGACGAGCGCTTCCTTGCCTTGCACTGGCAGATGAACGGCGAAATGCGGGAAATAAAGAAAGAATGGTTTATCCTTGTGCTGTTCGATGTAGCGCAGGGCTTCGTCGCCGAGCCGGTCAGTCAGGTATTCACCTTTGGGACCGTCCGGCAGGGTCGCAATGTTGTATGGCGCAAAATAAGATTTGGGTGAAGGCGCTTCCGTGCCGGCAATGTTGATATCGAAACCCTGTTTGTCCGGATAATAAGCTTCGCCGCCCAGGTGCCACTTGCCGATGCTGGCGGTGGCATAACCGGCGGATTTCAGGGCTCGCGCGATATTAACTTCCTGCAGCGGCAAATATTTTGTCCAATCCGGCACTTGCAACTTCGGATTTTCAGGCGGTAAGCCGGGAATCCAATCGGTGACATGCAATCGTGCGGGGTATTTTCCACTCAACAAGGCGGCGCGCGTTGGCGAACAAACCGTGCAAGCGGAATAGGCTTGGGTAAATTTCATGCCTTCGCGCGCCAGCTTGTCTATGTTCGGCGACTCGTAGAAATCGCTGCCGTAACAGGCAAGATCCGTCCAGCCGAAATCATCGGCCAGGATGAGCACCACGTTGAGCTTGGGTGACGCGGCAGCGTTTGCCATTGGCGACGGAAACAATCCGCTGATAACCACCAGCATGAAAGCCAAGCATTTCATCAGGACCGGATGCCTGTGTAATTTTTTCTGTTGGATATTTGTCTTATTCATAAATTCACCATCTTTCTTATTTTGAAATCAATGCGACGGCTTTTGCGATTGTGGTCGGGAAAATAATTTTTTAAGCAAACTAAATTTGCTGCCAGCCAGATGATGCCGCCAGGCATCGAGAATGACCGCGCCCACAATCACCATTCCAGTAACCACTCGCTTGACCGGCTCGGACGCGCCGATCTGGGCGAGACCGGCGCTGAGTGTGGCAATGATGAGCACACCGAAAAAAGTATTTATTACCGAGCCGCGTCCGCCCATCAGACTCGTGCCGCCGATGACGACTGCCGCGATGGCTGAGAGTTCAAGCCCAACTCCTGCATTCGGATCGGACGAACCCAAACGGGACGTGTAAAATACTCCGCCCAACCCACTCAATAATCCCAAAAGTGCAAACACCGCAATCTTCGCCGGTTTGGGATTGATGCCGGAAAGGCGCACCGCGTTTTCATTAGTCCCAATCGCCACTAAATACCGACCAAACACAGTTCGTGATAAAACAATTTGCCCCACCACAATTACCGCCAGAGCAATGAGGAATGCGGGTGAAACAGCCAGACCACTGATTGGCTCTGACAAACCTTCCACGGCGGAGCCGATGTATTTGGTTTGGGAATTAGTAGTGAGATAGGCAAGGCCGCGCGCGATTTCCAACATGCCCAACGTCACAATAAATGAAGGAATGCCGAGGCAAACGCTGATGAGGCCATTGAAAGTCCCGGCTGCCAGACCAATGGCCATACTGATGAGGGCCGCCATCCAAAAAGATAAATGGTGATCCACCAGCGCCACTCCAACCACGGAACCGCAAAGACCAAGCACAGAGCCCACGGAAAGATCAATGCCGCCGATGATCAGCACCAGAGTCATCCCTGCGGCGATGACGGCGAGAGCGGGAATGCGATTGGCCAGCGTGACAAAGGTTCGCGTGCTCAGAAAATTGTGGCTCAACATGCCGAACAGCAGCACCAATCCAAGCCATATGATGAGCATGGCGGCGTATTCTACAAATTTTTTAGGCTTTATCATTTTAGGATGATGAGGCGCCCTTTTCCGTCATAAAACCACTGAATGCCGCCTGGGTGATTTTTTCCTGCGTCCATTCACTCGCGGAAAATTCGGCAGCGATGCGGCCTTCACACATTACGATGATGCGGTCGCTGAGCGACATCAATTCAATCAGTTCACTGGACACAACTACAAGTGCCTTCCCGTCGCGAGCCAGACCACGCAGTAGTTGGTAAATGGTGTCTTTCGCGGCGACATCAATTCCGCGCGTAGGTTCATCGAATAACAGGACACCGCAGTCTCGCGCTAGCCAGCGCGCAATAACTACCTTCTGTTGATTGCCGCCGCTCAATTCGCCAACGGGTTGTTCGATGGAGGCACAACGCACTTGGAGTTGTTGGCAAAAGATATCGCTGGTCTTAACTTCTGCATCAGAGTCCAGCCAACCACCGCTGCCGGCGTGTCGTTCCAGAGTGCCAAGCGTGGTATTAACCCGAATGGGTTGTGATAGTAACAGACCATCCTGTTTGCGATCTTCGGGAATCAGACCAATTCCTGCGCGAACAGCATCCACCGGGCTGCGAATGACGACCGGACGCCCTTGCAATAGAATCTCACCGCTGGCCTTTGGGTCCGCTCCAAAAATGGCTCGCAATGTTTCCGTGCGGCCCGAACCGATAAGCCCGGCGATGCCTAAAATTTCACCTTGGCGCACCTCGAAGCTCACATCGTTGACGCGGTTACCAGCCCGTAAGTTCCGCACGGTTAAGGCAACAGGGCCAAGGGATTTTTCGCCCGCCGGTTTGGAATTGGGAAGATCATGTCCGGCCATCTCGCGGATCAATTCCGTTGGAGTTATCTCATCCACATTGTGCGTGGCAATATGACGGCCATCGCGCAATACGGTTATGCGATTGGCAATGCGCCGAATCTCATCCATGCGGTGACTGACATAAATAATCCCCACGCCCTCAGCTTGAAGTTTGCGGATGTTGTCGAAAAGCTGCTCGATTTCCGGGTCGGTCAGCGCGGCTGTCGGTTCATCCAGAATAAGCAAATGGCAATTTTGCGACAAGGCCCCGGCAATCTCGATGAGCTGCTGGTGTCCAACTCCAAGTTGTCCAGCAGGTGTAGCTGGGTCGAGCTCGCCCAAGCCAACGCGCGTCAGTGCTTGATGAGCTTTTTCATTTAGGTCAGCGTAGCGAATCATTCCTCCGCGTTGTGGCAAGCGATTCAGAAAGATATTTTCGGCAATGCTCAAGGTGCCGATGACGTTCAGTTCCTGCAGCACCATGATGACACCGGCATGTTCTGCATCGCGCTTCGAAGTCGGTGCATAAGAGCGGCCGTTGAATTGCATTTCACCTCCATCTGGCGAGGTCAAACCGGAGAGAATACGGGCAAAAGTGGATTTCCCAGCGCCATTGCTTCCCACCAGCGCATGGACTTCTCCACACTGTAATTCGAAATTGAAATCCGAAAGGACAGGAACGTTATAACTCTTCTCCAAGCCAGTGACACGCAGAAGAGGAACAGCAGACATAGCTAATGGATTACTTGGTGATAACATCGACCGCCGTGGTTTGGTCCGCAGGCGGGGCTTCTCCCTTCAAAATTTTCAAGGCGGCTTCAATTCCAAATACCGCCAGTTGATCGCCGTGCTGGTCGGCAGTCGCCACGACTTGTCCTTTATCGATCATCGGACGCATGGCGCTGATATTATCGAACCCGACAACGAGCACTTTGCCGGTTTTATTTGCCGCCTGGACGGCAGCAACCGCACCCAGAGCCATGTTGTCGTTGGCGCATAGGATTGCTTTGAGCTCGGGATTTTCGCTGAGCATGGCGGAGGCAACGGTATTGGCCTTTTCCATTTCCCAGTTGCCACTTTGCACGCTCACGATGTTCATACCAGCGGTTTTCATGGCATCTTCAAAACCGAGCCGACGCTGCTGGCCATTGAAGGCGGTGGGAATACCCTCAATGATGGCAACTTTATCGCCGGATTTGAGTTGTTTTGCGAGCGCTTCCCCCACCCTGTGGGCTCCGGAGCGATTGTCCGGACCGACAAAAGGTATCTTCAAGTCCGCCTGCTTGAGGACATCTATGTCGAGTTTGTTATCGATGTTTACCACCAGTATACCCGCCTCCTTGGCGTGTTTCAGAACTGTTGCCAGCGCTTTTGAATCTGCTGGCGCAATGACAATGGCATTGACCTGCTGCGCAATCATCTGCTCAACCAGGTTCACTTGCTCAGAAAGATCGGTTTCTGTTTTAATGCCGTTGACGATGAGATCGTAATTCGCGGGGTTCGCGCTTTGATGCTTTTTTGCGCCTTCAGCCATTGTGCTGAAAAATTCATTCGCCAACGATTTCATGACCAGAGCGATCTTTGGTTTGCCGGTGACTGGCTTGGCTTCAGTTGGATTACCTGCTTTATTACAACCCGTATTCAGCCAAGCCATGGCGATCAAACTGAGTAGCAAGACTGCGAAACAGTGGGTGGGAAATAAGCTTGAGCGATGTTTCATAAAAGCTAATGGGTTATTATTGCGCAAACAATTGCGCATTAGAAATTACACGTCAATGGCAAATACTTTATCTTTGAATTTTCCATGAAAATTTCTCCGGACGTGCGCTTACGCGCTGCCATTGTGGTTCAATTGAAGCGCATGCCCGTTTCGCTTTGAGAGATTAGAGCGTGATTTGCCTTGCCAAGCCCGGCTGGCACTCAGCAATTGTTCAATTTCCTTCCTCGTCGGAGCCGAAGTCTGGGCACCTGCTCGCGTGACTGAAATGGCAGCGGCGGCATTGGCAAATTGCGCGGCATCCAGTAATGACTTGCCTTCAGCTAGCGCAACTGCCAGTGCCCCATTGAATACATCACCAGCCGCGATGGTATCGACAGCTTTCATTTGATGGCCGGGGATCAACTGCCTGACATTTTTTCCGGCAACAAAGGCACCGCGAGCACCCATGGTGAGAATTACATTCTGCACGCCACTTGCGAGAAGCTTCTCGGCAGCTTTCGCCGCGTCCGCTTCGTTGGTAACTTTCAAGCCGGTGAGCAATTCCGCTTCGCTTTCGTTGGGAGTCAAAACGTAAACGTGCGCAAGTAAACTATTGGGCAATACTTGCGCAGGAGCTGGATTCAGGATGACCCGCACTCCTGCTTTGGCTGCAATTTCGGCCGCCATCTCAACGGTCTTCAATGGAGTTTCCAATTGCAGCACCAGCACGCTGGCGTTGCGCAGGACTGGGCCGGCCTTTTTCACATCCGCCGGAGCCAACCTGCCGTTTGCTCCGGAAGCCACCGCGATGCTGTTTTCACCATCCTGGCCTACGAAAATCAGCGCCACTCCTGACGGAGATTGGGGATCGCGAACGATAAAATCCACGTTGATTCCCTCGGCGATAAACTGCGAAATGGCAGTTTCTCCCAACACATCCTTGCCCACGCGGGCAATAAAAGTCACCTTTCCTCCGGCACGGGCAGCGCCTACTGCCTGATTCGCTCCTTTACCGCCCGCAGCACTGGTGAATTCCCCGCCCAGAACAGTTTCACCCGATTTCGGGATGCGTTTCACCCGGATTACCATATCGGTATTTGAACTGCCGAGGACGAGAATGGAATTCCTGGCCATATAAAATTTAAAATCGAGCTGCTGTCGTGCTAAATTGTCATGCCAATCATTTCAGTGGCATGGAAACATCTTGGGTTTCGGAGATTTCACTTTCATTCCGGTTGTCACCAACTCAGTTGGAAGGCGACTCCAACCGTTTGACTGATTTCCTCTTAATCAACGTGGTGGGGAGCAGAATGCCTCCCTTGGTCTGCCCGCGTGATGATTGAATTTGGTCAAAAAGTAATTTGACGGCAACTTCCCCCATTTCAGAGTAGGATTGCGCCACGGTGGTCATAGGCGTGGCCAGATAAGCCGAATAAGGAGGATCATCGAAAGAGACAATGGAAATATCTTCCGGGACGTTTCGCTTTTCTTCCGCCAATGCCCGGATAGCTCCCAATGCATTCAGATTACATAACGACAGAATTGCCTTCACGTCGGGCTGGGTTTTAAGCAACAGTTTGGTTTCGATATACCCGCTTTGTTCGGTAAAACTGTCGCCCACAATTAAGGTTTCATCCACCGGGATATGATGCTTGGTCAAAGCTTCTTTATAACCGCGGACGCGGAATTCATTCGGAGAAGTATGCCGCAACCCTTGCAAGCAAGCGATCCGGCGATGACCATTTTCAATCAGTAATTCAGTGGCCTGTTTTGCGCCGGAGACGTTGTCCGAACTCACGTAAGGCAATGGTAGCTCAGGATAAAAGCGGTCCACCAAAACTATGGGTAATCTCCCGCCCACATATTCCGCCAAATGATCCGTGGATTGTCCGACGGGACAAAGCACCACTCCTTCGACATTCCGACTTTGGAGCAGCCCAAGCGATTGGATTTCCAGTTCTGTGCTGTCCTGGCTGTCGCACAAAATGACCGAGTAACCGTGCTTGCGCGTGCCAAGTGTTGCCTGTTGCGCGATGCCGGCAAAAAATGGATTTGAAATATCTGGAATCACCAATCCAATGGTTAAGGTTTTTTTCAACCTTAATCCGCGCGCAAGCTGGTTGGGAACAAAATCCAGTTCTTTGGCGAGTTTACGGACTGCCGTTTCTGTTTTTTTACTAATGCGGTAACGACTGGCTTGGCCGGTTAAAACTCGTGAAATGGTAGTGACAGAAACTCCCGATTCGTGGGCTATACGCTTAAGGGTAGGTTGGGTATTTGTGGATGCCAGAGAAGAAGAATGTGGCTGAGACGTTGTGCTCGTCGTCGATGTAGCGCTATCAATGTCCTTTTTATTGATCATTTGCCATTATTAACGATTTTCTCTTAAAACAATCGTTTGCGCAAAACGTCTTTGATGTCAATATTTAAATCCAGAGAAGCTGGGTAAGGGTAATTTTCGATAACCGGGCACGGAATTCGGTGGTGGAGCGTGGATGGTAGAGAATGGCACTTCTTTGAAAAACCTCCTGAATTAAACGCGGCGTATCAAAGAATTTGAACCTTGTATCAGGCACAATCATTAGATGAGACACCATGGCGTTGGGCTTGCTTTCGGCTTGGCTAATGGTTAATTGGGGTAAGCAACAGCATTGGGCTTGGCTTTTGTCCTCTGGTGTGGTCATGGCACTGGCCATTCAAATTAGCTTACGGTGATGCTAATAATTCCGGCGGTAATGGTTGGGTTCCTACTTTTTTCCTGGGCGAAGCGCGTCGGGCCGTGGCGACGTGAGATATTACTACGAGCGAAAGGGCCAATTATTCTCTTCAGCGTCATCAACGAGTGTCAACGATTTGTTATAACTTTTCGTTATGACTCGCCCTTTTAGAAAAAGGCAGATAGCAAAGAAGTCATTGATTTTCATTGAGGATGGTGCGCGCTGCAGGTTTCGAACCTGCGACCCCTACCGTGTGAAGGTAATGCTCTACCACTGAGCTAAGCGCGCAACGGTGACAAATTAACGCCGCCCCAAAACATTTCAAGATTTTCTTGCGGGTCAAATCGCCTTCCGCAACACGGTGTCGCGTTGCGCCCAGGCGGGGGCGGGTTGGGGATGGTCGAGATTGTAATTCAACCCCCGGCTCTCAGGCCGTTGCAGGGCACTGTCCACAATCAACTCGGCCACGATGGCGATGTTGCGCAGTTCCAGCAAATCGCTCGTCACGGTGAAGTCCCAGTAATATTCGTCAATTTCCTCCTGCAAATTCGCGATGCGCTTTTTGGCGCGTTGCAGGCGTTTGTTCGTCCGCACGATGCCGACGTAATCCCACATCAAACGCCGGATTTCATCCCAGTTGTGCGATACCACAACCATTTCGTCGGGATTCGATGCCTTGCCCAACTGCCAGGGGGGAACGGCCACATCCACCGGAGCATGAGGTTCCATCAGGACTTTTTGCGCGGCGCGATGGGCGCATACCAATGCTTCCAAAAGTGAATTACTCGCCAGGCGATTCGCGCCGTGCAAGCCGGTGCAGGCCACTTCGCCCACGGCATACAAACCGGCGATGTCGGTTTCGCCATCGACATTGGTTTTTACGCCGCCGCATTGATAATGCGCGGCGGGCACCACGGGAATCGGTTCCTTGGTAATATCAATGCCGTATTTCAGGCAGGTGGAATAGATATTGGGAAAACGATCGATGATGAATCGCGCCGGTTTGTTCGTAATGTCGAGATGCACATAAGCCGCACCGGTGCGCTTCATCTCGCTGTCAATCGCACGCGCCACCACATCGCGTTGCGCCAGCGATTTGAGCGGATGATACTTGTCCATGAACTCCACCCCGTCGATGGTCTTGAGCACACCGCCTTCCCCGCGCACGGCTTCGCTGATGAGAAACGACTTCGCCTTGGGATGGAATAAACAGGTAGGATGAAACTGGATGAACTCCATGTTCGCCACCGCCGCGCCTGCGCGATAAGCCATGGCAACACCATCGCCGGTCGCGATGTCAGGATTCGTCGTGTAGAGATAAACTTTGCCGCAACCGCCAGTCGCCATCAATACGACCGGGGCTTCATACGTTTCAACCTGCCCGGTTGCCTTGTCCAAGACGTAAACTCCGAGGCAGCGATTCGGTCCGGGCTTGCCGAGTTTGTGACTGGTAATCAGATCGATGACGAAATGATTTTCAAAAATATCAATATTCGGCTGCTCAGCCACGGCCGCGAGCAACGCTCTTTCAATCTCCCGCCCCGTTACATCTTTTGCGTGCAGGATACGTCGCTTGGAATGGCCGCCTTCCTTGCCCAAGTCCAACTCGCGGCGGCCATCGGATGCGGGAACTTCGCGCTCGGAAAACTTCATGCCCAGCTCGATCAATTCGGCAATGCGCGCCGGGCCTTCCTGAACAATAGTTCGCACCACGTTTTCGTTGCACAATCCAGCACCCGATTCCAGGGTGTCGCGCACGTGCATTTCAACGGAATCTTCCTTGCTCGTGACGGCGGCAATTCCGCCCTGGGCATAGTTGGTGTTCGACTCGGCGCGATTTTTCTTGGTGATGATCGCGACCTTGCCCTTCGCGGCGACATTCAACGCGAATGTCAGTCCGGCGACGCCGCTGCCAAGAACCAGAAAGTCGTATTGTTTCATGTTAAAAGGTTTAACAACCAAGGCACAAAGACGCAAAGTGATGAATTCCAATCATGATTTCGCTTTGCGCCTTCGTTGTTCTATAATCTCGCATTATCAATCAATCTCGTCCTGCCCACAAACACCGCCAGTGCCATCTGGGTTCCACAACTCACCTGCGTGACGGGTTGTAATGTTTGCGGATCAAAAAATTCAATGTAATCCACCCGTGCTGCCGGGTGTTGTGAAATCAATTTGAAGAGGTTCGCCCGCAATTTGTTTGCCGCGAGCGACTGCTTCGAGCTCTTGACTGCTTGTTGGGCTGCTTTAATCGCGAGTGATAAGGCCAGGGCCTGCTGGCGTTCATCAGTGGATAAATATTTATTCCGCGAACTCATGGCTAGGCCATCCGGTTCACGATGCGTGGGGGCGACGACAATTTTCAGCGGAAAATTCAGATCGCGCACCATGCGCTGCACCACGGCGGCTTGTTGAAAATCCTTGGCGCCGAATACCGCGACTTGCGGTTGCACGATGTTGAACAGCTTGGCCACGATGGTCGTGACGCCGCGAAAATGCGTTGGGCGCGAGACTCCTTCCATGCCGCGTGATAAAGTTTCTTCCACCACGTACGTACTATACGCCCCGATGCCATTTTGCGGATACATCTCCTGATCTGATGGCACGAACAGCACATCCACGCCTTCCGCGCGGCAAAGTTGCTGGTCCCGCTTCAAATCGCGCGGATAGCGGGAAAGGTCTTCCTTGGGGCCGAACTGCGTCGGGTTCACGTAAATGCTTACTACTACCTTGCCGCTTTTGCCGACCATTTGTCGCGCACGCTTCACCAGACTCATGTGCCCAGCGTGCAAATAGCCCATCGTGGGCACGAAACCAACGCGCACGCCTTTGCGCTGCCAACTCTTCGCCAACTGCTGCATTCCAGCGACCGATGTAACCATTCGCATGCCAGCAAATTGGTGTACCGGCCCGGAACTATCAATATTATTGTCATTTCGGCCGCCACGAGTTAGAACATTCCTACAATCCAATTATGAAAAGAATCTCTCTCAGTTTCTCACTCGCGTTGGCGATGCTGGCCTCGGCCACGTGCATCCATGCCCAAACCGATCCCGGCAAGACGCTTCCTGAGAAGCCGGACAAGAAAGGCTGGATCAAACTGTTCGACGGCAAGACGCTCAGCGGTTGGACTGCACCAGATGCCGGTCAATGGTCAATCAAGGACGGCATTTTGGTCGGACAGGGGCCGGTCAGTCATTTGTTCAGTCCCAATACGTACACGAATTTGGAATTTAAATCCGAAGTGAAGCTGAACCACAGCGGCAACAGCGGCATGTATTTCCGCGCGGCGCTCGGCAAGGGCTGGCCAAAGGGTTATGAATCGCAGGTTGAAAATACGAGCCCTGATCCGCAGAAGACGGGCAGCTTGTATAACTTCCACAAAATTACCGAGCAATTGGTGCAGGACGATACCTGGTGGACTGAGCATATCATTGCCATCGGCAATCACATCATCATCAAGGTGAACGACAAAATCGTTACTGACTTCATTGATGAGAAGAATACCTATATGTCAGGTCACCTCGCCTTTCAGCAACACAATCAAGGCAGTGAAGTGATGTTCCGCAATCCGATGGTCAAGCGTCTGCCGGATGATGAAAAGAAAGCCTGGGCCCTGGCGAAGAAGGACATGCCAGACATTAAGATGGCGGAAGCGAAGTAAGATTTAGCAAAAGCTTAAAACAAAAAACGCGAAGGTGAAAACCTTCGCGTTTTGCTTTAAATAGATACAGTTTGCTTAGCGCTTGAACTGGAGCGGAGAGGCTTGCGGCATTTCGTGGGCGCAAGGTTGGTTCGTGGGCGCATCGGGAGTGCGGTCGTTTGAGCCGACGAGATTATTGGCCAACAGGTAGGCTTCGACTTCTTCGCCGCTGATGTCGGGCAGCATCTTGCCATTGACTTCGACGCAGGGGCTGAGCATCTGGCCGCTCTTTTCGATCATTTCCTGGCGTTGCAAAGGATCGTTGATGATGTCGCGGTCTTCAAAAGGCAGGTCATATTTGCGCATGATGGCGCGCACGCCCTGGCTCCAGCCACAGGAGGGTTTCAGATAAGCAATAATCTTCGGTTTATTCATAAATCAAATCTGTTACTACACTGCCATACCTGCCGTATTTAGCAATACCTTCCTTTGAAGGGAAATGCTCGACGGCAACGCTTATTATTCAATATCATCCGTGCGATGCCGCTAACTGTCCTAATTGTTCCCGATAAATTCAAAGGTTCTTTGACGGCGCAGGAGGCTGCCGAGGCGATTGCCCGTGGCTGGCGTAAGAGCCGGCGCGCGGACACGTTGGAATTGCTGCCGATGAGCGATGGCGGGGATGGATTTGGGGAAATCATCAGCGGCATGCTCGATACCGAAGTCCAGACGGTCGAAACGGTTGATGCCGCGCATCGCCCCTGCTCTGCTCAATGGTGGTGGGATGCCAAAAGCAAAACGGCCATCATCGAAGCGGCGCGAATCAATGGGCTGGCCAAGTTGCCGCCCGGCAAGTTTCATCCGTTCGATCTGGATACGTTTGGACTGGGAGCCGCCATTCGCGCGGCTTCCGCCAAGGGAGCGAAGCGTTGCCTGATTGGCATCGGCGGCAGCGCCACGAATGATGCGGGCTTTGGATTGGCCCGGGCATTGGGTTGGGAATTTGATGATGCGGAGGGGAATGAAATCAAGAGTTGGTCCCAATTGCATCTACTCGAAAAGTTTTTCGCTCCCAAAAAGAAGCATTGGTTTGAGGAGACGACCGTGGCGGTGGATGTGCAAAATGTTTTGTTGGGAACACAAGGATGCACCCGCGTTTACGGTCCACAAAAAGGACTGACCAAGGCGGATTTCGCACACGCGGAAGCTTGCCTGCGGCGATTGGCGATGGTGAGCAAAAGGGATCTTACCCGTGATTATGCCTCGGAACCTGGCGCGGGCGCGGCGGGTGGTTTGGGTTTTGGTTTGCGCTGTTTTTTGGGGGCGCGCTTGCAGGCGGGATTTGATGTGTTTACGCGCCATGCCAAGCTGGGAAGTCGCATTCATGCGGCGGACGTGATTATCACAGGCGAAGGGGCCATCGATAAATCGACTTTGATGGGCAAAGGGGTGGGCCAAATTGCGCAATGGTGTCGCAAGTTGAAGCAGCCGTGCATCGGTCTCGCCGGGATGGTGGCGAATCAGAAGCAAATGAACGGATGCTTTACGCAAACGCATGGGATGACTGACATCACGACGGAGGAAAAGGCCAAGGCGAAGCCTGCGGAGTGGTTGGGGAAATTGGCGGAAGAGGTGGCGCGGGGATGGGTGGAATGAGTAGATACCAAGGTTCACTCATCAGGTGTTTGGGCGATTAAGCGTGTCTCGTACTACTATATGGTTTAGTGTTTGATAGCATTGAAGCGGCGTGAACGCCGCGCTCCGCTGAGTGTTGCCAGCGCGACCTTTACAATTCCTTAACAATTCTCCTTCCGGGCAATAGAATATCTTTACATTCCCCTGCTCCAATGAGGGCAGATGAATGCAACGATTACGCCAACCATCCTGATGGTAAATGATAATTCCTCGGACGTGGAATTCCTGGCGCTGGCGGTAAAGCGGAGCGGTTTGGCCGCGCAGGTGATCCCGGTGAGGGACGTGGCGGCGGCCAAAAGTTATTTGCTTGGCGAGGGAGCGTTCGCGGACCGCGCGGCGTTTCCTGAACCGTATATGGTGGTGCTGGATTCGCAGCTTCCCAAAACTTCCGACCCTGATCTGATTTTGTGGATTCGCCATCAGGTGGCTTTTGAAAAGTTGCCAATCGTCGTCAATAATGATGACGGCAATCTTGCGTTACGCGGCGAGTTGTATCAAAAGGGAGCTAATTTTATTTTCAAGAGGACCGGTGAATTGGGACAGCTTGCTCATAACCTGCTAACGGTTCATAAGGTCTGGCAGCAGCTTGGCATCATTTGCATCCAATCGCTTATTGAAACGGGGTTGCACGCTCACCAAGGCTGAAAACTCAGCATTCAGTCTTCCCGCTGGGACTCGCGGCCATGTCGCATTGCTCCCGGCAATAAATTGCCGGGCTATTTTCAGATGCCCCGCTGGGGCAAAAAAACCGAGCTTGCGCCATTACCAGATTAAATTTTAAAAACCATAAGCTTGCGGTTGCGGGTGGCGACTGGCTAACTGTTCGCCATGAATTTGGAAGATCATTTGGGCGATATTATTCGGAAGGGCCGCAAGGCCGCCAATGTCCCGGCGGACGTGGCTGCCAAAGCGGCAGGTTTGACGGAAGCGGAACTGACGGCGTTAGAAGAATCGGGCAAGGTGACGAAGAAGCCGAACTTCGTGGCATTGGCCACGGCGATTGGATTGCATCCGGGCAAGTTGGAATCGATTGCCAACGGATGGCTCCCTTCAGAAAAGGATTTGAGTATCTGGCGCGAGTTGCGGGTCATCTCGACCGAGGCCAAAGGGATGGCGGTAAATTCTTACTTGGTGTGGGACGAAGTCTCGCGCGATGCGGCGATTTTCGATACGGGTTGGACGGCGGAACCGGTCATCAAATTGGTGGAAGAGAACCAGCTTCAGGTGCGGCACATTTTCCTGACGCATTCGCACGAAGACCATATCGCCGCGCTGGCGCCATTGCGTGAGAAGTTTCCGAAGGCGCATTTGCACACCAGCGCAAAAACCGCGCCGCCGCAACATCGCAATAAGGCAAATGATTTCCTTCAGCTTGGAAGTTTGCGCATCACGAACCGCGATACGCCGGGTCATGCGGAAGATGGCGTGACGTATATCATCGGCACGTGGGGTGAAGATGCGCCGCATGTGGCGATTGTGGGCGATGCGATTTTTGCGGGTTCGATTGGCAGCGGAATGATTTCGTGGGATGTGGCAAAACAAAAAGTGCGCGAGCAAATTTTCTCACTGCCGCCGGATACGTTGATTTGTCCCGGTCATGGGCCGCTCACGACGGTGGGTGAAGAGAAGGCAAATAATCCGTTTTTTGTCTGATCCGTCAAGGCAACAGCACCGCGCGGTAATAACGTTGCGGCGAATTTGTTGCTTGTGAATCAGTCCATGTGTACGGGCTGCCTGGCAAGATGAAATTGGTGAGCGTTTGCCAGGTGTTGGAGCCGTTGATTGGCGAGGCATTCAGGTATTCGATGCGATAGGAACTGCCAGTTATTCCGGAGAGGTCGAGTTGCGGTGGCAATCCCGGCCTAAGCGCGATACCCGCCACCAGATCTGACAATATTACACCGGTCCCACTCGATGCGATCAATCGATTGCCACCGGGAATATTCCCGGGTTGAACGTTGTGAGTAGTGTACCCTTTCTTGATCCAGTTGGTTCCATCGCGGGAAATCACGATTCCATTGGTGCTAGCAATGGGATCGTAACTGAAGCCCCAGAAAACTCCGTAATCAAAGCGAACCCTGGAAATTTGCACGTCACCGGGATTTATGGGAGTCCAGCCAGGTATGGAGTTGGGAGCATTGGCAACGAGCACACTTGTGGAACCATTGGCGACAACGAAAGTTCCATTTCCGAAGATGATACTGGCCAAATTGCTTCCTGAGATGAGCGTTCTAGTCCAGCTAATGGCAGCGGATGAAGAATAAAGATAGCCGCCCTCCCCAACTGCCAGGAAATTACCATTCCCATAGGTGACGGAACTGATCGGCTTGGCACTGGATACAGCGACGATAGAACGGCGAGGCGTCCAGTTGATGCCGTCGGTGGAGGTAAAAATGTTAGTGGAGGTGCTGTAACTGGAGCCTTGGTGCGTCCAATAGTCAGTGGTATCGCCCACGGCGACAAATTTGCCGTTGCCAAATGTGAGACCGTAGAGTGAAACCAGCACTGGCGTTAAAGACTGCACTGATCCCGCTTCCCAATTTAGCCCATTGGTGGAAGTGCAGAACCCGCCTGCCCAGCCTACGGCGACGAATCTGCCATTGGCGAAAATAATCTTTTTAGGATACGTGAAAATGTTGGTATTCCCATTTCCTGCGACGGTTATCCAATTGAATCCATCATCTGACGCGAAGATGCCGGCCACGTCGGGAGTTTGTTTGGATTGCCCGCCTACTATGTAGCGGCCGTTTCCATAGGCAGCATCGAATAAGTTATAATTTGTGGTGATGGGAACGGTGGTCCAATTATCGAACGCGTCAGCGCGGGAAAAGTATGCAGACGCGCAAAGCAGGCAAAAGGCAACCAGAAGTTTGAAGCAATGGTTTGAAAATGGCATATTTTTACCCTTGTTGATGCGGTTGAGTTACGAATGTAGTTTATACACTGTAAACAACTTGTCAATGGGAATGCGTTCCTCCTAATAAAAACTTGGAATATAGGCCCCCGCTTAAAGGGGGATTCCACTTGACTACCAATGTAAATTAACCATCCTGATCCCCTCTCTGCAATGGAGGGTGTTGTTTTTCACCCATGTATGGCCAGCCTCTTGAACGTGGCTGGCCTTTTTTATTTGATGTCTGCTTTGGCGGCGGCTTCGGGATCGATGAGCTTGAGAGCGTTGGTTGCGTCCGAACGGATACTGGCCTGCTCGTTATCCAGGAATTCAATGAGAACCGGGACGGCGGGTTTGGCCTTTTCCCTGAATATTCCAAGTGACGTCATGGCGTCCTGGCAGAGGATGACGTTCTTGGAATTTTTCTGGAGAAAGTCGATTAAAGCAGGCACGACCTGCTCCGGTTTCGGCTCCAAGGTGCCCAAGCCAAGCACGGCATCATCTTTTACGGTGAACTCAGGATCGTTGAGACAGGTTATCAATGCGGGCAAGGCGTCTTTGGCGATTGGGCCAAGGGACCGCAGGGCAAATACAGCGACGTAGCGGACATCCGGCTCCTTGTCCTGTAATTGCGCGATGAGAGCGGGAACGGTGGGTTCGGCAACTGCGCCCAAGGCCACCAGTCCATGCGCTCCGCGACGACGGCGCTCCGCCAACTCGTGCTTGTAATCATTCACACCCGGCAGATGCAAGCGGGTGCGCCACGATTTTGGAATATGAGTGAGCAATTTGATTTTTAAAGCAGACTCCTGGGCGCTCATCATTTTCATGAGGAAAGGGAGAGCATTGGTGCCGATGTTGCGAATGGCAGTTTCGGCTTCCTTGCCTATCGTTTGATTCGCGGACCAATGGTTCGAACCATATTGATCGCACCACGCGGTCAACGACTTTCCCTGATAAACCGGTTCACGCCCGTGTAGCACCAGCCAAATAAGCCCCGTCGCAATCACGACAAGCAGCAGTGCGATCACGGCGCGGGAACGATTCCTCATGGCGGCAGTATAGCGGGGTTGTGGTGGGAATCGAGGAAAGTTTGCGTCCCTGTTGGAATTGGTTTCACAATTTCAACGGGGATGGAAAAGGCAGTATTTTATTTTCCCGTTTAGAGACGCGGTTTGGGTGGAGGGAGGCGTGCCGCCTTGTCGGCGCGGAGGGCGTTGACCACGTTCTCAAGCTGCGCTTCGAACACAGCATTGTCTTTTTCCCAGCCGGTGAAATCCGCAGCGAGGCGTGAGGCCAAATGTTGTTGCATCCAATTCTTCCATTCCGGATTGAGCAAACATGCATCCAAACTAATTGGAATAGTGATGAGCACTTCCTGCTCATATTGCCGCGAGAAGTGTCCTTCTCTGAACTGTGCAATGCGAAGCTCCTTGTCCAACCATCCGGCTTTCAGGGATGACTTGGAGCAGCAAAGCAAAGTTTTGTCACCCAACCTGAGATCGCGATTAATTTCCGGGCGCACGTGAGCTTCCGGTTTCGGCTCATGATCCTCCAGCCAGCAGCGGATACCTTTGTTCTGCAAGGCATCATGGAGTCGATGGACAAAAGATTCATCTTCACGGCTGTAGCTGATAAAACAGGAATAGAAAACCTCCTCGCGAAAAAATGCTGGAAGCTGGTTGATAAATCCATTCGACAGTCCGCAGCCACGCAAAAACTTTTCCGGCAATGGACCCGACGCCATCAGCGTATGGTAGTCAATCGCGCTGGGGCCAACGTGTTTGCAAGCCTCCAATCCCTTCACACCTTTTAAAGAAGTCTGGGAAAAAATAGTCCCTTCAAGCAGTGCTTCGGCCAGCGAACAGTCGCTCAACCTCGCTTTGCTGAAGTTCGTGGTATACAGGCTGGAACCGTTGAGGTTCGCCCGGAACAGGTCGGCTCCAAACAGGCTGGCACCGCTTAAGTCCGCTCCGCTCAAATCAGCCCCGCCTAGATTCGCCCCAAACAGGTTAGCTCCGAAAAGGTTGGCTTTGTTCAGATTGACTCCGAGCAGGTTGGCCCGGCTCAGGTTCGTTCCTATCAAATTAGCTGCGCTCAGCTCGGCACCACTCAAGTCCGCTCCGCTCAGGTCAGCACCACTCAGGGTAGCCTCACTTAGGTTGACTTCCGGCAGATTGGTTTCCTTCAGTTTGGCCAGCTTCAGGCTGGTTCCACTCAGGTCAATGGAAACATCGGGATGTTCCTTTCTCCACTCGTTCCAAGCGGGAGCTCCTTGTTTGAGAATTGTTAGTTGTTCCAGGAATGGCATGGTCACCTCAATTGATTACTTTCAAGCATGAAACAGGGAATGGGCTTGTGAAGCAAGCTTGGTTGTATTGGAACGATAGCTCACCTTGTGGCCATTTCTTGCTCGCTCTGCGGAAAGTGATTTGTTAAATCAAACAGATGAACAGGGTGCAATCCGGCAATAATCTCAAACGGTTGCGCAACAAAGGAATTCCGACTCGATGTTGGCGTTAATCTTGCAACAACATCATGAGCGCTGATATCGAGATGTGGCCCCCGCCGAATGATCCGGATGCTTTCGAGTCGCTCTGCCTCGATTTATGGAAGGAAATCTGGAACGACCCGGGCGCTCAGAAAAATGGGCGGTCGGGGCAATCGCAAGCCGGCGTTGATGTTTTTGGCATGCGTGACGGACAGCAAGTCGGCATACAGTGTAAGCAAAAGAATGGACTGCTCCGAACCAAAGTTACGGCAACTGAACTGGAACAAGAAGTAAAAGCAGCTAAGGATTTCCGGCCAAAACTTATAACCTTCATACTCGCCACTACCGGAGAACGTGATGCGCACGTGCAGGAATGTGCCCGTCGTTTGTCCGTGGAGCACAGAAACAGCGGGCTATTTAGCGTGGAAGTTTGGAGTTGGAAGGACATTTGGTCCGAGGTATACCAACGCGAAGAATTGCTAAAGCGGATTGGGCCGATTTACTGGCCTCGCCTTGCACCGCGCAGCACGAAAGGAAGAAACATTTTTGCCATCGTATTGATCGTTGTCGTGACGCTCATTGCCCTTGCAGCTATCCAAGCCAGAAAGGATGTCGCTATAAATTCAAATGCGAACGGAACTTCAATCGGCTTTCTAAAACCCTTACACCCGGAAACAGTTGAACCCCAGCTCGCAGGACAAGTTGGGGTTGTTTTCGACAATAATGCTGGGATTTTGAAATTCTACTTACCAGTTGGCCAGACAATTCTACCCTTTGGGAACAACGTTCCATTTTGGATTACCAAAACATCCGAAGGTATTTTAATATCTGGAGAATTCAAAAGCATGGATGGTAAGGTCATTGCCGAACTCGCCAACAATGAATGGCGAGCAAACCCACACAGCTACTTCAAACTGAATTCAGATAGTTCCGCATTAGAGGTCATTGATGATTACAACATTCCTTGGCTTCACATCGAGTATCTAACTCCGACCTCATTAAAGATTGGCGGTGTGTTCCGTAGCGGAGATGTTGTTAACCAGACTAGCTATTCCAATTTTACAAATTCTCCAATACACATGTCAATTTGCCAACTATCACCTGGCGTTACCACAATCATTGGAGAGGGCCAAACAACAATGTGGGCCAACGCCCCCCTCGGAACGGAAGGAGAACGACAGGCCTTCGCGAAGGAAGTAAGGGAATTAGTCCAGCTGTGGTTTGATTACTCCCCTTCTAAGGGTAAAGGCTTCCGAATACCGGAAGAACCAAAAGTACAAACGAATCCGCTAGCCGTCAAAATTCCAGCGTCCGTTGTTTCCGGCACGCTTAGAAGCCAAGCTTTTTCTTCGGATAGAGCCCAGCTCTGGGGGAGAACTCTCACATTAGGAGAAGGTGAATTTGGTTTTCCATCAACAGGAGTTGTAATTAATTTACCGCTGGAGTGGAACGAAAGCGTCATTGGCAAAGTCTTTACAATTCCAGGACAAACCAACGGAACCACTTCAGTCCAGTTATTTTGGAAGGAAGATGGGGCAAAGAAAAACGACTTCTTGATGAAAAATTATGTGATGCGCCTGGAATTTGGCGCACCAAATGGAAACATCATTCCGGGTAAGATTTACTTGGAATCTTCGAGAAAACACCAAACAAAGCTAGCCGGCACATTTAAGGTGGAATTTCACTAAAACTGTCACAAGCCAATTCCTTCAAGGATGCTCTCCCGCATGCGGGATCGCGCCGACGGAGTCGGCAGAGTGATTTTGTTTTGGGACGATTTGACCCAGGGTAGCCCGCCTAACACATCGGAGGCGGGCAACCGCTGGGCTAAGTGACACAACTCCGTTGGGGTTGGGGAAATGCCGAATGGCGAATTTCAAGTGTCGAATGGGAAATGCTGAGCAATTGTGAGTTTTTAGGGTTGAATTTCGATTGTGGTTTCCGGCGGTGGCACGCCGCCGCTACAAGGGCATTCAGCTTCGAATAAGTTGTGTGAGTTTATTTGACTACGGATGTAATTTTATTATAATAGGCCCGTAAGACGAATTTTTTTATTATGAAACTTTTTGCATCATGGCTTTTTGTGCTTCTGCTTGCGGGCTGCGCCACCACTTCGCGTGATGCCGACCTTCATGCTGCCGGGGTAAAGACGTTCGGCACTGACGCCAATCTCGTGGTTCATGAGGTACGGTACACTGGTCCGATAAGCAACGTAGTATCCGGCCTGACAACAAACGATGAACTGGCATTGGCGAGCGATTTGAAGGCGGGGACGAGTCGTGACGTTGATTTGGTGATCTGGAGTTATTCCTCGCCCAAGGCGGCTGCGACACTTCTGCGTGCCCTGCGCTATCCGGCGGTGCAAAAGCTGCCGCGGTTGCGCTTATTATTTGCCGGTGATGCCCAGGATGCCGAGAAGATCCGTCCGGCAGTCGAGGCGACTGGAGCGAAGTTTTATTTTTACCAGAGATGAGGTGGCGGCAGCGAGGCATGAGGCCATGTGCTGTTGCTTGTAGTCCTGCCATTCCGACTTGAACATGTAGCCATGAAGGTTGAGCAGGGTTGGGGAAATTTCGAGTGTCGAATTAGAAAGGGGTTGACTTCGTTAATAACTAATGTTACTCTCGTGGCGCTGGTGTGGTGTGCCTGCGTGGTCCGGTCTTATGGTCGGGCTGTGGTTCTTTGACAATGCAGTGGAAAGTGACGGGTGATGGGTGCCAAGCTTGGGAAGGGTCCAGAGACGATGGACGAGGGCCAGCAAAGTCAGAGGACAGAGGCCGGAAGTCGGATGGCTGAAAGGGGAACCGCCTGAAGGCGGAACTCGGACTGGGTCGAGAGACGATGGACCAGGGTCGAGAGCCAGCAAAAACTGAAGTCGAAACTCTGAACGAGAACCAGAGAATTACGGTGGGTCCGCGATAATTACGGTTAATTGCGGTTATTTACGGTTAAAAAAATGGATGTTTCTTGGTCGATGGCCCGCTGTCCGTGGTTGGTGGGTTGAGTGGGTTCGAGCCTGTACGAGCAGATGTGAGTTAGTTCGAGTTGCCAGTGATGCCATTCTATTCAAAGCGCCGGGTGCGAGGATTGACTGGAAGCGGTTCCGCATGCGGGACCGCGCTCCTTTTCCAAGCAGGTTTGACCTAGTACGACTTGGTACGAGCTTGTACGAGCTGGTGCGAGTTGTCTTGATGCCGTCCCGATCAACACGGTCGGGTGCGGGGATTACCTCGAAGCGGCATAAATGCCGCGCTCCTTTTCTTGGGCAGTTCTGAGCTGGTACGAGTTGGTGCGAGTTCGAGCCGGAGGGCAGAAGTCGGAAATCCGGATTATTCCGCGTTAATGGGGGTTAATCTGCCTTAAAAATTGGAGGTAGGAATTGTTAAACAACGAAGACGCTAAGGCGCGAAGAACATTGGCCGCGAAAGGGCGCAAAGGTAAAAAGCAACGACGGAAGGCCAAAATGCATGAATTAAGCCGGAGAGATTAAGATTACGATTAAGAGTAAGAGGAAAAAGGGCCAAAATGGCTCACTGGCATTAGGACAAGCTGAAGCTTGGACTCCATATCTGGCTTGAAAAACCGTGTTGACCCTTAGCGGTGCGGTTGTTAGTTTCGCCGCCCCATTATATTGGGTTTTATGCGACATACGATATCGGTTCTGGTGGAAAACAAGTTCGGCGTGCTGACTCGGGTGGCCGGCCTCTTTAGCGGCCGCGGCTATAATATCGACACGTTGAATGTCGGGCCGACGGATGATCCCAAGACGTCGCGGATGACGATTGTCACGCGGGGCGATGACGCCACGCTGGAACAGATCGTGAAGCAACTCGAAAAACTCGTGGAAGTGCTGGAGGTCTCGGATTATGGCGCGAATGAATACATCGACCGCGAATTGGTAATGGTGAAGGTGTCGGTGGATTCGAAATCGCGCGCCGAGGTGATGCAGATCACGGATATTTTTCGCGCGAAGATTGTGGATGTGCAGCCGAAGAGTCTCACGATTGAGATCACGGGCAACGAGAGCAAGATCGAGAAGTTTTTGAATTTGATGAAGTCGTTTGGCGTGCTGGATTTGACCCGCACCGGCAAGGTGGCTTTGCCCCGCAAGTAATTTATAATTTAACTCAACCCCAACAAAAAATGCCTGCAAAAGTATATACGGATAAGGACGCTGATTTGAGCGTGCTCAAGAATAAAACCCTCGCCGTGCTCGGCTTCGGCTCACAAGGCCATGCCCACGCGTTGAACCTGAAGGAAAGCGGTCTCAACGTCATCATCGGCCTCTACGAGGGGAGCAAGTCGATTGCGGTCGCCCGCGATCGCGGCTTCGAAGTTGTCCCCACCGCGGAAGCGGTCAAGCGCGCGGACGTGATTTTCGTGGCGTTGCCGGATACGAAGCAGGCGGCGGCTTATGAGAAGGACATCGCGCCGAATTTGACGAAGGGCAAGACGTTGTTGTTCTCGCACGGGTTTGCGATTCATTTCAAGACGGTGGTTCCGCCGAAGAATGTGGATGTGATTCTCGTCGCGCCGAAAGGGCCGGGACACATTGTGCGTCGCCAGTTCACGGAAGGCAAAGGCGTGCCGGCATTGATCGCGGTTTATCAGAACCCGAGCAAGCAGGCGAAGAAAGTCGCGCTGGCCTGGGCCAAGGGCGTGGGCGGAACCCGCGCGGGCGTGATTGAAACGACGTTCAAGGAAGAAACGGAAACGGATTTGTTCGGCGAGCAGACGGTGTTGTGCGGCGGCGCGAGTGCGTTGGTGCAGGCCGGTTATGAAGTGCTCGTGGAAGCGGGTTATCAGCCGGAGATGGCGTACTTCGAATGCTTGCATGAATTGAAGTTGATCGTTGATTTGATGAACGAGGCGGGCATCAGCGGGATGCGCTTCTCGATTTCGGAAACGGCGAAGTGGGGCGATGTGAGTGTCGGCCCGAAGATCATTGACGCGAGCGTGAAGAAACGGATGAAGGCGGCGTTGAAGGACATTCAGGACGGCAAGTTCGCCAAGGGCTGGGTCTCCGAATACAAGGGCGGCTACAAGAAATACAATGCCTTGCTCAAGAAGGGCGAGCAGCATTCGATCGAGAAGACCGGCGCGCGTTTGCGCAGCATGATGCCATGGATGCAGAAACGCTCGGTCAAGGGCGTGCAAGCCGCTTATTAATTAAGCGCGAGTTTATTTCAGAAAGCGTCGGGAGCAAATTGCTTCCGACGCTTTTTTTTGGGCGGATTGGGCGGAACCAAGGCTGCGTGGCGGTGTTTATTTAGGATGAAACGCAGTGGAAAAAGTTTGGTTTATGCGATGATTGGTTTGGGCTTGATTGCGCAAGCCCGGGCGACGATGAACGAAGCGGATTCAAGTCCGTATGAGGTCATACCGCGACGCAATATTTTTGATTTGCACGGGCCGCCGGTAGCTACTCAGCAGTCGGCCGAACCGCCTTCAGTGAACATCCGGCTTACCGGCATCACGACAATCCTTGGCTATAAACAGGCGTTGTTGATGGTGCAGGAACCGGCTCTTGCCGGCAAACCGACGGGCAAGGAGGAATCGTACATCATGGCGGAAGGACAGCGTCAGGGGGCGATTGAAGTCATGGAAATTAATGAGAAAGCCTCGACGGTGCGGGTGAAAAGCGATGACAAAGTTTCGCTATTGACCTTTGAAACGGCGAAGCTGCCAAATGCGCCCACCAATGTGCCTGCGGTAGGGACCCCACCGCCAGGCTCCGCCTCACCCACCCAATTGGAGCAACTTTCGCGCACGAGACGACCGTTTCCCAGAACGGCTACGCCACCATTACCGGCGTTATAGTGCGAAATCATTAATCTAGAGCGGATTCGGGGTTCTTAATGGGGCCAAGGCTGAAACTTTAGGCATCGCAACTAAAACTTCTTTGTGGTGTTTATACGACAGACCCGTATATTATAGAACCATGAAGTCCGGTACGAAGACGGTCATTTGTTTGCTTGGCAGTTTCGCCCTAGCTGCCGGAGTGCGAGCCGTCGTCAATGAAGAGGCTGCGGATAACAATACCGATGGCAATCCCTTCAAGGTGATTGTGGAGCGGAATGTATTTGACCTCAGGCCGCCACCGCCACCCGCTTCTGCCACTGCAAGCAATACCCCGCCGCCCAATGTCAAGCTGACCGGTATCGCCACTATTCTTGGAAAAAAACAGGCGCTTTTCATGGTGCAAGAGGCGGCGACTCCCGGCAAAGGGCCGAATAAGGAACTCTCCTATATTTTGACGGAAGGACAACGCGAAGGAGCAGTTGAGGTGGTTGAAATCAATGAAAAGGCGAACACGGTCAGGATCAAGAATGATGGGAATATCTCCCTGCTGACTTTTGAGACCCCCAAATTGCCTACCGCCGCTGCCATGCCGACGAGCCTCGGCTTGGGTGCTCCTAATGCTGGAGGCGCACGTCCAAATTATGTAACGCCTCAAACAACCGGGACGATTCCTGCGCCCACAGGTTACGGGCAAGCAGCCGGAGTCAACAACGGGACTGCGACTGCGAATGGATTGACGCAGATTCCACTCCGTACCGTGCGTACAGATACTACAACTCAAACTCAAGATGCCGGCCTTTCACGGGAAGCGAACATGGTCCTGATGGAAGCCGAACGTGAACGGACTAAAGACCTGACTTCAGCTGGTTTAGTTCCTCCCCTGCCCCCCACTCCGCTCACCCAGGGCGGCACCGGTGGAGGTTCAGCCCCGTCTGTACCAACTCCGCCTCAACCAAAATCTCTTCCCCGGCAAGTCTCCCCGCCCACCTTGGCTCCTCCTCCTATTCCCGGCCGATAAGATATTTGGCGGGTTTGCAGGCATGCTCTTAAAGGGCTTTGTGTTTGGCTGGTCCAAAGACGGCTTCTAATGATTTCAATAACAAACCTACGGAGTAACCGCCCTGAAGAAAAGCCTGGCGGAGTTGGTCTGCTGACTGAACAGGAAGTTACCCGTAGTTCCCGAGTTGGTAGTATAAATGGTTGTCCAGTTGGTCAGAGGCAAAGCCACGTTGGTTGAAGCCACAATCCGGTAAGTCTGTTTTGGAATTCCGTGGACGGAGTATTGCACTATCGGGGTGGAACTGGAACTCCGTGACATAGTCCCGGTTCCCGAATTGATGTTGGTGAAATTTATATTAACGGCATTAGTTGGCCCCAGGATTACTGTTTGGTTGGTCGGAGTGAAAAACTCGGGCGGTTGTATCTTTACTATGTAAGAACCGGGCGTTAAGGCCTGAAAGCTGTAAAACCCATGTGCATCCGTTAGCGTGGATATCCCGCCTGCTTTGATGGTGACATTTCCGACCCCATTAGTTGCGAGTGCATTGGTTCCTGTTTTGACCTGTCCACTGATGTTAAAATAGGCGGCCTCATAAGCACCAATATCAGCACGAGCATCACTACGCAGGATGCCGCGTTGATCAACAGGCGGGAAATTACCGGGATCTGCTGCATTGATGGCCGGGCTGTTCGTAAGCAATGCCATTGTCAAAGTGGGGCCGCCATTATCTTTTAAACTATCCAGTTTGACCGTCAGGTTATTTCTGCTGCTGCTGCCTGCCGCAAAGACAGGGCTGCCATCCGTGCTGATGTTATATCCCTGATCCTGAATGGTGCCATAGGCGCTCACGAGATTTGCGCCCCGCGCCAGAATTGAGTTCTTCAATCGCAACGTTCCGCCGTTATTGGAAATATTATCACCCCGGCTCAGTCCCTTGCTGCCGTTACTACCGGGAAAGGGACCTGCTCCGCTGACTCCATTGGTGCCCCCGTTTGCGGCACCATCAGCAAATGTACAACTCTCAATTTGCAAGCCTCCCGCGGTGAACACGCCCCCGCCATAAGCATTGCCGCCGTTACCCCCGTTACCGCCGGTGGCATTACCGAACCCACCATTGCCGGCATTGCCCCCAATGGCAAAGTTCCCGGCGAAAGTGGAATTGGTGATGCTGCCGCTTCCCAAATTGCATATTCCGCCCCCACGACTATCCGCACCTAACGGGCCAGGCAACCCATTCGCCGGATTACTGGTGGAGGTCCCCGCGGCCTGGCTATTACCACTATGCGCGTTGTTTTGTGAAAAGGTGCAATTGACTATGGTGATTGTGCCATTGGCAACGTTATACAAGCCGGCTCCCGATGCCACTGCTCCCACACCGCCGCCTCCCACGTAACTTAAGGAAGGTCCTGCGCCATTTGTGCCTCCCAAACCACCATTGCCACCCAAGGTGCTGTTGCCAGCCAGAGTGCAGTTGGTCAGCAGCACTGTTCCTGAATTGTAGATGGCGCCGCCCAGCGCAGTCCCGGCATTGCCGCCGTTGCCGCCATTGCCTCCGGTTGAACCGCCGTTGCCGCCAGTACCGCCATTGCCCCCATTTCCGCCGGTCACACTGTTTGATGAGATAATGCAGTTGACCAGGAACAGATCTCCCAAATTCCAAATTGCTCCGCCCACGGTGCTCTCACCAGTACCGCCATTGCCCCCGTTTCCACCGAAGTTTACGCCATTCAAACCGTTGAGCCCGGCCACCCCGTTTGTCCCGGTAACCTTGCCATTGGTCAGCGCCACGTTTGACATGGTGCAGGAAATCCCGGAAGCAATTTTGAAAAGCCGGATTTTACCATTTCCGGTGATGGTTACGGCATGACCAGTGGCATCAATGATCGTGGGATTGGCATCGGTGATGTTGATAGTATTGGTAATCGTAATCGTGCCATCGAAAGCAAGGGTCACCAAGCCGCCGTCAAGCAACGCATCCCGCAGTTCAGTAGCGGAGGCTGTGGTCACCACTCCTTCAGCCCCGGCCGGCAAATGCCATAACAACAATGTTGCAAGCAGCAGGCTGAAAGCAGCCCCACTCAACAACCGGTACCATTCGCACCGGTAAGTGGCATGGTTTCCCGCAATCCTACAGACTTGTGCCGGTTTTAACATAGGGTCGGTCGCTTCTGAATTGATTTATCAAGGATTCAAGGGATCGTTTGAATAGATATACTGCTCTTGCTTGACTGCTTTTGGCGCCTGCTTGAGTTCTTTTTGGGCCTGCCGGGCAGCTTCCTTGGCTGCATCCCGATCGCGCGCTTCCTGCAATCGATCCGCCTGCTTTTGCCTTCTGGCTTCGTCCGCCTGGTTTTCCGCATCCGCTGTCTTCACACCGGGCAACTTATCGCGTTCACGTGTGGCGACAATGGCTGCATCTCCCGGCGTGGGCAGCACCGTTGGACGAAGCAGGACAATCAATTCCGTGCGCTTGTTCGAATCCTGGCTGCTCCGGAACAGAACTCCCAATCCAGGAATATCCTTCAAGAATGGCACGCCGGACTTTGACTTGCTCTTGGTCGTGCTGATGAAGCCGCCCAGAATGATGGTGTCACGATCTCTCACCGACACCTTGGCCGAAGCGGTTCGCTTCGTGGTGGTCGGCACCGGATTATTATCAATGACGGTCGGAGTGCCAAGCTGTTGGATGTCCTGCACAATGTCCATGACCACCAGGCCATCCGGATTAATCAACGGAGTCACCTGCAGGTTGATACCGACGAACGTCTGTTGGTATTGCGAACTGGCCTGACCGTTGACGCCACCAAAGTAGGTTCCAGTAACGTAAGGAACCGTATCACCCACCTGGAAGTTAGCCGTCACTGCATGCGAAGTTTGGATCCGCGGACGGGAAATAACATTGATACGGTTGTCATTGGCGGCAGCAGTCACAGTGGCACTGAAGTCATTGCCAAAATTCGCCAGGTAACTAAAACCGCCGGGCAAGCCGTTGGCGGCGTTCGTTCCGGCAGCGTTTGCAAAATTGGAGAAATTTGCAAAAGGCGAATTACCATTCTTGATGGCACCAATTCCACTAAAGTAATTATTCCCTTTCGGGCTGTTCTGCAGGTAGCTGACACCGAGCGAACGGGTATCATCCAAGGTCACTTCCATGATAATGGCTTCAATCAGCACCTGCGCCAGTACCACGTCTAATTTGCCGATAATGTCCTTGATGACTTCCATGTCCTTCTTGCTGGCAAAAACCAGCAGAGAGTTGGTTCGCTCATCCGCGATGATCTTATTATTACCCAGAATCTGGAAATCACCCGCCGGACCGGAGGCCCGGCTCATGATATTCCGCAGACGGTCCGTAAAGCTCGTGGTTCGATTACCGCCCTGCGTGCCCAAGCCACCCGCGCCGGGTTGGCCAATACCACCTGTCTGTCCGATTCCTGGCGTGCCAAATCCGGACTGGGTGCCTGTGCCGTAGCCACCTGGTGTAGCTCCCGAGCCCGCCAATGTGCCGGTCCGGTTTCCGGATTGACCAATTGTCGTTCCCGTGCCCCCGCCGCCCAAATTACCCAACGCACTGGCTATTTCAGAAGCCAAGGCATATTTAATCGGAATGACCGCCGTGTCATAATCCATCGGCACGGCCACATCTACTTTCTCGATGATGTCCAGCATTCGTTTTACGTTTTCGGTATAATCGCGGATAATCAGAGTCTGGCTGCTATCAATTGGTAAAATGCCACCGGGCATTTTAGCGAAAGGCTGTAACGCCGGCATCAATTCACTCGGCTTGGAAAACTTTAGCTGCACTATGCGCGCTACATATGCGCCCAGCTCGGGCAATTCGTTCTCAGGCACGTCGCTGAATGGCTGAGGGTCTTGCAAGGCATTCTGCTGGGGCAAAACCTTTACAAATTTTTCCCCTACATTCATCACGGTGATACCGTTCATTTCCAGCACCTTATTTAGCGCCTGAATCGCCTCGGACTTGGTCAAGGCCGTCTGGCTTTTGAAGGTTATCATTTGCGCCGGCAAAGCTGTGGGCCGCAATATCGTCCGCCCCACTAGTTCGCCGTAGAATGTCAGAAACTGGTTGATGTCCACACCGGGGAAATTAATTTGTCCCTCGGGAATAATCGGCTCCGGCGCCGCTCCAGAAACGCCGGGCACGACAGCAGCAGGGACTGGTTGAACTGCAGGCGGGATAGTTGTGGTCGTCGCAGTGGCAGGCGTTCCGGATGGGACCGCGGGAATTGGCGTTACCGTGGTATTAGGCGCTGCCAAAATTGTGTTATTATTTACAACCGTGCCTGCATTGGTTGTGGGATTGATGGTATTCGACGCAGTTCCAACCGTATTGGTTCTTAAAGCCGGGATTGGGCGTTGGGGAACTTTCCGCGGAGTCACGGCAGGTATGGACGGCAGCGTTGGTTTGCCTTGGGCGATTACCGCACCGGCACCCGGAGGCGGGGCTTGTGTCGCCGGTGTCGTATCCGCAACCGGGACAGCGGCGGGAGTGACAGCATTGGTTTCAGTTGCAGCAACGGTCTTGCGCACTGCGCGCCTTAAGATGGCATCCTTGCTCTCGGCATCAGCACCGTCAGGGGTTTGCGCCCACACGCCAAGGCAGGTTAATAACAAAACTAGTAGAGTGGTTTTCACGGTCGTTTAACGTTTGGTGGTACCGGTCTTATTGTTGTTCGAAATTATTTTGGCACCCGCCGGCGCCGGTTTATTGGTGGCCGGAGCTGGCACAGGCTTGGGAACGGTCTTCTTCACTGGTTCAGCAGCAGCCACTGCTTTCACCGGCACCGCTGGCTTTGCAGGCGGTTTTTTCTGGTAGCTTGCAACTATAGTTATATTTCCGCTGAGCTGCTGATGACTGGGATCAGGCCGCAGGCTTAATTCACGAACGCGCATCATGGAACTTCCAGCACCAAGACTATAAAGAAAATCAACCAACTGCTTCTCAGTGGTGAGCGCCGTGATCGTCATCACCCGCTCCAGAAAAAATTGATCATTGGTATGGGTCACTAACGGAGAGTTGCCGGTAATCAGCACTCCGTATTCGTTGGCTTTGCTGCGGTAGGTTCGCTCAAAATCAATTGCCTGATCTTCCAGCATTACCGCCGTTCCTCCACCCGCCTCCAAGTCCCTTATCTTGGCTTCGTACTCGCGCTGATGGGCCAGTTCCGCCCGAAACTTTTTCAAAGTAGCTTCTGACTTTTCCATGCTTAGCGTCGCCTTGGACCAGTCATGGAAATGGGGGTAAACAAACCAGAAATTCAGCACAATAAATATCACGAGCGAGCCGACCACGAGCCACCGCCGCTCCTGGGGACGCAACTTCATCAGTTGATCGAAATACCGCATCATTGCGTCTCCTCCGCACGCGCCAACTCCGCGGTAAAGTTCCACGATACGCTGCCGCCACCGGGGTTGAGCTTCACAATTGGAAGCTCCACCTTGTCGAACATTAACTGGCTGGAGTTTTTGAGTTTGACCTTGCGTAATGATTCATTGAAATCCGTGACCAGATTGCCTTCGGGTGCGGCCCCGTTCAAACGGAGTATTTTTCCATTTTTAAAATCCATCTGTTGCAAGGTAAGATTTTCGGGCAACAGTTCAGCCACGGTTTTCCAGCAATCCAGCGCGGCAAATTTCAACGCCTGCCGATCCTGTAATATCTGCAATTTGGCCTTCATCTGCAGAACGTTGGTATAGTTCTTACTGATTCCCTTTACTTCACCCTCCACGCGACCGGCCCGATACGATTGAACTCCCGCGCCTGCAAGATAAATAACTGCTCCAATCACATACAGCGCCAGGATCGCGAACAAACCGCGCATCCAAAGCCGATCATAGTACTGCTGTTGATAACGACTGGAATATTCAACCGGTAAAATGTTCGTCTTCGGTTCAGCTTGTGCTGAACGATTGGCGGTCAAGGCGGCCAGGTGTTCCGGCGATAACGGAGGCACGACTTGGATTGCATGTCCCAATCCTGCCTGGAACATGGGTTGCCAGATGGCAACAGCCAGTTCGTCCGCCACTAAATGCCAGCGTGGCTCACTGATCAGCCAGCCTTCCAATTCACCCGCCCAAGCCATTTGCGAAAGTTGTTCCTTCAACAAATCGCTTCGGTTTTCAGTGGCTGGGACATGTAATAAACCCAGGTTACGCAAAACCCCGCCATACCACCAGGCCACCAGGGCAGTAAATTTTCCGGTGCCGCGATTTGGGTAAATCCAGGCCCCATCGGCAGTAATCGCCGTGGCCTGCAACTGGTCAATCATCGGAACTTCAATCCGGTCAGCCAAAAATCCCTGTCCTTCCAATTGGCCTAAAAGCTCCTCCACGAGATCGCGCGCTACGATGACAACGATAACCGTTTGCAAGTTGTCCACCGCATTTGGTATCACATGGATGCTCCAAACAATCTGCGTCACGGCGAGCGGCGAAAGCTTTTCCAACTGCAATTCCACCATGGAAGCGGTTTCATCAAAGCTGCCTACTGGCAGTTGAATCACCCGTAGAAACACTTTGTCTATCGGCAGCAGCGCGATGTTCAGCTTGGGCTGGAAAAGAACTTTCCAATCCTTGGCCACGAGTTTTTGCGGCAATGGCTCGGCGATGGAAACAGACGCTTCCTCGGTGAGATTAAAACCATTTTTGCCTGCGGCAAACCCCCATACCTGGCGGGAGTCAGCGCCGACTTGCAGGACGTTGCAGGATTGCCAGCGCGTCTTTTTCAACTTTTCACCCACATTTCAGCTTTCGTATCATCGGCAAGAGCATCCATATGCTCTTCGATCTGCGTTACGCGCAATACTTCCTCAATAGTGGTCCGTCCCGCCTTGACTTTGTTCCACCCGTCAGTGCGCAACGTGCGCATCCCCTGATCCATCGCTCTTTGGGCAATGGTTGTTGCTGGCGAGCGATTCATCACCAATGGCCGGATTTGCTCATTGAGCAGCAACAATTCATAAATTCCCTGTCGTCCCTGATAGCCCAACTGGCGGCAGGTTTCGCAACCGGCGCCGCGCCAGAATTTCGCAGTTCCAATATCATTGGCGGGAAATCCAATTTTGCGCAGGAAATCGGGCTCGACCTTTTGCTCTACTTTGCAACCAGGACAAATATTACGCACCAAGCGTTGCGCCATGACTGCTTCCACTGAAGAGGCCACCAGGAAGGGCTCAATACCCATGTCAATCAAACGCGTGAAGGCGCTGGGTGCATCATTCGTATGTAGCGTGCTGAACACCAAATGTCCGGTCAGCGCAGCGCGAATCGCGATTTCCGCCGTTTCCAAATCGCGAATTTCCCCGACCATGATTACATTCGGGTCTTGACGCAAAATATGCCGCAGGCCCATCGCGAAGGTCAGTCCAATATCCGAGCGCACCGCGATCTGATTAATGCCCTTTAGCTCATATTCCACCGGTTCTTCAATGGTGATAATGCGTTTATGCACCGAGTTGATCGTGCTTAAAAATGCGTACAGTGAAGTTGATTTACCTGAACCAGTGGGTCCTGTGACCAGGAAAATTCCGTGTGGTTTGAGAATAATCTCGCGGATCGCGTTCTCTTCCACCGGGGCAAAGCCCAGTTTCTCCAGACTCAAAAAGATTTTACCACGCGTGAGCAAGCGCAACGAAACACTCTCGCCATAAACCGTCGGCACCGTGGAAACACGGATGTCAATTTCCTCGCCCTTGATGCGCACGTTGATGCGTCCGTCCTGCGGCAGACGCTTCTCAGCAATGTTCATCCCGGACATGACTTTGATACGCGAAATCAAAGCCGCCTGATACCGCTTGAGCTGCGGTGGCATCGGTGTTTGATGCAAAATACCGTCAATACGATACCGAATCCGCAATTCATCCTCGGAAGGCTCGAAATGAATGTCCGTCGCCCGATCTTTGAAGGCTTCCCAAATGATCTGGTTGACGAATTTAATGACGCTGGCTTCCTGATCACCTTCGGTAATTTCCTTGTCTTCACCCACGATCAGTTCCAACGGCTCATCCTTGGCCATTTCATCGAGGGTTTCCGCGCCGACGCCGTAATATTTCTTGAGTGCTTTTTCGATCTCCACCTTGGGAGCGAGGGCAAATTCCACCGGGCCTTCGGCATTAAACCGCACCGCATTCATCATGGCGGCATCGAACGGGTTACTAATGGCCACCTGCAACGTGCCATTTTCAAAACGCGTAGGCAGGATGGAATATTGAAACGCCACCTTGGTGGGGATTTTCTGGCTCGCTTCCGGCGGCACATTCAGCTTGGGCAGGTCCAAATAAGGCCACTTCAAAGCCACGGCAAGCTGTTGCAGAAAAGCATCTTCTGCAACACCACGCTCCCGGCAAAGAAAGGTCGTCAACGATTCCTGGGAACCGTTTTCGACCGCCACCCGCCAGGCTTTGTTCCACTCCTCGAACTGGTCGGGAGTGACCAAGGCCACCTGGACAAAAAATTCTTTTATCGATGAAAAGCCCATCGTCTTTTTTAAAGTCTCAGTTCTTTAACAAATAAAACGCAATAAAGTTGCGCGAGGGACTGAAGATATTAGTCTGCCGCGAGGATTACAATCGGCTTTTCGAAGAAAATGACTTGCTAATCGCTTGCAGAATGTTGCCTATAAGGGGCTAACAATGAAACAATTTGTCACTATCACCGTCATCGGAAAGGACAAAACGGGCGTGGTCGCCCGTGTCACAGGCTTTCTCTTCGATAAAGGCGGAAATATCGAAGGACTTGAAGAACAAGTTACCCGTGGCCAGTTCAGCATGGCCATTCAGGCATCCTGGAAGGTAAAGGCGTGGCAGCCTGACCAAATCAGGGACGGATTGCAAAAATTGGCCGAATCCCTCGGGATGGAGATCAAGATGCGCTTTGCTGAACCGCGACGCCGCCAGCGCTTCGCCATCATGGTCACCAAGGAAACGCATGCCATGGAGGCCATCCTTGCCGCCTGCCGTGCGCGCCAGCTTAAAGCAGAACCGGCCCTAGTCGTTTCCAACCGCCGCGATCTGGAACCGCTCGCCCGCAAACATCGACTTCCTTTTGTTTTGGTTCCCTGGAATGACCGTGCGACTGCGGAGGCTGACACCTTGCGCGTTCTGGAGGAGCATCAAATTGATTTTGTCGTGCTGGCGCGTTTCATGAAGATTCTTTCGCCTAATTTCGTTTGGCGCTACAAAAACAAGATCATCAATATTCATCCTTCCTTGCTGCCAAGCTTTCCCGGGCCGCAAGCTTACCGTCAGGCCTACGAGCGTGGTGTAAAGATTATTGGAGTTACAGCCCATTTTGTGACCATGCATCTGGATGAAGGTCCGATCATTGCCCAGGGTGGTTTCGTTGTCCGCCCCCGGATGACATTGAAGGATATTGTTGAAGCAGGCCAAAAGATTGAATCCCAAGTCCTGGTAAAGGCAATCAAGCTCTATTTGAACAAACGGTTGGATGTTTACTGGGGCATTGTGAAGGAAGTTTAGCCTCATTCGTTCCAGCTCGACTCATCAGCATCTCGTGCTACCTTGGCTTTGTGAGTAATCTTTTGATAGGTCTGCTCGGCGCTCTGGTGGCCACCAACCAACCGGCCGCAGTCAGCAATCTTGTCACCCAAACCACCGGCATAACCGTTACGGTGCCTGATCCGAATGATCCGGTTGAAAAAGAGTATAAAAAATTAATGGTGGATGATGATGCCGCCCAAGAGGAAGTCGACAAGTGGATCCAAGAGAACAATGCTTTCGCCGAGAAGGGCGGCGGCGCCCCCAACTCCGTTTTAAACGAACGTATTCGGAAGCGTTTTGAGCCTGTCCGTAAAGGCTACGAAGATTTTATCAAGCTCCATCCGGATCACGCCCGCGTTCGGCTCGCCTATGGCGCTTTTCTCAACGATATCAAAGAGGAAGAGGCCGCCGTGGCACAGTTCGAGAAGGCACGCGAACTCGATCCCAAAAATCCCGCTACTTGGAATAATCTGGCCAATCATTTCGGGCACGATGGCGAAGTCAAAAAGGCCTTCGAATATTACGCCAAAGCCATTGAATTGAATCCTTCTGAGGCGGTTTATTACCAAAACTTCGGCACCACCGTTTTCCTTTTTCGCAAAGATGCGATGGAATATTACAAGATCGACGAGCAGCAGGTGTTTACCAAAGCGCTGGAGTTGTATCAAAAGGCGGTCCAGCTCGAACCAAATAATTTTGAACTGCTGCAAGATGTGGCCCAGACTTATTATGGCATCAAGCCGACACGCACTGAGGAGGCCTTGAATGCCTGGACTAATACGCT
>JAQGPC010000123.1 GCA_028293285.1 Pedosphaera sp.
TCATGTCCGAGAGCAATCGCGAAATATCCGCCTGAATATTCGCCGTCTCTCCTTTCAACGAACCAATCGCTGCCGCATTTAGATTATGTTTCAAATATAGCACCTGATCGTGGAACTGCGTCAGCACCGGATCCATGCTCCGCTCCGCCCGCTTCAACGCTTCGTGCAACTCCTCGTAGCGCGCCCGCGTTTCCCGCAACTTCGTGCGACTGCTCTCCTGCAAGTTCGCCGACGATATTTCTTTAATCTCCTTTTCCCATTCGGAGAACAAGTCAGCCGCCACCGTTTCCATTTGCGTGATGCGCGTCCGCACCGCATTCGCCTTGTCCAGCGAACGCTCATAATCGCGGTTCAGCACATTGTAAGTCTTCTCCAAATTTCCACCTTGGAATCCGTACAACTCCTTCAAGTGCGTCAATGCATTCGTGAACTGCTGGCTCGCCGCTTTTTGATCATCCCTTGCTTCCACCACGCGCTTCTTCAGCAAGTCCCGCTTATAAACCCCGAACTTTTCCCAAGTCGAGTAATACGCACTCCGGCAACCACAGAGCATGAGAATGGAAAACAAAACCCCTAAGCATACGCGCCGATTCATATTGCCCCACACTACATCGTGAAAAGTGGACGTGCAAATTGACTGTTTGCAAATCATAGACTTGGAAGGCTTCTTACGATCAAGATAGATAGCTTGGATAAAAATAGAAAAGGCCAGTCCCATCGCTGAGACCGGCCGGCTTTACCTACAACCCCTAAAATCGTTAAGGGTGTCTGAATGTAAATCATCGAAACTCCAAAAAACAAGATGTGCAGCCAAACGCACAGTAATTTTGTCGTAAAACAAACTCAATTTGCCGTACTGCAAACCTAGTTTGTCATCGAACAAAGCCTTTCTGTCGTACGACAAACGTTCTTTGTTGACTGACAAACTCAGTTTGTAGGCTGACAAAGTCTCTTTGTACCCCTACAAACACCCTTTGTCGGAGATACAAATAGTATTTGTACCCATACAAATGAAGTTTGTAGGGGTACAAAATGAGTTTGCAGGCTGACAAACGATGTTTGTAGGGGTACAAACCTAGTTTGTAAGTGGTCAAATTTGACACAACATGCTGCAAATAAGTCGTTTATGCCAAAACCATGAAAAATAGGGTTATGGCTCGGCTTTATCCTCTTCCCGCTTTAGCTCGCGGAACCCTTCGGGACACAAAAGAACTGCCATCAAGGTAAAAACGGAGCGGTCGCTCGGCGGCGCGAGTAATGCCAATCCGCGTCGTGGTGACCAGCGGACCGCGCTCAGCCAGAAACGATTTCAATTGGGGATTCTCCGCAATGAACAGCGGCGATTTGTTGTCGCATAAATCCGCGCCATCCAAAGCGCGATCAATGTCCATCGCTTTGCAGAGTTTGGCGGGGCCGTTCGTTAGATGCTTTTGGTCGGCTACGGGACGTTGTTTGTGCATGAAGTCCTCGCCCCACATTGGCTCGACGGCGCGCACGAGCACCGCTTCGGCAATTCCTATCGGTTGGCAAACGGCATTAAAACACCAGTGGTAACCATAAATGAGATACACATAACTTCGTCCTGGTTCTCCCCACATCTCCTGGTTGCGGGCCGTCTTGCCACCAAAGGCATGACAGGCTGGATCGTCAGACACATAAGCTTCTGTCTCTACGATGGGACCGCCACACGGACCTTGCGGCGTGTTGCGAATGAGCCAATGCCCAAGCAATTTCGGAGCGACGACATCCGCTGTCGGCTCGTAAAACGATCTGGGTAATGGTTTGAACTTGCTCATTTAAATCGGCGGCAAAATGGTTACGCGACATCTCTTCGCTTCCATGCCGCCGTGATGCATATTATGTCAGTAAAACGCGATGGCCGCCACTGCAACAGAAATCTGGACCATTGGGCATTCGACGCGCAGCAGCGAAGAGTTCATCGCCCTGCTCTGCCAGAATGAAATCCAGGCGCTCGCGGACGTGCGACGATTTCCCGGCTCGCGTCGCTATCCGCAATTTGGACAACAGCAACTTTCTAATTCGCTTCACCAAGTGGGAATCGAATATTTTCATTTCCCCGAACTTGGCGGTCGCAGGCCGGTTCATATTCATTCGCCCAACACGGCCTGGCGCAATCGTGGATTTCGTGGTTATGCCGATTACATGGCAACCGATGCTTTTCAAAAAAGGCGTCGAGCGTTTGCTGCAACTCGCGAAGATAAGGCGCACCGCGATTATGTGCGCCGAGGCAGTTTGGTGGCAGTGTCATCGCTCGTTGATTGCAGATTATTTGAAAGCGAAGGAGATTTCTGTCTGGCATATTCTCAGCAAGATGAAAGTGGAATTGCATCCTTTCGCTTCTGCCGCGCAGATCGTCAATGGCCAACTCTCTTATCGCGCAGCAGCGGTCGATTTGGAATTGCCGTTGTGACGATTGCCATTCTTGCCATTTCCATTGGAAAGCCGTTTTTCGAGAAAGGCCAATACCGCTGCTTCCTCGGGTCGCAATTCATGAAGTGATTCGGACATTACCTTGCCGGCGCGTTGTTCCAAGGTGTCGACCAGCACCCGCTCCATATAGGATTCCAAAATGGCGGGATGCACGTAGCACTTCTTGCAAATGCTCGGCGTGTTGCCGAGTCGTTGCGAAACAGCTTCGATGGCTTGGACGACATTCTTCTTCGCTTCGGCTTTCGTATCGAAGCGTTTGAATTCCTGCAACGCTTGCGCGGCCAAAACGGTTCCGGCCCACGTACGAAAACATTTGGCGGTAAATTCTTCGCCGGTGATTTCCTTCAAATAAGCATTCACATCGTCGGACTCGACCTTCCGTCGCTCGCCTTCTTCATCGATGTATTGAAACAATTCCTGCCCGGGAATGTCCTGGCAACCTTTGACCACTTTCGCCAATCGCCGGTCGTGAATGTCAATATCGTGGTTCTTTCCACTCTTTCCGCGGAAATGAAAATGGAGCTTCGAACCGGACACGTCCACATGCCGGTCCTTCATGGTGGTGAGGCCGTAGGACTGATTTTCCTTGGCGTATTCCTCATTGCCGACGCGAATCAAACTGACTTCTAAAAGCTTGACCAGAGTTGCCAGCACCTTGTTGCGCGGGAATCCAGTCAAAGCGAGGTCCTCCTCCACGCGTTTACGGATTTTTGGCAACGCCTTGGCGAACGCGATCATTTGCACATATTTCGTTTCGTCGCGCACTTCACGCCAGCGTGGATGATAACGATGTTGCTTGCGACGACGCGCGTCACGTCCGGTTGCTTGCAAGTGGCCATTCTCCAGCGGACAAATCCAGACATCCGTCCAGGCGGGAGGGATGACTAGTGATTTGATCCGCGCCAAAGTCTCCTCGTCAGTGATGGATTTTCCATCTTCATCAATGTAACGAAAATCCTCGCCTGATTTTTCCCGGTGAATGCCCGGCATATCATCGGTGACATATTTCAAGCCGACGCTTTTGGCGGATTGCACCGGGTCGGGAAAGGTTAGCAATTGGTTACTTTGCATGTTCGAGTTCTTGTGGCATGGCAATCGGTGCGGATTGATTTCCATTATTGTTCCCAGCCGAAACTATCGGAAGAATTCGTTCCATCGCCTGCTTCAAACTGGTTACGAGGTTGTCCGGCGGCACCATCGGAAAGCGGCTTTGAACTTCTTTCAGGTCCTGCTTTTCATTCCATAAGCCAACTACAATATTGATTTCACTCAGTTCACTGGCAAGTCGCTTGCAAAGATGGCGCGCATGCAACAGGCCACAGGGATAAACACCCGAAATACAGACCAGATCCACGTTTTCATTTTTAATTGAATCCGCTTTCTCATTGGTTAACGCGGCTGCCGAAATGGTTTTGACTGCAACCCCTTTTCGCGCCAACAGTTGACTGAGCATTATGAGCGCAATCTCATCGGCTTCGTTCCGCGCGGGAATGCACAAAACGGGATGCAGGGGTTCCTTCAGCGCGTGGGTTGAGCTGACAACTTCGCCGCTGGAATCTTCCAGCCCGGTTCTGGACAGACGGTTTTTTACTTCTTCATTGTAATCAGCCAGATCATCCACGAGGAAATGTATGTTTTGCAAAATGAGGCGATGCTTTGCTTCCTCGAGTGCTCCCCGCTGGCGATCCTGCTCGGCGAGTGATAGGGCCGGAATAATCATGACGTCATACAGTTCGACGAGAGATTTCTCCTTCAGAAATTCTTCGGCAATTTCTGTGGCTTCTTCCTGGTCCGTGGCCAGCATCCGTTGGTAAAAGCGCGCTTCCGGTGACAGCACCGGCTCATCACCTAAAATGATGTTTAGGAAACCAAAGTTGGGAATATACCGGCCAATGGATACCAAACAAACTGTCAGGGGAGTGGATAGGAGCAAGCCTACCGGTCCCCATAACCAAGTCCAGAATACTGCGGCCGCCAGGATTGCGAGTGGAGTTATGCCGGTGGAAGTTCCGTATACCCACGGCTCAATCACATTGGCGACAATTATTTCCATGGCGGCAAAAAGGCCCAAGGTTAATAAGGGTTTGGTCCAACCGGGATCAACCGCCAGCGCCAAGGCAAATGGCATCGAGGCGGCGATCCATGCCCCTGCATAAGGTATGTACCGCGACAGTGCCGCCAACAGCCCCCACAATAACGGGTTAGGGATGCCGATAAAATAAAGGCCCACGCCAATCGGAATCCCGTAACAGGCATTCACGATTAATTGCATTAGCAGATAACGGCTGACCCGATGCCCGGCATCGTCCAATAGTTGAGTGGTCATATTTAATTTGCCCGTGCCAATCAACCGGATAAGCCGATCGCGTAAATCCTCACGCTCGATCAACATGAAGATGACAAAGACCACCACGACGAATCCCATCACGAGTATACTAAACAACGACCCGAGCACCGTGCGGATGGCTTGTGCCGGGGTAAAGGAAGCGCCATGAATCTCCACGGGCATGGGTTTGGGCGTTTCACCCTGGCTGGACTGGGTGGGCACGGTGGGCGTCTGGGGCGTCAGTTCCTTTTGCAGCGCGGCAAAAGTTTTATTAAATCTTCCCAGCATTCCTCCATCACCACTACCGAGCGACTGCACCTTTTTATGAATATTCTCCTGATAGCCCGGCAGCTTGTTCGCCAAATCAACCATTTGACTGACCATCAAACCGCCGACAGTTCCCACGATCATAAAGGCCAGGAGCACGACGATTAACACGGATGGGACGCGTCCGATATGCCAGTGCCGCAATCTAATAACCAGGGGAGCCAGCAAGAAAGTGAAAAGCAATGCCAAGGCCACTGGTATGAAAACTTCCCGGGCAAAATAAAGCGCGGCAACCACGGCCACGACAACCAATACGGTTGGGCTTCTAAGCTGCGAGGGGAAACGATTGGGAGTAGCTGCAGGTTGCGCAATCGATTCGCGAAATTTGGTCATCAAATTTTTGAAAGCACAACATATCATTGCACTTTGCAAGCCAACCTATGCCGGATATCCCGCTCTTTCAATGGGCTGGACACCGTAGTTCGTTAGGAGTTGCTCAGCAGGCGATTACTTGATTGCCATGTCAGTATAATCGCTCAACCCATGAGGTCTTCCTGAACGGAAGCTCTGTCTTTTTGGGCCTGCACTTGTCGCACACGGCGTTCATGGGCTGCATGATCTAACAATCGGTTTATTTCCTCGTCCGGAATCTGAATGAAATCGGAATACCAGGCTCCCACGGTATAGAACGGCTCCGGCGTCATGCCACAGATGACGTCGTCCGCTTCATTTCTGAGTTGAGTGCAGGTATCTCCTGATCCAAGAGGCACAGCCACAACAACTGCTTTGGGGCCTCTTTTTTGGATCGCATGGATCGCGACCCGCATGCTCGCACCCGTCGCCAAACCGTCATCAACCAAAATGACCGTGCGGCCTTCGATCTCCATTGGCTCACGATTTCCCCGGAAGATTCGCTCACGTCGCTCCAGTTCCTGTAATTTCTCCTGGGCCATGGCTTCGATCATCCGCTCGGATATTCCCAAGCGTTGGATGACCTCCTGGTTCAAAATCCGGATACCTCCTGAAGCGACGGCGCCCACGGCCAATTCTTCATAACCCGGCACACCCATTTTACGCACCAGAAAAACATCCAGAGGAGCGTTCAAGGCACACGCTACCTCGTAAGCCACTGGCACGCCGCCTCGGGGAAGTCCCAAAACCAAAACCGAAGGATTGTTCGCATACCGGCTTAGCCTCGAAGCCAGAAACCTGCCAGCTTGATACCGGTCTTGAAATTGGGCAGTTACAGTCATAAAGAATGATGTTCGACCGGATGCAGGTGATCCATAAACCACTCTGAGGCAAGTCTTGCAACGCGCTCCAAGGCTCCGGTTTCTTCGAATAGATGGGTCGCTCCGGGTATTAACCGCAGTTGTTTTTCGCAATGCAATCGCGCGTAAGCTTCTTCATTCAAGGTAATCACCGGAGTGTCATTGCCTCCCACAATCAACAATGTGGCCGCAGTTACTTCTTCCAAAGCATCCTCGGCAAGATCAGGTCGTCCACCGCGCGACACTACGCAACTGACTTTGTCTCCCAACTCGGCCGCAGCCACTAGTGCGGCAGCCGCGCCCGTGCTCGAACCAAAATAGCCGACACCTAGGTGATGTAAGACATTCTGACGAAAAAGCCAGCGGGTCGCTTCGGCCAATCGGCTCGCCAAAAGCGGAATATCGAATCGCAAGTGCGCCGTGTAGGCTTCCAACTCCTCTTCCGCCGCGGTGAGCAAATCGAACAACAATGTGCCCATTCCAGCATCGTGCAGGACTCTTGCAACGTATTGGTTACGGGGACTGTGCCGACTGCTGCCACTGCCGTGGGCGAATAGTACAACGCCCTTTGCCTCAGACGGAACCGCCAACTCCCCTTCAAGCTGAATCGCGCCCATCGAAATTGTTACTTCTTCAGCCAGCATTCACACCTCATAAATCCACCCTTCAATAAAAGCCCCAAAGCGCAGT
>JAQGPC010000160.1 GCA_028293285.1 Pedosphaera sp.
CGATTCGCGCCAAAAAGAATGTTACCCGGAGTGAGGTGACAGGTTTGCGTAGACCTGTCGTTGCGCCAAAAGTCGGTGTTACCCGACATGCACAGCGACATGAGTAAAAAAACGAAGCAGGAAGTGATGGTTCGGCTGCGGCGTTTTTACGCCAAGGCTGGCCCTGATTATAAACGTCAACTCCTCGATCAAGCCATTGGTCTTTTTGGTTATCATCGCAAAGCGGCCATCCGCGCCTTGAGAGCCAAACCGATACCACGGCAGTCAGGCCCGGCCGTCACTCTGGGCCGGCCCAGGGAGTATAGTTCAGAGAGGCTTTTGCCGGTATTGAAGCCGATCTGGTTTGCGGCTTTGCAACCCTGTGGGCATCGGCTGCATGCACTCCTGCCGGAATGGCTGCCCGCTTATGAAGCCGACCACCACCGGATCGATGCCGATGTGCGAACCGCTTTATTGGCGGCCAGTGCCCGGACGCTGGACCGGCTGGTTTCACCCCTGCGCAGCAAAGCCGCTTGTCGCGGCGGCACCCTGGATGACCGCCACCTTTGGATGCTTGATGCCGTGGACATCCGCACGGACTGGACGGAGCAACGGGCGTTGGAAAACCGCGGCCAGTATTGCACTTTGGCGCAAATACAGGATCTGGAAGCGAGCCTGCCCTTTGCTTTGCGCGGACTGGATTCAGACAATGGCGGCGAGTTCCTCAACCACCATCTGGTGCAATACCTGCACCAGCGCAAAAAGCCGGTGCTCTTTACCCGTGCCCGCCCCTACCACAAAAACGACAATGCCCATGTGGAACAGCGCAACTGGACCCACGTGCGTCAGCACTTTGGCTATGAACGCTACGACAACCCGGCGGTTGCGCCGCTGATCAACGCCCTGTGCAAAGGGGCGCTGGGCCGGTTGCTCAACCATTTTCTGCCCACCCAAAAGCTGGTGGAGAAAAGACACCAAAATCAACGCATCACCAGAATCTACGGCCCGGCACAGACCCCTTACAGCCGGGTGCTCTCAGCGGGGGAAGTTGGCGCCGGGAAAAAGACCGAACTCAAGGCCCTGCACGCCCAACTCAATCCCTTCCAATTGCGGCGGGATATTGAACGGCAGAAAAAGGAAATCAATCAACACCGGCTTTTGTCGGCTTGAACCGGCCGCCGGTTTGCCGTAATAACAAAACCACCCAGGAAACGGAGCGAGGGAGGCTGGACTGCCACCGTGCCCCGGCTTCTTTCGTTTCAATCATGGGTAACACCTATTTTGGCGCGACGAGACCATTCTCGCCACTCCTCCGGGTAACACTTACTTTTGGCGCACGGCGAGCTTGGTAAATGATAAACCGACCGTGCGAATAATGACATAAACTCTACATTATCAACTTTTTAGCCAGCTCCCCTTCCACATCGGTCAGACGGAAGTCCCGGCCTTGGAAACGATAAGTAAGCTTGGTGTGCTCAAAGCCGAGCAGGTGAAGCAAAGTCGCATGCAAGTCATGGACATGAACGTGGTCTTGAACAATGTGAAATCCAAACTCGTCGGTTTGGCCCAGGGTGATTCCCTTTTTGATGCCGCCACCCGCCATCCACATCGTGAACGCCTGCGGATGATGATCGCGACCCATTTTGCGACCAGCCGCTTCGTTCGTTTCCACCATCGGTGTGCGGCCAAATTCCCCGCCCCAAACCACCAAGGTATCTTCCAATAAGCCGCGTTGTTTAAGATCCTTGATCAGCGCGGCCGCCGGTTTGTCAGTAAGACGACATTGATCCTGAACTCCTTTGATAACCTCGCTGTGATGGTCCCACGCTTCATGATAAAGCTGCACAAAACGCACTCCGCGTTCCACCAATCGTCGTGCCAGTAAACAATTGTTGGCAAAGGAACTCTTGCCCGGCTCCGCGCCATACATCGCGAGCGTTTCCTTTGATTCCTTGGAAATCTCCATCAACTCCGGCGCGCTGCTTTGCATGCGATACGCCATTTCAAAGGCATTAATCCGCGTGGCAATTTCCGGGTCGCCGACCACGTCCAGATGATGCGAATTAAGCGTCTTAAGCAAATCAAGTGAATCGCGCTGCATCTCTTTCGTGACGCCATTAGGATTGGAGAGACTGAGAATGGGATCGCCTGAGCGACGGAACGGCACGCCTTGATAAACAGTTGGCAGGAAGCCGCAGCCCCAATTCGAAGCGCCACCACTTGTCCCGCCGCCGGAGCTTAAAACCACAAATCCAGGGAGTGACTGCGATTCACTGCCCAAACCGTAAGTCACCCACGACCCCATGCTCGGACGACCAAACTGTGTAGCCCCGGTATTCATGAAAATCTGCGCCGGAGCATGATTGAAGGCATCGGTCGTCATCGATTTGACGATGGCAATATCATCCACCACTTCTGCGAGGTGAGGCAGTGCTTCGGAAAGTTCCGCGTCACATTTACCATGTTTGGAAAATTTCAAAGTGCTGGCAAAAAGTGCGGCATCACGTGGAATAAAAGCGTAGCGTTGATCTTTCACCAACTCCGCCGGAACGGGATGACCATCGTATTTAGCAAGCGTCGGCTTGTAATCGAACATGTCAAGCTGGCTCGGTGCGCCAGCCATGAACAGATAAATGACGCGTTTGGCTTTCGGAGCAAAATGCGGAGCTTTGGGGGCCAGCGGGTCAGCGGTTTGCGGCGCGCGCGCAGGTGAAGCCAGAAGCTTGCTGTCATTCAACAAAGACGCGAGGGCAATGCTGCCCAAGCCAACACCACAATCGCGAAAGAAATGACGGCGTGTGAGCAGCTTCTTTGCTTCCACTTCCATTTCCTGCCGGTAATTCAAAGGGGGCTTTTTCATGTCACTTATTCTTTCGTGATCGTCTCGTCCAGATTCAGCAGCACGCGCGAAGCGAGCGTCCATACGGCGATCTGATGCAAGTTAAGATTGGCGGGCGGGTTCTTCGGGTCGTCCGATGCCACCTGAATGGCTTCGGTGGTGCGATTTTCAAAATATTCTGTTTTCTCCTTCAACATCGCCAGCAGATCCTGCAACTCGGTGGCATCCGGCACACGACCAGTGCAAAGCCTGAAAGCGTAAATGGCCCGTTCACGATCGCTCTTGCCACCTTCCTTCCAGACCCGCTTGGCCATGGCTTGCGCCGCTTCATGAAAAACCGTGTCATTTAAAGTCGTCAACGCTTGCAATGGCGTATCGGACATCACGCGTCGCACACAAACGTTGTCCGCATTGGGCGCATCGAAAATGGTAAGCCCCGGATACGGAGCGGAACGCTTCCAAAAAGTGTAAAGCGCGCGGCGATATTGGTCATCGCCTTTGCTGACTTCCCATTTCATCGGTGAACCGTAAGCAAGGCCGAGCACCCCATCGGGGATTGGTGGATACACACTTGGGCCACCAATCTTTTCATTCAACAACCCAGCCGCTTCCAAGGCGATGTCATGAATGATTTCCGCTTCCACGCGCACACGCGGCCCGCGGGCCAGCAAACGATTGTATTGATCCACTGCATACAGTTCCGGCGAAACCTTGGAAGATTGCCGGTAGGTGGCTGATTGAACAATCAATCGATGCATGGCTTTCATGTCCCAACCCTTGTCCATGAATTCACATGCCAGCCAATCCAGCAATTCCGGATGTGATGGCTTGTCGCCCTGCGTGCCCAAATCTTCGGCGGTAATCACAATGCCCCGGCCAAAGTAAGCCTGCCAAAAACGGTTCATTGTGACGCGTGCCGTGAGTGGATTCTTTTTATCAACGAGCCACTTGCCAAATGTCAGACGATTGCGCGGCGCATCCTTGGGCAAAGGCGGCATAAACGCGGGAACATCCGGCGTGACCAACTCGGCGGGCTTGCGAAAATCGCCGCGTTTAAAAAGATGCGTTTCACGTGGTTCCTGGCGCGCCGCCAACACCATGGTGGTATCGGCTTGTGGCCATTCATCCATGATCTTGCTGATTTGCTTGTTTCCTTCATCGCATTTGGAATCAATCGTGCGATAGAAATTGAAAATCTCCCGCTGCTCGCTTGGCGTGCGCTTGCCAGTTGGGATACTCACCAATTCACGCAACTGTTTTGAAAGTGGATCCACCTTCACGGGACGTTCTGGTTTGGCGGTCGCTGACAACCGGAAACGCCCAATGGTATGTTGCGATCCAAAAAGTTGTTTCATCGTAAAGATCAAGGTCGTGCCGCCATCAAAACTAATATACTCCTTGGTTTCGAACACGGCCTTGCGATCCTGATTCAACCGACCCGGCCCGCCATCCACTGCCCAACCATGTTTCTTGTCGCCCTTGCCATCAATGGCATCGACAATCGAAAATTCGTTTTGCGAGAAATCGGCGGAGGCATTTTGCAGCGTAACATGGTTGGTGGTTTTGCCGTCGGCGGAAATGGCATCCACCGAAAATTGCGTGAGCACAAAGTTTCCGTGAGGCGTGCGTCCCGGACCATTATGCGGCAAATTCGGATCGGTCAGAACTTCCAATTGAAAACCGGAAATATTTTTCAAATCGGTTTTTGCCCTCACCGTATAAGTCGAAACCGGCGGACTCGATGCCGTTGCTAAAAGTGATTTGTCAGCCAGTTTGTCGAACTTCGTTCCCACCGCGCCGTAATAAGCGTCCGGGTCCAACACCGTCCACTCGACGTTATTTGCGCGCTCTTTTTCCTCCCAGGCTTGCTGCCGTTTCGCTAGTTCAGAATCTTTCACCAGCATCTCATCTTCCACGGCGGCAATTCGCTTTTTGATGTCCGCACGCTTGGCCAATTGCTCCTTGCTTGGAACTTCCAGGATTGGCTCGTCGTCATTATTCAAGAACGCAAGAAGTTGATAATACTCCTTGTGCGAAATGGGATCGTATTTATGCGTGTGGCACTGGGCGCAATTAACGGTCAATCCCAGCCATGCCTTGCCGGTCGTTTCAACACGATTAATGATGGCCGCAACGCGAAATTCCTCGGGATCAACCCCGCCCTCTTCATTGATCATCGAGTTACGATGAAACCCGGTGGCAACTTTTTGCTCGGTCGTGGCATTCGGCAAAAGATCGCCCGCCATCTGTTCAATGGTGAATTCGTCGAACGGCATGTTTTGATTGAATGCATTAATGACCCAATCGCGATAAGGCCAGATCGAGCGGGGCAAATCTTTCTCGTAGCCGTTCGTATCAGCATAACGCGCGGCATCAAGCCAATGCCGCCCCCAACGCTCGCCGTAATGCGGAGAATCAAGCAAACGATCCACCAACTTTTCGTAGGCATTGGGACTTTTATCCGCGAGAAAATCATCCATCTCTTTGATGGTCGGCGGCAACCCGATCAGGTCGAGGCTCAACCGGCGAATCAGAGTGACACGGTCAGCTTCTGTTGAGGGATGCAGCTTTTCTTTTTCGAGGCGGGCGAGGATAAAGTTATCAATTGCATTGCGCACCCACTTCTTATTTTTGACGACCGGAATGGCTGACTTCACTGGAGCCTTGAAAGCCCAATGCGTTTTTTTCTCCGTGTAAGCTTTAGGCTCAAGACCATCAGGCCAGTTCGCACCCTGATCAATCCACGCACGCAGTAGTGAAACTTGTTCGGTAGTCAGGCGCTCACCCTTCTGCGGCATGACCGCGTCCGGATTCAACCCTGCCACCAGATGAATCATGCGACTCTCTGCACTCTTGCCGGGCACGATGACCGGCCCATGCTCGCTTCCTTTAAGCGCAATTTCTTTTACGTCCCAACGCAAATCCGCTTTTTGCCGCGCGGGACCATGACAGGAGTAGCAATTCTTCGAGAGAATCGGTTCTACATCGCGAACGAAATCAATCTTGGTTTGCGCCGGCGGAGGAAGCTTCGAGATGTCAACCTCTGCCGCTGCCATGGGAAAAGCAGAAAGCACCAATCCGCCCACTACGGTGCCAGCGAGCGCTCGCAAAGAATTTTGAATTGACCGACTTACCCGACAAAAATGCATACTTGTTTTACGTTGCTTGAATATACCGGAAAAATGCACAGCACCGAGCGCTGGCCTGCACATTATGGGACGATTCTAGGACGAATATAATTCAGCAACCACCCGTAAAACAAGGCGGTAGTGTCCTAATTTGAAATATTGTTTGTGGATTTCTCCTTTGCGCCGGGAAGCGGGGTCGAATCTCTTATATAATGTTTGCATCCGCTCATAGCTAATAACGCAGTGAGGATTCCAACTAAAATTATTCCAAATTTCATTTCTTCCCTTTCACTTCCGCAGCAATTGCAACCTTAACCGCCGATTGTGGTGAGACAACGGGCGGAATGTCCAAGACCGCAACAAACCTTTCGTCTGAATCGTCCTTGCCAGCCTTGTGTGACCACGCATAGCAACGCGTGGCCTTGGGGTGTCCGCGCAGATCAAAGACCTCCACAACGCCTTTCCAGACTGTTTTACCTTGGAATATTTCACGCACAGGAACCGATTCAACGTATGTCGAATCAGCCTTGTGCATGTGAGATATTACCAGTTGTAACCGCTCGATATATTCTTTATTCGCTACAGGTTTTAACCAGTTCCTCAACCGTCCATTGACTCTTTTCAATGCCAGCAGCCATCGCGGGAGTGCAACGAATCGAGCTATGAATCTTGCACAAGTTATAGTATGCGAAATTCATTGCAACCGCAGCTTGAAATTTTTCCAACTTCTTACTGAATGCATTGGTCAAACGGCTCAAGCGGCGGCAATGCATACGGAGCGTGTGATTCTGCTTCTCAACGTGTGAAGTAGAAACGCGGTTAATGTCAGACATTCCGTTAATGACGGTCTTCTCGATGGCAACCACTTCGACGGGGCTATACCGGCTTGCTGTGTCCTTGTTGAGATTACTGAGGGATAAGACTGTTTGGATGCGGGAGGCCCTGATAGGGGCTTCCGCGCACCAATAGCCTAAGATTCGGAAGCAAGAATGCTTTTAAGCGTCGAATTGCAGTACGGATGACTGGGTTGCGCGTTGGCGGCATTGGCTTGCCCACCTTCGGAGACATCCTTTATGTGGTCTGTGGTTATCCCGTTGACATGGAGATAGCCATGACAAAATGGGCATTTTGGCACACCCTGCAAGGCGGACTTGATATACGCATACGATTTAGTAGCAGCGGAGAAATCAGGAGAGGATGGGGCGTCGATTACTGCGATTGGTTTGCTTAGAAAAGCAAACTCTGTCATTTTCCCGATCTCTGTAACTACGGTTTCTATAGCCATTCCACTCGAAAGCTTTTCGATGCAAGCAAGGTAAAACTTCGTTATATTTTGATAACTTGCATGGGCCCCTCGGTTATGCCGCACGATTTGCGGGATGATATAGTCATTTTCTATTAAAAGCGTTTCTAAATTTTGGCGGACCTTTGAAAACGTTACAAATCCATTGGGCTTTTCATTCAATTTTATAACCAGGTCAACAATTGCATAAAAGGAAGCCGGCTTGTGGCGGCCATTCAGCGAATAGGTATATACAATTGGATGAAGCCCCAAAGAACTTAGATGCACACTGAGTATTCTTTGCGCGACCTTCCGGCACTTTGTCAGGAAATCCAGCGTAAGCTGCCCATCCTTATTATCTTGCTCCTCTTTTTCTGCGGGAGGATGCACTATGCCAATAAAGTCCCATACCAAAGTTAGGCTGTATGATGCGTTGACTTTTCCAGCGATGGGAAGGTCTAGCGTTTTGACAGGATTAGCATACTTAGGAAGGTAAAGGAGATCGCTTATTTCGCGTGCGCTATCTTTAAGTTTTGTTTGAGCATCGGCCTCAAAGTTAGACCAATAATTATATCCTTTTCCACCTTTTATTATTGCTCTTGCGGCAATTCCCCTTGGCGTCTTGCGCCCATCTAGGATTTTTTTCTCCGTTGGATCTAACGCCACGCCCTGCTCATTTATTTTGCGAAAAGATGCCTCTGCCTTCACGGAATCGCCACGAACTATCTGCATAGGTATAGTTTGAATAGCAAGGGCTCGCGATTGGTTGACAACCTGCTCTTTCACCTTATCGGGGTGGGAAAGGGCAAGTCTATGGTCAGCATAAGAGCCGATAGCCTTATTTATGGCAACTCTCACCTCTTGTCCAAGGTCCTGCTGCTCTTGTTGGATAATTCCATCATAAAAGAGTTTTGAAATAGCCCCCTCACCATAATCATCATTAACCCACGCTGCCAACGCGCTCAATCGGTGGGAGCCGTCTATCACATACATTAATCCAGTTTTTGCTCTCCATAAAATCACTGCTGGTATTACGTCCCCCGCCAGAAAGCACCTGATCAAATCAATGATTTTATAAACATCCCATTCGTTCGTTTCCCTTTGGAAATCTGGCTTTCGGAGCACTGAAAACAAGTACTCACCTAACTGAAGGTCTCTAGCTTCTAGTCGGTCCTTCGCGGAGCCACCCTGAGAGGCCCCCGCATTGGAATCAGTTTCGTCAAAATCCGCTCTCGCAATGAGGGCGTCGAGATCAATTGTGGAAGCCATAAACCTTTTTGTGAGCCCTAAAAGCTGTGCGTTCATTTGGCACGCTTTTGGGTGTTCATCGGCAGTAAAGCCCTTTCCCCTAATTGAGTCAAATCCGATTGTGGTGGGAAAAAGTCAATTTTTATTAGTTTTCATAGAAAATTCCTCCTTAAATTCAAATTAGGGCACTACCAACAAGGCCATATCCCTGCGAACTCATCCCAAATGGGATGAAGTTGAACCTCCCGTAGCGGCGTCTCGGCAGAGCGCCGCATGCAAATCCACCCTCAAACTGGGTGAAGTGGAACCCGCGTTTATTTGGAAGGAATTGGGATGGGACGGTTGCCCGGTCAATTCAAAATCGTGAAAAACCCCAATGATTTCCAATCGTCGATGGAATCGACGATTGGATTAGAGAAATGAGATCAAACTTCCCCAATCCACTTGCGATCATCCCAAACTGCTTTTAACGAAGTGATATTACGGCGGTCGAAGACGTTTTTGGCGGCGGCAATGACTTTGCCCTTTTTGAGATTGTTATAGGCGTCGCTGGCGCTGATGGCCACAAACTGCATCACGCTGGGATCGCGATAACAATCGATCATGCACTTGGTGCAACCGTCGCGGATGAGCTTGGATGAATCGAATTCATAGATGTTGCACATCGGGGTTTCCCACGCATGGCAACGGTAGAGGTTCAGATTCCAATCGAGATAAAAATATTTGTGACCGCCGAGGCAGCCGAACTTCTCCGGTTCCTTGCGCAAATGCCGTTGCATCTCGCTGAGCGACTCGGCTGGATTGACCACCGGGAAACCGCTGTTCAACTTCATCTGCTTGATCTTCTCGAAGACGCTAATCAACTCATCGGTCTTGTAATTGACCAGGTTGGAATCGCTGAAACTGAGATAGCTCGAAGCCAGTGAAGTCAGCGGATAACTGAACGTGCAACTGGTAAAGCCAAGCGTCTTCAGGAAATCCGGCAGCTTTTCATAATCATCAATCAACTTGCTGGCCGTGACGCTGGCGGTCGTTTGAATACCCAGCTTGGCGAAGACTTCATTCGCATGTTTGATTTTGCGGCAAACATCCGGCAGACCACGGTTCTTCTCATGCTTGGTCACTTCATGCGAATCAATCGACATGATGACACTGCTCAAGCCATCGCTGGCCAGGTCGCGCATGTTCTGTTCGGTCCAGAGCGAACCGTTGGTGCAAATCATCGGGTGGATGCCCGATTCGGCGCAATAACGCACCATCGCCCGCAAATCTTTATGGATCAGCGGCTCGCCACCCACGAACAGCATGTAGCCGATGTGGTTTTTGACGGAGATATCAATGACATCCTTCGCTTCCTTGAGCGTCACGCTGCGGCGTTTCTTGGGGTCAAACTTGTCCACGGCGAAACCGCAGAAATCGCACTTGGCATTGCAGAGATTAGTGATGGCGAATTGCAGGTAACCGGGACCGCCATGACTGAGCACCTCACCAATCAGCTTCAAGGTGCTCTTCTTGGGTTTGACTACCGGCTTGGAAAAATCGGTGGCCGAAGCGGGGTTTGCTCCGGTGCCATTTGGTTGCTCTAAAGTCGCCGTGCTCATTATAAATAAACTCTTCTGATTATGCCGCTGAAAGCCCGCTGGTGGCAAACATTTAGTTCAACCTTATCGGGCACTAATTAGGTAAGTCTTTCCACTTATGATGGCAGTCAAAGTAATAACAATGGTCTCAATTAGTATCATACTGCACTCTGACACGCCATAAAGAACTGAAGATATAAACAATCCTTGTTGATTTTGGGTCGTTCGTGTTCTCTGTCAGGTTGTAGCCCATGAAGAAAAGACTTTTTTATCTTCTGATTTTGAGCCTTGGCAGTTCGCTGGCGATGGCTGCCGACCAACCGCAATGGGGACAGGCGTGGTCGCGCAACATGGTTTCCAGCGAAAAGGGCTTGCCCGACTCTTTCGACCCCAAGACCGGCAAAAACGTCAAGTGGTCGGTTCCCATCGGCACCGAGACTCATTCCACACCCATCGTTGCGGGTGGCCGCGTGTATATTGGCACAAATAACGAGCAACCCCGCGATCCCAATCATACCAGCGATTCCGGCGTCATGATGTGTTTCGATGAAAAGACCGGAAAATTCCTTTGGCAATTGATCGTGCCAAAACGCGAAGAAGATCCTTATCTGGATTGGCCGAAGACCGGCATGGCTTCGCCGGTCACCGTGGAAGGCAATCGCGTTTATCTGGTGAGCAATCGTGGCGAAGTGATGTGCCTCGACGCCAAAGGCATGGCGAATGGCAACGACGGGCCTTACCGCGATGAAGCCACTCACATGCTACCACGCACGACGAATGCTCCAGCCCTTCATCCACCTGAACCCGGACCGCTGGATGCGGACATCATCTGGTTGTTTGATCTGCCCAAAGAGGCAGGTATTTGGTCGCACGATGGCGCGCACAGTTCGATTCTCATCTACGGAGATTATCTTTATGTAAACACCGCCACGGGCGTGGATAATACCCACAAAGTCATTCGCACGCCTAACGCGCCGAGCCTCGTGGTGATTAATAAAAAAACTGGCCGCCTCGTCGCGCGTGATAATGAACACATCGCTCCCGATATTTTTCACAGCACCTGGTCGTCCCCTTCGCTAGCCAAAGTAAACGGCCAGCCGCTTATCTTCTTTGGTGGTGGTAATGGCATCCTGTACGCCTTCGAGCCTTTTGCTGGCCATGGCAAGGATGGCTCTGTGGCGAATTTGAAGAAGGCCTGGCAATTCGACTTCGACCCGACCGCGCCCAAGCAAGACATTCACCGCTATCTCAGCAATCGCCGTGAAGGACCGAGTGATTTATATGGCATGCCGGTTTTTCACGAGAACCGTTTGTATATCGCGGGTGGCGGAGATCTTTGGTGGGGCAAGAACGAGGCATGGTTGAGGTGCATTGACCCAACCAAGACCGGCGATAATGCCACGAACCGATTGATTTGGTCTTATCCCTTGGAGCGACATGTCCTCTCCACTCCCGCTATTTACGATGGACTGATATTCATTGCTGATTGCGGTCGCAAGTTTCATTGCGTCGATGCGCGGACCGGCAAGCCGTATTGGACACAAGACATTCAAGGCGAAGTCTGGGCTTCACCGATGGTGGCGGATGGCAAGGTTTACCTCGGTACTCGAAGCGGACAATTTTGGGTGTTCGCTGCAAGCAAGGAAAAGAAAGTCCTCAGTACAATTGAATTTGGCAGTCCTGTTAGCGGCACGGTGACTCCCGCAAACGGCGTCATTTATCTCGCCACCATGAAACGCCTTTACGCGCTGAGTCGTAATTAACCTTACTCTAATGAACCGCAGACAGTTTATAAAAAATTCGACAGCCGCCACACTCTGGACTCTCACAGGTGCCGGATGCGCGACGACCACACACACCTCGGCTAATAAGCCGCTTTCCGCCGACCAAGAACTCATTCTTGCCGGCACAAAAGGCGCGCTCGAAAAATCCCTTTACCCGGCTTTGCGCGAGCGGGCTTATCCCGGCCATTTCATGGTCACGGTGGATGGCGGCACTTATGGTTCGGAGAATACCTGGCCGGGACTTGATTCGTGGGAAATCGCTGGGGCTTTTCTGCTGACTGGCCGTCGCCGCGAAGTGCTCGATTACTTTGACTTTGTCCAAGCTTCCCAACGCAAGGATGGCAACATCCCCTTCGCCATTTTTCCCGGTGATCAATCACCCGGCAGCACCGACTCCTGGCTGCGCGGCCTGAGATTTCCTGAAGATGTTTACACATACAAACCCACGGTTCGACTAGGTCAGCCCGACTACTCCAACATGAATTTGCGCAAATGGGTCGGCCTCTTTACCCATTGGCAGATGAAGGCCAATCCATTGAGCGTGCTGGGCGCGACCTCCTATATTCTCATCGGTTCGGAAATTTTTGCGGAAACTAAATCCAAAACCTGGCTGACCGAGAAGATAGACAGCCTCGAAGCTGCCGGTAAATATCTACTCTCTCGCATTGCTCCCAATGGTTTGATGAGCGGGGCCGGTTTTTATATTGAATCCCCGCCGCGTAACCAATGGGATGGCATCACGCAATGTTATGGCATTTATGTCTTCCGCCAACTCGCCGCCATGAATCGCGTGCTCGGTCGGCGTGAAGCCCGGTCTGCATGGCTGCAACACGCCGATAAACTCTCCTCCAATTTCATCAAAACTTTCTGGCAACACGATCACTTTGCCGAATACGTTCATCCCGAACATGGCCTGGTGGATTCACATGGCCTGTCCGATGTGAATTGGGCTGCCATCGGCCTTGGCATTGCCACTCGTCAGCAGACAAAAATTCTCTGGCCGATTCTCAAAAAGGAAACCGCTTTCTGGCGCGGGAATTTTCCAACTCATCTCGTCACCAAGCCCGGCACTTACCAGAAATGGGAATTTGCGGAACCACTCCCCTTCGCCTACAACTCCTTCACCCATGACGTTGCCGCGATGGGGCGGGTCTGGTATCTCGAAGCCCTCGCGTGCAAACGCATGGGCGATCATCAGCGCCTGCGCGAATCAGCCATCAAGGTTTGCGAACTGGGAAAGTTACACGATTGGCGCTGGGCTGAGCGTTATCACGCCGGCAAGGACAACACGGTCAATCCCGCCGGAGCCTATGGCTATTGTGAATACGCCGCAATCCTCGTGCGTGTGGTCCTCAGCAATCCAGAAGCCTTTCCCGAGGCAAAAAGTCTGCGGACTTGATTAATCGTGTTATTGAATTGCTATACAGAATCCCAATCGTTCAATGAGATCGTTCGCCCGAGGATAGCTTCGACCTGGCGAAGCAGCATTCTCACTTGAGGAACCGAATATTCCGCATTGGTAGGAATGGTTTGGCGATGCTGTCCTAACACCATGAATTGGTGACGTGTCCCTGAAAAGGGACCTTCAAAGCCGAATGCTCGAAGCTTGCGGATGAACTCACGCCTTTTCAGTGGTCGCCATGCGGCCATGCTTCACCTTGTTCAAATCGATTCCTGAAAGAACTGGCAATTTATGGCCGAGCCTTAACCCAACCAGAATCCAATCTTCCAACGTGGATCTTAACTCATTTTCACAGTTACGAAGGGTTTGGCCAAAAGCAATGACCCCCTTCAACTTGGGAATTTCCCCGGCAAATGAACCGTCTTCAAGCTTATCGTAGCGGGCAAGCTCGAGCGCAGCTTCAATATAGGCCGTCAGCGGAAACGTCATGCTGCAAAGCTAAACTATTTGCCATCATTGGCAAGAATTCATGGTTCGTGATTAATCAAATCTATTTCTCGATTAACCGCTGAATGGCAACGAAAACAACCGCAACGCAACCCCTAAATAAAAACACGCTTTGCTTGAAGCAAAGCGTGTTTCTTAACGAGTTTAAATTAAACCACTGCCGCGTTGGCAGCCTTGGACTCAGCCAAATCCGTCCGGCGTTGGGCCATGGTGCTGAAGAATTCGTAGCCTTCGCGCAACCGGCGCACGCAGACATCCTTGTCTTCCAACATCGTCTTGATGATGCGCAGGATCGGCTTCGGACGCAGATAATAACGGCGATAAAATTTTTCCACTGATTCAAAAATCTCGTCCTTGCTCAGGCCGGGATATTCCAACGTCGATTGCTGGATGCCGTCGTCAGTAATGATGTCGGTCTTGTCTTTCTTCGCGAACCAGCCGTTTTGACGGGCCATTTCATACAACTCCGTGCCGGGATACGGCGCGGCCAATGAAACCTGGATGCTGAACACGTCGAGTTCCATCGCGTAGCGAATGGTTTGTTCGACGGTTTCCTTGGTTTCCACCGGCAGGCCGAGAATAAACGTTCCGTGAATAACCACGCCGAGTTCTTTGCAAGCCTTGGTAAATTTCTTGGCTTCCTCGATGTTGATGCCTTTCTTGATCCGATCGAGGATTTGTTGATTGCCCGATTCATAACCGACGAGGAACAGGCGCAGACCGCAATCCTTCATCAATTTAATCGTCTCGTAATTGACATTGGCGCGGCTGTTGCACGACCAAGTCAAACCAAGCGGTTTCAATTTTTGTGCAATCTCACGCGCGCGTGGCAGGTTCGCGGTGAATGTGTCGTCATCGAAAAAGAATTCCTGCACTTGGGGGAACAGCTTCTTCGCATGGGCCATTTCCGCCGCCACATTGTCCGCCGAGCGAACGCGGTATTTATGTCCACCGATGGTTTGCGGCCAGAGGCAAAAGCTGCATTGCGC
>JAQGPC010000170.1 GCA_028293285.1 Pedosphaera sp.
TGACAGCAGGTAGGTGACAATTTCCATATCGCGATGGGGATGCATGCCGAACCCGGTGCCGCCGGCAACCTTGTCATCGTTAATCACACGCAGGCTGCGGAAGCCCATATGCTTCGGATCATAATAGTTCGCGAAGGAAAAGGTGTGATAGCTGTCGAGCCAGCCGTGGTCCGCATGTCCCCGCTCATCCGATTTTCTGATAGTAATCATATATATTGTCCTTTCACTCTTTGTGCAGCCAGACTCAATCACAGATTAAAGCCCGCGCTGCGATGTTTTGTCTTCAAATTCTTTGTTCTTCCAAATCAAATACGTCGAACCAGTGATAGACCGGGCGATTGCGAGGAACATACTTTTGGATGTAATCCTCCATAAACTCCTGGGTCTCCGGCGGGAGATCGCTCAGGCGCGTATCGCGTTCTTTGTTATTCCATTGCACGACCGCAGCCCGCGAACGTTTCTTCGCGTGCGTGGTGATCCATTGCCCGATCTCGTCGTCCGTTGCGCCCGTGGCGACAAAAGTTTTGAGTTCTTCCGGATTGATTTCCGCGAATTGCAGGAATTGTTGATCGAGCGGACAGGCGTAATGGTATTCGCCCTGGGTGCCGTTCAGCACGGCCCGGCATTTATCGATACAACGGGCTGCCAAAACATAGTCGCCGAGCTTTGCCCGCGGGCTGCGCGGGAATTCTTTCGTCAGGTCTTTCGCCAATAGTTTCAGTTTTTCTGTGCTCATAGTTTTATTTTGTTAAAGTTTATTTCGTTTCACATTTCAACGGCTGGCCAGGGCTGCCTGCGTCGATACCGTTTCCTGCACCGAATTTTTTCCGGCAAGTTTTCGATAGATGAGTGAATCAATCGCCCATTTACCTCCGCCTTGGATGACCACCGCCAGCGCGATGCCAGCCATCAATATATTATATTCGATTCCTTCTCCTTTCTGGTTGCCAAACCAGTTCATGAAAAATCCATTGGGCAGACCCACGGTCAATGCCGCTACGGTAATCGTGGTGCCAATGCCAAATGCCGCCACGCGACTCAACAAACCGAACACGAGCGCGATTGGCCCCAGAAATTCGGCTACAATCGCCAAAACCGCAAACGGCGCCGGAATATGCATGGTTTGCGTGAAGAAGTTCATGGTGCCGCTGAGGCCGTAACCACCGAACCAGCCGAGAACCTTCTGCGCTCCATGTGGAAACATCACACCGGCAAGGACAAATCGTAGAACGACAGTCGCCATTTGATTATTGGTTTTGAATAGAGCTTTCATGATTTAAGTGTTTTTGGATTCAGGCTGATTTAAATTTCATTTATTTCTTGTTGTCGGCCTTATTTGGCTTTCGCAACCTAATAACGCTAGGCATGTGCCAACTCAGAAAAACGCCGTATTTAAGTTACATGTAATTGAAATTAAAATACTTATGTATTAAACATTTACTTGCAATGGAGGCAAGTTAGACAACGATATTAAGTTATTAACTATATTTCGTTGTTAATTAGCAATTTTTCGTTGCGTGATTTGTAATGCCGGATTATCTGATGAGAATGGTTAGCGAATCACAAGAATCGGATAATACAGCAAAAGCCGGATCTGCCCAGTCGGACGCAAAATTGGAAACGTTGTTCCAAGGCCAACAAAATCTCGAAACAATCATCAGTCGGAAAGAGGAGTTCTATCGCACGGTCATTGAAAGTCTGGCGGAGGGACTGTTGATTACGAATGCTGAAGACAAGGTGATCTACGCAAATTCGCAAATAGAAGAGATTACCGGTTATTCCAAGAATGAAATTATCGGCGCCGTGGCTTATCAATTACTCACGCCCAAGGATCAATGGCCGACGATGACCAAGCGCAATCAAGAGCGCATGACGGGCCAGTGTGAATTCTATCAACACCAGATTCTTTGCAAGGATGGGGCGCGTCATTGGGTGTCGGTCAAAGCCACTCCGTATCGCAACCGCCAGGGAGAAATTGTCGGCACCGTGGGCGCGATCAGTTGCATTCAGACGCAAAAGAACCTGGAACTTGAAAATGAATATTTGCAGGACGAAATCCGCAGTGAACGTTGCGGCAGCATCATCGCTAGCAGCCCGGCACTGAAAAAAGTTTTGGCACAAATTGAAGTGGTCGCGCCAACCCAAGCCAATGTGCTTATTCTCGGCGAATCGGGCACCGGGAAGGAATTGGTCGCCCGTGCCATCCACGATTTAAGTGAGCGGAAAAATAAACCATTGGTGCGCGTGAACTGCGCGTCGATTCCAAAGGAACTTTTCGAGAGTGAATTCTTTGGTCATGTGCGCGGCGCTTTCACTGGCGCAATCAAGGATCGTGTAGGGCGTTTCGAGCTGGCCAATAGCGGCACATTGTTCCTCGACGAGATTGGGGAGATACCGCTGGATCTGCAGAGCAAATTACTGCGAGTGCTGCAGGAAGGGCAGTTTGAGCGAGTGGGTGAAGATCGCACGCGCACGGTGAATGTGCGAATCATCGCGGCGACCAATCGCGATTTGTTGGTGGAGGCCAAGGCGGGACGTTTCCGTCTCGACTTGTATTATCGGTTAAGTGTTTTTCCGATGGAAATTCCTCCGTTGCGCGAACGCACCGAGGACATCGGGCCATTGGCGGAACATTTTGTAAAGCAATCCGCCAAACGACTGGGAGTCCCTGCCCCTCGATTGACGAAGGGGCATGTGCGGGAACTGGAGAATTACGATTGGCCGGGCAATGTCCGTGAATTGCAAAATGTGATTGAACGCGCTGTCATCCTGGCACGCAACGGCCGGCTGCAGTTTGAACTGGCTGCCAATGCCAGCAAAATAGTGCCAGCCATTTCTTCTCCGCAAAGCGATGCCGCTGATCTTCCTTCACTCAACGAAATTAAATCACAGGAAAAAGCGGTTACTTTGCAGGCGTTGCAGCAGGCGCGCTGGAAAATTTATGGCGAAGATGGTGCTGCTGCGTTGCTGGGTTTGAAACCAACTACTTTGGTATCGCGCATGAAGCGTTATGGCATGAAGAGGGAAATACCCCTTTAAGTTGGGGAGCGGCGCTTTGGCGGTAAATGGGATGGACTCTATAACTATCCCACTTTCTTCTCATCGACCGCAACGGTGTAGAATATTTTTGGCTAACTTGGACGGAAAAAAACGCTACAGCAACTTTTGCCATTAGATTTCCTGCGGAAATACGATTGCTTTCGACACGCAATGAAGCCATTCTTAAACTATCCGCATTGCCCGATTTCAATGCGGATAGTTTATTTATATAAATAGTATAATTATTTAGGTGAAATATTTTAATAGGTGGCAAATTGGTTGGAAAACAAAAACATAACAAAGTTTCGCAGATAATCCCTCATACCAAATGTCTCATTAAAGAAAGTGAATTAAGAAGCCACCCCCTGTCGCTTAGATATCACAGGGTTGCATTTACAGCCGCCAAAAGGAACAATGCTGTGCTTGATGAGCATACATTTGGCGGCAATTGAATTTTTGTTGAAAGCATCATGGCGACATTAACACCTTCCGCCCCGCGCCCTGCGGGTCATTCGCACCTGAAAGATTTGGATTATTCAGTGGTGCAGCAATGCATGCACTGTGGACTTTGCCTGCCCACCTGCCCCACCTACGATGCCACCAAGCTCGAACGGAACAGTCCGCGTGGGCGCATTGCGCTGATGCGCGCCATTGCCGATGATCGCTTGGAACCGAGCAAATCCTTTGCCGATGAAATGTATTTTTGCCTGGGTTGCCTAGCTTGCATGACGGCATGCCCAGCCGGGGTAAACTATGCCGAGCTTTTTGAACATGCGCGGGCCGAAGCTGAACAAAGCGGGGTGCTCAATTCCCCCAAGCGCAGCCTGATTCGCAATTTCACCTTACGCTGGCTGTTCATGGACATGCACCGGCTGCATGCCGTTGGTTTTGCCATGCGGCTTTACCAGCAATTGGGATTGCAAATACTTCTTCGGCGCAGTGGAATCCTAAAGTTGCTCCCCGCCCGGCTGCGCGAGTTGGAGGCGATGACTCCTCCCGTGCAACCAAAGTTTTCGGCTGAACTGATCAACCCCGTTACGCCGCCCACCGGTCAGAAGAAGTATCGGGTGGCGATGCTTACTGGCTGTGCCCAGGACCTCATTTTCAGCGATGTCAATCGTGATACGGTGGATGTGCTTATCCGTAATAATTGTGAAGTTATTACTCCGCCGGAACAGCTTTGCTGTGGTTCGCTGCACGCGCACAACGGGGAGTGGGAGTTGGCACAACAATTGGCCCGAAAGCAAATCGACCAGTTCCCCCCAGAACAATTCGATGCGATTATTACAAATGCGGCTGGTTGCGGTTCGCATTTAAAACATTACGCCAAGTTGTTGGAAGGAGATCCGGTTTACCATAAGCGCGCCGAGCTCTGGGACGAGAAGGTGAAGGATATTCATGAATGGCTGGCGTTCACCGGCATTACTCCTCCACCCACCAAAGACACGCCCAAACAAGTGGTGACTTACCACGAGGCCTGCCATCTATGTCATGGGCAAAAAATTACAGCCCAGCCGAGGCAAATCCTGCGCGCCATTCCAAATTTGAAACTTGTGGAATTGCCCGAGAGCACCTGGTGCTGCGGCAGCGCGGGCATTTATAACCTGATTCAGCCTGAAATGGCGGGTGACCTGCTGGATCGGAAGTTAAAGCATATCAAAACCACCAATGCAACCGTCGTGGCCACGGGCAATCCGGGGTGCATGTTGCAAATCATTAATGGCGCACGCCAACAGCAGTTGCCTTTACGGGTGGCCCATCCGGTGACGTTGCTGGCTGAAGCTTACCGGCGGGCAGACTGATTCTTTGCGGCATGCTTAAATAACGTTTGACCAGTTAAGTAACCAATGTTATTCGATTCTTGTGGATTGGAAACGCCCACGTGGTGACGCGACATGCGTCGGCGTTAATGGTCTTTGACAATTTAATCGGCCGCAGGCTTTCTCGCGTCAGGTGCCTCAAAAGCAATCGAACTAGTACGACCTAAGAGCGCGTATGGAAAGTCCCTTTTCATGATTTTGCCAAGCGGCGGAGCATGATTCGGATCATGACCAGATAGATGAAAGCTTCGCTGTGATCTGTTCTGACTTCATAGTCACGAACCAGCCG
>JAQGPC010000173.1 GCA_028293285.1 Pedosphaera sp.
TGGCTCAACCGCTTCCGCCGCCTGCTGGTGCGGTGGGAGAAGAAGGCAGCCAATTACCCGGGCATGCTCGGCCTCGCCTGCGCCTGCATCACTTTCCAGCAAGCCGGGTTATTCGGATAGGCTCTTAGCCTAATCGGCCATGATTCCATGGCCGATGACCGTGATCCCTGTTCCGAGTTCCAACGCGCCTTCTCTGCTCTGGGGGTAACCCATCTTGTCGCTCCCAGCCCGCAGGCCAAAGGCAAAATCGAACGCCGCTTTGGGACCCTGCAAAAACGCCTGTTTGCAATCCTGGCCTATGAAAAAGTCGGCAGTTATGCCGCCGCACAGATCGTGCTCGACCGAGAGGTCCAACGCCAGAATGCCACCGTCTGCCGCACCACCGGCCTCAGCCCCAGTGCGGCCTGGGAAAATGCCCTCGCCCAAAAGCGCACCGCCACGCGTCCCTGTCCGCCGTCGCCCCTGCTGGACCTGCATCTGGCGCTCCCTTTGAAACGCCGCGTCAACCCCGACAGCCAAATCGATTTTCTTGGCCGCAGCTGGCACATCTCCCCAACCAAACGCTCAAGTATCACCCTCATCCACCATCCCATGCGCCAGTTCTGGGCGGTCACCCGACCCCATCGCCTCCGCTCAATAACTGGCCGGAAATCCTTGGGAATTATTCCCTGTAAAGCTGTCTCCTTTTGAACTCCCGCCGACACTGGCAAAGAAACGGCTTGAAAGGCGGAGTGCGGTCAATACAAGCTGTCTGGAATGCAAGTGTTTTTAGCAACTTGTGGCGCATGGCATTTGCGTGATACTGCGAAAGCTTTCGAAGCTCGAGACGCTCTTGCGGCCATCTGGTGTACGGAAAAAAATCGAACTGGAATCTCTCCTGCGCGGTACCAGCGTTGCTGGCCCTTTCATCTGGCCATGGCTCCGTTTTATTTTTACACACCTCAAATCTGGATTGAGCGCGCCTTCTATGCCCTCCTCCCGGTCTGGCGGATCTGGTTGCGAAAGCAGTTGCGGGCTCAGAAGCAAGCCAGGTTCAATGTGGTGCATTCCGTGATGGGATATTCCACTGAGATGTTTGATTTTGCCGACCAAATTGGCGCATTAAAAGTCGTCGATTGCCCCAATAGCCATCCAACAAGCTATTATGGAAACTGGCAACGGGAATGTGATTTATGGTGTCCGGGAGAAAAAGTTCCCATCCCGCAGTGGATGTTCAGCCGGATGAACCGGGAACTGGAGCAGGCCGACCTGATTATTGTCCAATCGCAGTTTTGCAAGGATTCCATGGTGCTCAACGGCCTGCCGGAAGAGAAGGTCATGATAAATATCATGGGAGTCGACACGAGCCTCTTCAAAAAACGACAGCAGTTGCCATCCAAGCCGCGTTTCATTTGTGTTGGAACCATTTGTTTGCGGAAGGGACATCAGTATCTATTTCGGGCATTTCAAAAGGTGAAGCAGGTTCTGCCCGAGGCTGAACTGATCTGCGTAGGGCATTACAAAACCGATTTCCGGATGGAGCGGCCCAAATGGGAGGGAACTTTTACTCATATTCCTGTCCTGTCCCCGGCCGAGGTGGGGGAACATCTGAGAACCGCCACGGCATTTATATTTCCATCGCAGGAAGAAGGAATCGCGCGCGCCCAGATCGAGGCCCTGGCCAGTGGCCTGCCAGTCATCGGAACTTATCCGGGGGGAACCACCACGGTGGTGCGGGACGGGGTGGAAGGTTTCATTGTCCCGCCCCATGATGTAACCGCCCTGGCGAACGCAATGATCCGGGTGGCCACCGATGCCGATTTAAATATGCGGATGGGTGAAGCCGCTTATCAACGCGGTGGCTTACGCAATAGCTGGCAGGATTATGGCGATCGGTTTCTGGCAGATTTCACTGGTCGACTGGAAAAAAAAGCCGTGAAGAGTTCCGGGAGGGCCGATTCATGAACAAGACCGGACAGTTTATCAAAGACCATGACTTCCCTTGTTGGTGTGGCCAGAGCGAATCTAGGGTGATCTGTGGTCAGGTGTTTGGGCGGCGGCCCTTTCTTGTGCTCGAATGCGCCGGTTGTCAAACCCACCGCATATTGCCCAAGGCATTGCAAACGCAGGCTTCGGCTGAAGTCATGTATAATGAATATGAGCCACCAGACCTCTCCGCTCCGGCTTCGGAGCAGTTTATTAATAATATGTGGCAGCGTTTTGGTGAGACGCAGGTCCAATTCACAAAAGGCTTGAAGGTGTTGGATGTGGGGTGTGGAAATGGCATTTTATTGGACAAGATTTGCGAAAAATTTGGCTGCATCGGCCGGGGGATTGATGTGGATGAAAGACGCATCGCGAAAGCCAGGGCGCACTCCAAATACGCGGATTTCGAGTGCGGGCTGTTTGAAGGGACGAAGGTCCGGGAAAAATACGACGTGGTTGTTTCATCTGCAGTAATCGAACATGTTGTCGATCCGGTGGGGTTCTTAAAACAACTCAATATGGCTCTGCCTGATGACGGCACTTTATTTTTGCTCACACCCAATGCGCGCAGTCTGACCTATCGTCTGTTGCGCAGTTGGTGGCGCGATCTGCTTTCCATCGGCGAGCATATCTATCTATTCACACCCAAAAGCCTGGAACTCTGCGCACAGCGGGCAGGTTTTAAACTGGTCAAGACTTCGTTCGGCATTGATAAATTTTCTCCAAAAATTCGGGTCAACGGGTTTAGAGATGCCTTGATCACTTTTTGGACGGTCTATCGAGAAATGGTTAAACGGGTATCAAGCCGTTTTGCCTTCGCCACCACCCACGATATTTTGTATGCCCATTTTAAAAAAGTGGGCTCTGGAGCATAGAATGAAACTTGCCTTAATTGCCACAGATAACCGGGAGCATTATAAAGATTATAAAGCTCAAGTTCCCTATTTTGGCACGGCCCCACAAGCCTTGCTGCAAGGTTTCACGACCGTGCCGGAATTGGAGGTGCACGTGATTTCCTGCACCCAGAAGCCAATGAAGTCCCCGGAAAAATTGGCGGACAACATCTGGTTTCACAGCCTGTATGTTCCGAAGGTCGGCTGGATGCGGACGTCGTACCAAGGTTGCATCCGTTCGGTAAAGCGAAAGCTGAAACAGATTAAGCCGGACATTGTGCATGGCCAGGGGACTGAGCGGGAATGCGCCATCAGTGCGGTTTTTTCGAAGCTGCCAAATGTGCTCACGCTTCATGGCAACATGCGTTTGATTGCAGAAGTGAACCAGGCCAAGCCTTTGACCTTCCAGTGGCTGGCGGCGCAACTGGAAAAAATCACTCTGCCCCGCACTCGCGGAGTGGTTTGCATTACACATTACACGCAGGATGCGGTGAAGGACTTAGCGCGAAAAACCTGGGTGGTTCCCAACGCGGTGGATAAGTCGTTTTTCAATGTCCAAGCTGAGCCGGATGACTCGCGGACAGTTTTATGTGTGGGCACTGTTTCGTATCGGAAAAATCAAGTCCCTTTTATTAAGGCGCTGGATTCCTGGGTCGCCGCAAATAAGATAAAATTGGTCTTTCTCGGGCAGGCGTTGAAAGAGCATCCCTATGACGCGGAATTTTTGGAATTGGTGGCAGCCCGTCCCTGGTGTGAACATGCCGGGTTTGCAGACCGCGAAAAACTTAAGAGTTACTTGAAGCGGGCCTCATTACTTGTCTTGCCTTCACTGGAAGATAATTGTCCGATGGTGGTGCTGGAGGCGATGGCGGCTGGAGTGCCAGTATTGGCGGCCAAGGTGGGTGGTTTGCCGGATTTAATTGAAGAGGGAAAGAATGGAATGTTTTTGGACCCCTTGGATCCGGCAAGTATGCGGGACATGACTGGCAGAATGTTGGACAATCCGGGGATGGCGAGAAAGTTGGCGGAAGTCGCGAAGGCGCGGGCGCGGGAGCGTTACCATCCGCAGGTGATCGCCGAGCGACATATGGAGATTTACCGCGAAGTTTTGGGCAGCCGTTCGTAAATATTTTTTAACTGTTGGGCCACCTCAATCCAAGTCAAAGGTTTGGTCGGCGGTTTCAAGCCGGGAGCAGCCTCATAAAACCGACGTAGGATCTGTGCGGTTTGTGCGGTTGACGGCGTGATGGGGCAATAGGAAGCCGTTTGCTGAAACACGGTTTTTGCCCAAGGCAGGTCACCCAGCAACAAAGGGCATTCACAAGCTGCAGCCTCGAGTGCGGACAGGCTCAAGCTCTCAAAAGCACTTAATAAAGCAAAACCGCGGGCTTCCCGATAAATCCCGGCCAGTTGGGCGCGATCTTCAACCGGTCCTTCGTAACGCAATAAATTACTTTCTTTTTTGGCGAGCTGGAAAAACTTTTGCGCGTATTCATCAGCATCTGCATAAGCCTGGCCAATCACCCAAAGCGGAGTCTGCGCTTGAACGGCCGCTTGCGCCAGTTCGAGCACACGCTTGTGCGGCGCGATGGTGGATGTGCAAACCAGCCATTGTCCGCGGGGGACCGGACGGCTCTGCAAAAATACCTCTTCCACGCCGTTTGGAATCACATGCAATTTTTCCGCGGGCACGGCAAATATATCCTGGAACAAAAAAGCTTCCCACGAAGTCAAGGCAATGCACGCATCTGCCAGACGATAGGAATCCCAGTTATAAGGGCGGATCACGCCCGGTATCGTGGCCTTCAAACTGCGTATTAGGAACTTTTGCAATTTGAGCCTGCCAGGTGAGCGAGTGCCTTGTTGGGCCAGCAAATCCGAGATGACGACCTTCAAACCCTTGCTTTGAGCGAAGTGGAGCAGGTGCGTTGGCATTTTGCCAAAAAAGTGGATCACGTCGCCACTTTGGCTCTTGTCCCACCAACGCAAATATTCACACTCGACACCGCTACTTATAAGCGCACGCCGAGTCTGCTCAATCTGGATCTGCAACCCGCCATGTGCGAGTAAAAATGGAAGATGATGGTCAATGAGTAATTTCATAACCAAACCAGGTTTTGGGCTTTGACCGCATCATTGGTGATGTTTGCGTGGTTTAAATTGGGGGACATTTTAACCTTTCTCCTCCCCGGCGGTAATGGATTCGTAAATGGATTTAAGCTTGCCCCCCACCTGTTCCCAACTCAACGGTTTTGGCGGACAATTCAATCCCGGTGCTGCGTCATAAAAGCGCCTTAAGACGGGAGCGGTGGCCGCAATGGATTTGTCCATGGGGCAATAATTAGCGCTTTCTTTAAAAACACTGCGGGCCCACGGCAAATCACTGAGCAGCAAAGGGCATTCGCAAGCCGACGCTTCCAGGGCGGAAATGCTCAAACTTTCCCACTTGCTGAGCAGGACAAATCCCCGCGCCTGCCGATAAACATTTGCCAATGTCTGCCGGTCATAAATGGGCCCCTCATAACGGATGATTTTTGAATTCTGCTTCGCAAATGTGATAAATCGTTTCGCATAATCATCCGATTCCGAATAAGCTTTGCCAATGATCCAAAGAGGTGTTTGTGCTTGCACGGCGATTTGAGCCAGTTTAAGCACCTGCTTGAGTTCAATAATAGTTGAGGTGCAGATGAGCCAGGGGCCGCGCTTATGAGGTTGACTCCTCAGAAAAATGTCTTCAACTCCGTTTGGAACAACATGAACCCTCGATGCTTGTGCTCCAAACATGTGCACGATGAGATAAGCCTCCCAAGGCGTCATCGCCACGCACGCATCTGACAACCGGTAAGAATCCCAGGCGAATGTATCGCTGATAATCCGCGGCAATGTCGTTCGCACGATGGAGGTGGCAGTTTTTTGTAGGAATCTGGCCCAGCTCGGCCGTGCGCCCAGACCAGACATAAAAGGAGACATGACCACCTTCATGCCTTTGGCTTTGGCGAGATGCAGGAGGGAGATTGGAGTTCGCCCAAAGTGATGAAAGATATCGCCTGCCTGGGTATCGTCCCACCAACGCAAGTATTCGACATGCAGGCCCATCTTTTCCAAAGAGGTCTTGGTTTGCTCAATTTGAGTTTGCGCCCCTCCATGCGCGAGCATGAAAGGCACATGGCAGTTTAACAGAATTGTCATAAAACTCAGCTTGGTGACGGGATGCCGGGCGTCTTTCAGAATTCCAGGTGATCCTCATTTATTTTGGGACGGCGTTCCTTGATAATCTGGTTGATACCGATCACGGTGGAACCCGGAGGAATATTACGGGTTACCACCGCATTGGCTCCGATGATGGAATGACGTCCGACCGTAATGCCGCCCAATACTTTGGCGCCCGTGCCGATGAAGACAGCCTCTTCAATCACAGGAGCGCGATCATCCACATTTCTGGCCCCGACCGTAACCTGATGCAGAATAATCACTCCTTCGCCCAAAACTGCTTTTGAGTGAATGACAATGCCATAAGGGTGGGGCATGATGATATTCTTGGGCATCCTGCAGCCTATGTCACAGCCCAGAAGGATGCCCCAAAGCCGGTGCAAAACGGGAACTTTATGTCTGATAAGGAAAATCAATAGTTTGGCCGCAGCAGGGTTTCTGCGATTTCGCAACATAATCATCATTGAGTCATAACTAAATACGGGAAAGCTCAAGGATGGCAAACATATTAGCTCTCGCCAACGCATGGGGAAGGTAAAAGAAAATTTGAGCGGAAAATGAGGCGGACATGTCAAAAAGCTCAAATAATTGCGAATTTGGCTGGGCGTGGTGTTTTGGCTGGTGCGAGCCGTAAAATATGGTTGCGAAATCGCTTGAGATTCATTGTTATAGCAGTTCCAAATGGCAAATACGTTCGCTGTATCCCGTTCCCATTTAATTTATGGAGTTTGCCTGCCTCTGGCAGTGTTAGTGGGCTATTTACTCGCCTCGCCGCTTGAGTCCAGCAGTATTGCGGTGGTAGTCTTGGTATTGTCGGTGCTCAGCATCCCAATACTGATGCGTTGGCATCATCCGTTGTTGATTATTAGTTGGAATGCCGTCATCAGTCCTGCTTTTCTTCCCGGCAATCCCTATTTATGGTCAATTATGGCCGGACTCAGCCTGTTCTTCTCGCTATTGAACCGCTCCCTCGGTCACAACTTAAATTTTTTCAGGGCATCATCCGTTTCAAAATCGCTGATTTTTTTTGGTATAGTGGTGCTTGCCACGGCCTCCTTGACGGGTGGAATCGGGGTGAGAGCATTGGGGGCGGCCAGCTTCGGTGGTAAAAAGTATTTCTATATATTTGCAGCAATTGCAGGATATTTTGCGCTGGCCAGCCAAAATATTCCGCGTAACCGGGCAGGGTTGTATGTTTCCTTGTTTTTCTTGGCCGGACTCACTTCGTTGGTAAATTATCTGGCAATCTATGGGGGGCGGATTTTCAGTTTTATTCCAAGTTTTTTTCCAGTCGATGTGGATGCCGGAATGGCAGCGGCCGGGCCGAATCTGATGGGAATGGAAGTATTTCGAATGATGGGGTTCGCGCCCGCAGCTATTGGGATAATCTGCTTTCTTCTGGCGCGGTATGGAGTGCAGGGGCTGTTCGAATTGAGGAAGCCTTGGCGGTCGGGGCTGTTTTTTTTGGGAATCACTGCTAGTTTGTATGCTGGTTTCCGCTCGAATATGGCTCTGTTTGCAGGGGCTTTTTTCATATTGTTTTATTTGGAAGGATTGTTTCGGACCCGGTATTTTCTCATTATAATGCTGGTCGGCGCGTTAACCGGGGCCGCATTGCTGCCTAATCTGCATAAATTACCCCTGTCAGTGCAGCGCTCACTAAGCTTTCTGCCCATAAACGTCGATCCTTTGGCGCGAGAAAGCGCTGAAGGATCAACCGTCTGGCGTGTTGAGATGTGGAAGGATTTAATTCCGCAGGTGCCAAGATATTTAATCAAGGGCAAAGGCTACTCACTCAGTCCGGACGAATTGTTTATGGTAATGGAATCTTCGATGCGGGGTTATGCGCGATCATCGGACGAATTCGAACTGGCTGGTGATTACCACAATGGCCCCCTCTCGCTGATCATACCTTTTGGAATTGGTGGGGTAATCGGATTCTGCTGGTTTTTGATCGCCGCAGTGAAAGTATTGCATCAGAATTATCGCTTTGGAGACTCTTCGTTGCGGCAGATAAACACTTTTCTATTCGCCTATTTCGTAGTGCGGATATGCTTCTTCTTGTTTGTCTTTGGTTCGACTTTTTCGGATCTGTTCATATTTACCGGGTTGGTGGGGTTGAGCGTCAGCTTGAACGGTGGGGTTTGTCGTCCTTCGAACCAATTATCGGAGGCTGTTTCTGAATGAGACAAACGCGCTGGAATATATTTGCGAGCGGATTCAACTTTGCTGTAAGTAAATCTGTTTAACGCATGTCAAATTCATTTTTGCTATTTCGATCTCTGGTGATCTATGGTATCTGCCTGCCTCTGGCGATATTCCTGGGCTATCTGCTGGCCACACCTTTGGATATCTGGACTCTGGGCGCGGTTGGCCTCGTATTCGTATTTTTGTCCGTCCCTCTGTTTTTGCGCTGGCATTACCCTTGGCTGATACTCTGTTGGAACCTTAATGCGGTGGTCTTCTTTCTACCCGGCAAACCTCAATTTTCTCTGATGATGATTCCGATAAGCATTTCGGTTTCCATCCTTCATTACATCTTGAATCGAAAGCTAAAATTCTTGCAGATTCCATCGCTGACGCGGCCTTTATGCTTTCTGACGGTTGTGGTCCTGGCTACAGCCCTCCTGACTGGTGGAATTGGACTCAACGCGTTCGGAGGGGAAAATATCGGCGGCAGAAGATACATTTCTTTGTTGGTGGGAATCGCGGGATATTTTGCCCTGACCAGCCAAAAAATCCCCAGTCAAAAAGTGCATTTATACGTTGGCCTGTATTTCCTGAGTGCGCTGACTGCCGCGATTTCCAATCTGGCTTATGTTATAAACCCGGCTTTTACCTTTATTTTCCTTTTATTCCCTACAGATGCTCAAGGAATACAAGCACTCGCCCAGGATAGTATCGGTTACACTGGTACTTATATCAGGTGGGGCGGGTTGGCCACGGCCAGTATATCGATGATTTTTCTCATGCTGGTGAAGTATGGCGTTACTGGAATATTTGATTTAAGGAAATATTGGCGTTTAACGCTATTAATATGCCTTCTGGTCATCACTTTACTTGGTGGTTTTCGTTCGATGCTTATTACCTTTCTACTGATTTTTGCCATTTTATTTTATCTGGAAGGCTTGATGAAAAGTCCCTTGCTGCCCATCTTCACTCTGGTTGCGATCCTCGGCGGCACATTGACCATCTCCATGGTGGAAAAGTTACCCCTCTCCGTGCAGCGCGCCTTCAGCTTCCTTCCTATTAAGGTGGATCCGATAGCAGAAATGGACGCGAAAAGTTCCAGTGAGTGGCGATTGGATATGTGGAAGCAAGTGTTGCCGGAAGTGCCCAGGTATCTTCTCCTGGGGAAGGGGTATTCGATGAGTGCTTCCGAGCTGAGCATGGTAAGGAGTGGCATGACCAGAGAAAATGCGGCCGGTGCCGCGCTTGCTGGTGATTATCACAACGGACCGCTGTCATTAGTCATGCCATTTGGAATATGGGGTGTGGGGGGATTTATCTGGTTTCTGGTCGCCAGCCTGCGTGTATTGCATCGAAATTACCGCTATGGAGATCCCGCTTATCAACGCATCAATACCTTTTTGCTGGCGTATTTTTTTGTAAAAACCATTATTTTTTTCGTCATTTTTGGATCCCTTTACTCGGACATGGCTTTATTCACAGGAGCTATTGGCCTGAGCGTTGCCATCAATGGAGGGGTCCGGAGTGCGGCTCCTGTGCCCGTAGTAAAACAGGTTTTAAACAAGTTCAAGCTGGCTCAAGCCGCGCAGTAATGCGGAATACCATTGCGAATTCATCCTGTGCACGCCTCAATAGTCACCCCCAGTTTTCGTAATTCCGAGTGGCTTAAACTTTGCATTGCTTCTGTGGCCGACCAGGGAGTGAAAGCGGAGCATATTGTGCAGGATGCAGGATCGGACGATGGCACCCAGGACTGGCTTCCACATGACACGCGTGTGCGTGCCTTCATCGAAAAAGACAAGGGCATGTACGATGCCGTGAACCGGGGATTAAAGCGTGCCGAGGGAGATATACTCGCTTACCTGAACTGCGACGAACAGTATTTGCCGGGAGCGCTTTCAGGAGTGATTAATTTTTTTGAGCGACATCCGCGCGTGGATGTGGTCTTTGGAGATTTCGTGGTGGTTAATGGCGATGGTGATTACTCGTTCCATCGAAAAGTGCAGACCCCGCTTAAATACCATACGTGGGTTTCGCACCTGTCAACGTTCACCTGTGCCACTTTCTTTCGCCGGAGGCTGATTGACGAGGGGTTTTTGTTTGATCCCAATTTTCGGGATGTGGGTGATGGGGAATGGATGCTCCGATTGTTGAAACGGGGCACACGAATGGCGGTGATGCGGCAATTCACCTCGGCATTTACCATGACCGGGGTCAATATGAGCACGCGGCCCAATGCCCGCCGTGAAGCAGCGGAGTTATTTAACTCGGCTCCCTTGTGGGCAAGGAAAATGCGGCCCATGCTGATCTGGCAGCATAGGTTGCGCCGTCTGCTGGGCGGCATTTACCAGCAAAAACCGTTTTCATACGCCATATACAGCCAGGCAAGTCCCCAACAAAGATTGGTGCATAAGGTTGATCAGCCAAAGTTCAAATGGACGGCGTGAAGGTTCTTCATAAAGTAGAAAAATGTCCCGAGCCCTCCCGGGGGCGGGCATGCTTTACACCATTGGGAACCAGCATTAGACTTTCAGGCCGTTACTGGTGGGGTGTCAGTTTCATCCAACACTTCCTGCCACTCGATGAACGAATTGATGATTCAGTAACATTATGAATTGGGCTCACCTTCAAAAGGCTCCCTGGCTGGATACGCGAGCGAAATTTGTCGCGGGCACTCCAACTGGCGGCACTTTGTTGGATTTAGGGTCCTCGGAAGGGGAGACGTTGCGGCACATTGCCGAATTACGTCCGGACCTGCAATTGTTCGCCACCGACATCGCAGGTTATCCGGAAAGATACCCGAAGAACTGCCAGTTTCATCGCGGTGATTTGCAGCGGGAGAAATTACCGTGGGCTGACGCCTCCATGTCCGCCATCACGTGCATGCATCTGGTGGAACACCTGACGGATTTGACATTGTTGGTTCAGGAGGTAAAGCGATTGTTGAAACCCGGTGGCCAGGTTTATTTTGAAACGCCCCATCCCAAATCGCTTACCATTGCGAGCCCGAAAGGAAAAGGAGCAGGCACTTTTACGCTCAACTTTTATGATGATCCTACTCATGTGAAGCCGGTGGCGATTGGTGCCTTGGCGCAACTGTTACGGCAGGACGGACTGGACATCATTAAATCCGGAACCTCACGCAACTGGATATTCGCCGGCTCGCATTTGATTTATCAATTCCTGCCGCCAAGCCGGCAGAAGTACACAGCGCGGGTGCATTGGCTGGGTTGGTCAGCCTGCCTGGTTGCACGGCGACCGCAATGAAACCAAAACTGTTAGTGGTCGAATTATGGGGGGTGGGGGACCTGGCGATAGCAGCTCCCTTTTTGCGCAAGGCCATGGAACAGTTTGAAGTCACACTGCTGGCCAAAACTTACGCCCATGATCTGCAGGGACAATTTCTTCCGGCTGTGAAGGTGGTTCCTTTTAACGCCCCCTGGACCTCTTTCACGGGCAAATATCGACTCCTGAAATGGCCATGGAGAAACATGATTTCACTGCGGAAAATATTGGTACGCGAGCGCTTTGATGTGGCACTATCCGCCCGTTGGGACCCGCGCGATCATTTACTGCTTCAATTGACAGAGGCGAAGAAGCGATTGGGATTTTCACGAATGGGCAGCAGGATTTTTTTAACAAATGCCTTGCCGCTGCCGCCGCACGACGCACATCGTTATGAGAGTTGGCGCGCCATTGCCAATGCCTTGGGCTTGGATTTGGAACCTCGCAACAAGATTCATTCAAGCAGCCGGCAGGGGCGGAACATTTTCGTGCATACGGGCGCGGGGCAAGCCGTGCGGGTCTGGCCGCTGGAACGGTATCAAAGTCTCGTGCGGCGATTGCGTGAGAAAGGATTTCAGGTAAAGGTCGTTTGCAACCCGGAACAAAGGGATTGGTGGCTCAACGCCGGAGAAAAAGATGTGGCTACTCCCCGGACGGTAGCCGAATTATTGCAGGCGATGGACGGAGCCGGGGCATTTATAGGAAATGATTCCGGACCTGGCCATCTGGCGGCCTTCAAGGGCATTCCCACCCTTACTTTTTTCGGCCCCCAAGTTCCGGAATGGTTTCTGCCGCTGCATCCGGCGGCAGAGTGGATTAGCGGCAAGGCTTGTCCTTACATGCCATGCTCCGATTACTGCCGGTTTCCCGCGCCATTCTGCCTGCGAGACGTGACCGATGAGGAGGTCTGGCCCAAGGTGGCGCAGTTTGTGGAAAAACATCTACAGAAGTGAGTTTGTTTAAATCTTAGCGCGCCACTTCTGTGCGAGATGCGCGAGCAAGGATTGTATGCGCGACAGGCCTTCGGTCTGTTTTAGAACTTGGATGCTATAATTCAAGTAGGCCAGCAGGAGCTGCCTCTCAATCCCAACAATTTGTGCTTTTGCAGCATAACGTTGAAAATTCCCCGAAGTGAGCAAATTTTCTACACGTGCAGCCAGGGCATTGACTGGCTCTCGCTGGATAAGAACGGCGCTTTGGATGATGTAATGAAACCAATCCCAGCCAGGAATTCCAGCGAGTTCGCCCCGTTCCCAATCAAGCACCTGCCATAAGCCGTTGGCGACTTTAATGTTCCAAGGCGCCAAATCTCCATGATAAATGACCGGACAGCACAAGGCATTTTGGAGTTGATTGTCTATCAAGTTGGATGAAGTCGCAGTCGCTGCCAATCGGTGCCAAGCGGGAAGTTCACTAATTCGAACCTGGCGGGTGGAATCAATCCACCGGGCAAGCAAAGATTCCAGACCAGTCAAGTCGTCTGGTTGGGGCGAATGGCCGGTTAAAAAATCCAAGGCAAAAGCATGATGGCGTTCGGACTGGAAGACCGCACCCAGCCGCGGCACGCCATAAGTGTCGTGCGGCACTGAAGAAAGGAAGGAAATCTCTTGTTTGATTAATCCAGTGGCGGACTCGCCCAGGCCTGCCTTGACCACCGCCGCTGGTTCATTGTTGCCGTTGAAGAGTAGAAGAACAAAACGTCTTCCTGGAGCATGAGGATTTCCGGCCAGGAGTGCAAAACGTAGAAGCGAACCAGTTCCGGCCGTCTGGGCCAGAAATGTAACAAAGGGACTACCCTGATCAATGGGCAAAGAGATAATTTCACCCGGCGTCAAAAGTTTCAGTTTCAGTGTCAGGGATAAAAGAAGTTTGGCCAATCTGGCTGCGGACGTTTGCGCGGGATAGAGCGAGAGTCCGGATAAGGCCAGGTGAGAGTCAGCAGGGAGGATTAGAAAAGGTTCCCCGCGTCGGTGGATAATTCGCACTGGAATGGCAGTCCCGGGAGTGGATGGATTGCTCCCCAGGAAAAGTTGCTGCCAGGAATCAGGAACTTGAGCGGCCATGCGGTGGTAAGTAAAGAGGAGTTGGCCGCTTCAGACCAATCTATTTTATCGAGGAATATAAGAGGGCATCAGGGGTTCGCCGGAATGCGGCCGGTTGAGCCAGGGGAAGTGGTGAGGGCGGCCAAAGTTGTTTGCGCAACGGCTTGCGGGGCCTGGCGGGCATCCACCGCAAAGCAGGGGATTGATCCGAAGTGCATCTTTTCCTTAATGACAGACTGTTGTGCGATTTGCTCCGGGGTAAGTTCCTGCTTTCGTTGCAACAAAGTGTCCGGACCCGCACTGAGCGAAATAATCGCATCTGGCTTGGGGAAGCAGCGGGTCATAAAAATGAGCAGCCAGGCTGGCCCGTAGTATTTAACAGAAACGGGATCAATGTAATAATTGTAAAAATAGCGATCAATAACGATGAGATAATTTCTCCGGAGCAGGGGGCGAACGCGCAAGTAGTAGGCAAGATTGACGATGAGAATATTTTTTGCCAGCCGCAACGCGGAGAAAAAAGACGTGATCCAAGATTTGGGGAGGGAATGTTTCCGCGGCACGTTGCGAAATTCCGGCAGCGGGAACTCGATATAATTGATGATTTTAGGCCGCCAATGAAAGTATCGAACTCCATCAAAGCGTCCACTCACGGGCGCAAGTCGCGAAATGTTTCTGGCCAGTGTAGTTTTGCCTGAGCCATCCAAGCCGATTAAAACGGCAAAAGTGCCCCTGCCATGTTTAGCATCAGGGCGGCCGCTCCTACCCAGGACGGTTGAGATAAATTCGATCAACAAGTTGCGATAACCATTTTTTGTGTCGGTTTCCCGGTCGCTGGAGTCAGTCATGAATCCCGTGCTGACGTGCGCGAGATAGATGTGCTGCTGCGAATCCTCCATGCAGACAAAAGTGCGGGAAGGATAGAGAAATCGGGTGTGGGTTTTAACAACCTTTTGCAGGTCCGTGTCACTGGCCACATGGTAGAACCTGACGAAAAGGCCGCCTTTAAAGAGCGTGCGCAAACGCTTTAACCTAAGCCCCAACCCCAACTGCGCGGAAGCCTGCGGAGTATTGGTAAGATCAAAGGTTTCAATGGTGCATTTCTGGATGGGAAATAGAAATTCGATTTTCTGCATCAGATCATCGAAGTTCCTGTCCTTTCCGGCTGCCGAGGCAAATAAAAGGGAAATGCCGGCAGGATTCCGGACACGCTCCCAAAGACGTTGTGTATCAGCGAAAATGTGGGCGATCAGGCTGCGAAGATTTCCGGGACGCAGCACTGAATTTCGGTAAATGGAACTCCTCAACCTGGGGCCGATTGATTTTTCAAAATCCCCTGTCTGAATCTGAGCGTGGAATTCAACCAATGCGTTGCCGATGCCTCCAAAAGCACGAAGGTAGGTTTGGCGAAGTTGCTCCTTATCGGGACAAGCCATGTAGAGTCGCGCGAGTTGCTGGCGATAACGCTCGCTAAGTGAATTACGCCAGATGGCTGCCAGAAAAAGAATGACCGATTCGTGGCATGGATGAGGAATGAAAAACCCTTCGTGGCGTTGCCTCAATCCCATGATTGAATCGGCGGACAAAATTGGGAAGGTGCGCCAGCGCACTTCGGTTTCAAAATCAATGCGCAAGAAACTACTCTCGGTATTCCAGAAAACGTAGGAATAATTTACATAGCGCGCCCGGTGGACAAAGCGATGGTTCGCGCGGGCAGCGGCCAGGTGCAGGGCTTCCTTGAACCGAATCAAATCTTCTGCGGCAACAAGCAGGTCAATGTCCGAGGTGGCATCATCAAAAATGTTGTCATAATTGCGCAGGATGCAATAGCGAATGGAGTTGGCGTCCAGCAAGCTGAACATCCCGGATACAAATGTTTTGCGTGAATTCACTGCTTTGTTATGAGACGCTCGTAACAGGATTTAAGTAACTCGAATTTTGCGCTCCAACGAAAAACAGATTGGGAGCGGGTAAAAGCCGCGCGGGCCAGGCTGTTGCCAAGCCCAGGATTGGATTTAAGCCGCGAAAACGCCTCACCCAAGGCTTTAACCGTGCACCCGGGATTATCCACAGGAATTTTAATTCCAGAATGGTCATCCACCATTTCTCCAGGACCAGCCCAATCCAGGCAAATGACCGGAATCTGGCGTGACATGGCTTCGAGCAGCGCCGAGCCGCCACTATCGCGCAAGGCGGGAAAAACCAGCGCATCGGCGGACTGATAAAAGGCGGGGAGCTTTTCATAGGGCACTTTGCCGGTAAACTCGACATGGTTCGCCAGTCCAAGTTGAACGGCTTGCTGTTTCCAATCGTTCAATGCGGGACCATCCCCGATGATGACGAATTTATAATCCTGCAGCTTGGATTGAATCAGAGCATCAAAGACCAGCGGAATGGCGCGAGTGGCCACACAGTTGCCGACATATAGGAGGTGCAATGTCGCGCCGGTAGGATTTCGTGAAGGCAGATCAGCCTCTGTTTTTTCATCTTCCGGTCGCAAGGCATTAGGGGGAACAATCTGGCATTTTCCCTGCACGGCTCGGGGAAGAAATTCCAGCGTGGTGCGATTGGAAACAAAAATGACGGAGGCCCGTTGTAGTGATTTTTTTACCGGTGGAAAATGCAGCCACAGTTTGTTGATCAACCTGCGGCTGGATTCGGAGAATTTTGCCTTGCCTAAGTATTGGGAAAAACCGGGCGGCACGGATTCGCCGCCAGCAACTGGTCCCCAGACTGAGGGAATGGCCAGGTGCTGTGCGAGAAAAGGAACGCGGAAGGTATGGAAGGTCGTTTGATGGACCAAGGCAAAGGGAGACTTCTGATGAAGTTTAGCGGCCAATTTGGCGACGCGAAATTGCCACGCAATTTTCCTCAACCAACTTCCAGTACCGCCAAGATGGGAAGTTAATTTTTTCAGCCACTCCGGCAGTGTGACGAAGTGGGGAGTGATGCCGCACTCGCGGGCGCGCTCTTCAACCAGCTTTTGGCTGTTGGTAGTCGTAATAAGATCAACCTGATAGGCGCGCGCAGCCTGCTCCGCCCAACCCCAGCCGAGCCAGTGTTCGCCACTGCCTTTGGGATTGCACGCATACGCGATCATAAGAACCCGCTGCCTCATACCTGCTTCTGTCCCACTACATGAATGTCCGAGCAAAGCGATGGAAAAAACCGCAACAGCTTCTCGGAAACAATGGCCGCAGCATTCACGAGCGGCATAGGCAGTGACGCCAGGGCTTTGCTCTTACGACCGATAAAATTCCGGCCATACGTACCTACGACTTTGAATTGGTTCCACTCCATCATTTGTTGAAGATCGCGGATGATTGGTTCACGAACGTGTCCGCGATAGACGGGGTCGCCTTCGTCATACCAGGCATGCAGGACGGGGAAATTATTACGTCCCATCAAAACATAAGCGCGCTTCCGAATGTTCACGGCATTGGGCGTGGCCAGGACGAGCAAGCCGTTGGGACGAAGAATGCGATAAATTTCCCGGAATAGTCGTTTGGGCGAATTGTGCCAATGCTCCAGGCTGTGGAAGCAGGTGATGACATCCACGCTGGCATCGGGAAGTGGGATCGGTTCCTCGACAAAATTCTTCGTGATGATTTTGATGCCAAGCTGGCCCTGAAAAAGCTTTAAAACCTTTATTTCCTCGGGCCGCTGCCCGTAGAGCACGCCGCCGCCCCCGCCAAAATCATCAATGAGTGTGACATCCATGCCGAGCTTGCGAACCATGGGGCCGAAAATGGAAAGGCCGGCTCCTAAATCAACGAGATGCTTGCCGGATTGCAAGGCGCCGTGCCGGGCGAGCATCTCTAAATAAAAGGTGTTGCGATCGTCCAAGGAAGGTTCCTGGGGATGACCGGCAAAGATCGGCTGGATCGATTCCCGATAAATCCGCTGATAATCAGCACTGTTGTGGGAGGTGCTCATTTGTTCGCGTTTTCGTTGCTGATTTGTTCCGCGGCGCTCTTGCCGTCCAACATGGCATCTTCCATACCGCCATAATTCCAGCCGCCCCAGCGTCCGCCGTTGAGAATTCCATTTTGGTTCAGGAAATTGAGGACGAAGCTGCGGGATTGTTCGTAATTTTTATCGAACACCACATATGCGTAAGGAATCTGGCAAAGATCCATGAACAGGATTTCGTCCTGCTCCGACAGAATGCGGGCACGCTTCAAATCGGCGAGGACCCGTTCCTTGAGTTTCTCAGGTTCCTTGAGGAGTTCGCTGGCTCCGCCGGACATTTCCACATAATAACTGCGGCAACCCGGCGGCGCGGCTTCCTTGTGAACCGCGGAGTAGGAACCGGCGCGGTAGAAAACGTAATCCGGCTCCGGGAAATATATCCAATGATAATCGCTGGCAACATCACCGGTGCCACGCACTCCGATATCAAAGTAATGCACAGTGGTGGCGCGCAGTTTTTGAGTGGCAGCGAGAACTTCCTCCGGAGCATCTTCGAGGATGGAAATAAATTTGACCAGCGGCATGGTGTTAACGAGGCGTTGGAAGCGCACTGTTTTGCCATTGGAAAGCGTGGCAGTTTTATTGCGGAGATTCACGCTGGTGACGTCCGTTCCGTAAAGTGGCTGTTGCTTCAGCGCATTGACAAAGGCGCGCGGCAGGGAACCGATGCCGCCCTCGCGGGGATAGACAAACTTGGCATTGTATCCGAGGGATTCCTTGGAGAAGCCAAGGGCGCCCTTGAGGACATCTTCAGTGGAAGGACGCGGAATGAAACGATCCGCATAATCAGGCATCATTTCCGTCAGGTTGACGCCGAGCAATTTCTGGTTGTAAGGAACCATGAAATGTTTAGCGATCCCTTCGCCGAAGGCCCGGACGATCCATTCGTAGAAATTGGTCGGGGGCGCGGTTTCAGCCTTTTGGCCGAAGTCTTCAGGATGTTTGGCTTTGAGCAGGCCGACGAGGCATTCGAGAACGACTTCGCGTGGCAGGCCATGGGTGTTCGCTTGAAAAGGGTAAAGCGTGAAAACGCCATGGGAGAAAATGACCGCCCGGCGTTCGTACTCCACGAGTTTGTTGGGCAGGAGTTTGTTCACCAACTCCTTCATGTATGGATTGCGGAGGTGAAGCCAATGACCGGTGCCGTCGCAGAGGAAGGAGTTAAGCCGGATACGCGTGCGGACAATGCCACCGGGTTCCGATTCCCTTTCCACGAGCAGATAGTTGCAGTTGCGGTCAAGATGATAGGCGCAGGAAAGGCCGGTAAGGCCTGCGCCGATAATGACCACGGGGTAATCTTCCATAATGCTACTCAGAATTTTTAAATTTAAATAATAAGTTGCGGAGCAGTTCATATCCCCGCAATGGGATCAGTCGCTTCAACGCTTCCTTGCCCATATAGAGGAAACGGGAGTTATGCGATTCGAGTATGTTGAGAAATTTTTTATCATTCGTGAAGCGGTTGATGGGAATGGTTTCAAGGGCGATGAGGTCTATTTTTTTGTTGTAGCCCCAACGCATGGTGCGGATGGCCTGCACCCCGAGTTCCAGCGAAGCCTCGCGGATGCGGGCGTTGAGATATCCGCCCGGCGGAGAAAAGATCAGGGGTTTGACGCCGGTGATGTCGTACAAAATTTGTTGCGAGAGGGTGATTTGCCGCCGAATTTCCTCCTGGGGTGACAAGTCGAGCCGCTGGTGTTCATGGCTGTGAAAACCCACCGCGTGGCCGGCATCCGCCAGCTTGCGGACCTGGGCATTGGTGATATAACCCGGCTTGTTCAGCTTGGAGGTGGGAATGAAGAACACGCCCTGGCAATTGTTTTTTTGCAGAAGTGGAAAAACGATTTCGTAGTGGTCATACGTGCCATCGTCAAAGGTTAGAATATATTTATTTCCAGACTGTATGGGATTACGAATCAACTCATCTATTTTCAGGTTCTGGAAGCCTTTGGCATTCAGCATCGCGATATGGCGCGCCAATTGATCCGGCGAAACGGTATAAAAATCGTTCCCTCCCGCAGAATCGCTCTCTCGAACTTTATGATACGTGAAGAGGAAGATCATGCTTTTGCGAAAAAAAGATGTCTGGCGCCGGGTTGTTCCCTGGAATAATGCTTGAAAGAGCCAAGTGAAACGCAGCCCGGCCAGAACATAATATAACCCAGCAATAGCGGAAGCTTTCAGGCAGCGCCGATAAAAATTTGGAGACGACTTTAACAAGCCAGTTCATCATGAAAAACCGCCAGAACAAGTTCAGTAACGCCCCCGCCAGAGCGCTGTTGGTTTCGTTACATGATGAACGATGCGCTGGTTGGGGGAGGCAAAGGAATACAAGGCATAATCGAAGGGCTTTTGCGAATAAGCGCCACTGGCGAGCATGCGTAAACGATGATATTGAATGATCAAAGGAGACAAGGTTTTGACCCAGGCGGGCGTCATCTGGATTTTTTCCGCCTTTTCGCGCAAGGCATTTGGCTTGAGATTCATGTTCTCACCAGTTTCAGTAAATGCCGAAGTGAAATGCCGTAGAACGCCCACCGACACGCCGCGATTGACCAATTCCAGCAGCCAAAACATGTCCCCAAGGTCACGCCACTTGGTATCGAAGTAAAGCCCAAAATCCTGAACGGTCCGTCTGCGTATGAACACGGCACAGGTCAGTACCGAGAACCGAATCCAGATATGATTCTTGAGGGGAACAAGCGAGGGGCGGTGGCAGATGTAATCACCGTTTGTATCCACCACGACGGTATCAGAGAGGACCACATCCACCTTGGGATGGGCTTGAAAATAATCGTAAACCGCTTTTAGTGCGCCGGGGAGATATTGTTCATCGCAATTCAGGTAAGTGAGGATTTCGCCTTGGGCGCGTTGGTAACCGCGATTGACGGCGTCGTACATGCCTTTGTCTTTTTCAATGAAAGCGCGCACGCGAGTGTCATGCGGCAGCCAGTCCTGGGTGCCATCGTCCGAGCAGGAATCCTGCACGATGTGTTCAAGGCTTACCCCTTCCTGGTCAGCCACAGAAGGGATGCAGAGCTTAAGCCATTTGGAATTGCGAAAACTAGGGGTGACGATTGAGAAATTCACTGGGATTGCGGGGTCGAAGCGGAGCTGGCGGACAACGCCGGGGTTAAAGTCGGGCTTGTGGCAGCCAGGCAGCCGGTTGTTTCAATGCTACGAAAGGCTTCTGCCAGCCCGGTCAAATATTGTTCGAGGCTGAATTGCCTAAGGAAAATCTCGCGAAAGGATTCGGGCGGTTCGCCGATGAGGCAGTTCAACAAGGTGCCGGCAATCTGTTGCGGAGAGCGTATATCCACCAAATAATTATAATTCTTCGGCAATAACTCGGGAATGGAGCGCCAACGGGTGGTAAGAATGGGAAGTCCGAAAGCCATGGCTTCAATCAGGTTTACCGGTTGGTTTTCATTTTGATAATAGGTGGGGAAACAAAAGAGATCAGCGTCACGCAACGCCGCTTCCTTCTGAAACCCCGAGAGAAAGCCGAGGTAACGGATGCTTTGCCGGTCCGCGAGTGCGGCCAAAATGCGATTAAACTCTGCTTGTTCGTCCGAATCTAGAAAATTACCCACGGCAATCAATTGCATTTTCAGTGGTGAATTGGTTTCAGCCAATTTTTTATTGGCGAGCAGAACACCTTCAATGGAATCGAACAAGCCTTTTTCCCGGGTGCAGTGAGCAAGGTAGAAAACCTTGAAAGTTTGCGGGTCATCACCTGTGTTTTCCAAGTCAGCGGGCGCGAGGGTTTGGCCGGCTGCCAGCTTTTTTCGGGCGGCAAAGCGGGCGCGACGGCGAGGCAGGACAGTGGTTTCAAAGCTGGGGCAAGGGTCGGGAATGCCGTTGCTTACGACGCGAATTTGTTTGGGCAGGAGTTTTTCCGCATCTGCCCGATTGTATTTGGAGAGAACGATGCTCATGTCCACATCCTTCATGCGGTCATAGGTGAATGACCGGGCGCGGCTTTGGACATGAGTTTCGAGCCATTTGGCGAGGCCCGCAGCGTGCCAGTGGAGGATGATTTTTTTGTAAAACGGACGGCAAAGAAGCATGACCAGCCAGTCACGATATAAAGCGGAACGTTTGCCGGGCGCGGGAATGAAATAGAGGGTGTCCACACCATAACGGAAGTGGCACCAGATGGCCTGAATGCAAAATCCAATGAGGAGGAAGAGCTTGCCAGGCCGAAAATTGCCAATGTCTTCAAGTTGTTTAGAGACCTGAGCGTTTACGTGATAGCAAGTAATCCCATAGGGGGAAGTTTTTGCAATTCCCGAGCGATGGGATTGCCGATGATCACCACCAAAGCCATTCAACATGAGTTGAACCATGTAGCTTTGGCCGTGATGCGGCGGCGGTGTATGAGCAAAAACGAGCAGCTTCATGGAATGCCAATTGGAGCCAGCAGGACAAAAATGAATCTTATATGAAAGTCTTTCGCGCCATTTTAATGGGGCAAACGAAACAAGGGAAGATTTTTATTGGAGAATGCAAATTCTCCTGCTGTTTCAATTTGCCTGCTAACTGACCGAATTCGAATAGATCGTAAAATTATAGCCCCAGAAACTTAAATCTTTCAGGTGCGAGAAATGGGAGCGCTTTTCAATGGCCTCCCGGCATTTTGGATGGTGATAAATAATCCAGATGGGCCGTGGGTGGGCTTGGAGCGATGTGGAAATATTGCAGAGGACCTTTTCCAGAATGGTTTCATCAAATGGATTAAACATGAAGAAAACATTTTCCTCCTTGCCGATGGGGTAATCGGTGACATCAGCTTCCACAATATGAAATTCAGGGCGGGCCTTGGATTTGGCTTGAAAAGAAGCAATATTTTTGCGGGCTATGGTGCATAATTCGTGGGCAAATTCCACGCCTTTAACCGCTTTAAATCCAAATGGAGCCGCGACGAAAAGCACCCGTCCCTTGCCGCACCCCAAGTCGAGGAGGACGCTATCGGCAGGAAAGAGCGGGCAGGTGGCTTTTAACAGCTTTCTCAGAGGCACGACCCGCGTCGGTTGATAGCTATTTCCACGTTCCTTGTTGCCGCCGGTGACGGTTAATTCGAGGGGGTCTGACCAGGCGCAGGTCTCCAAGCCATAAACAACGTCAAATAATCGGTCAACTGTAAGTACATAAAGTTTGACAGCCGCTGTCCAGGGCCCTTGACGGGAAAGTAAAGTTTTCAGCCTGTCGAAAACAGCCATAGCAGCAATTCTACCTTAAGAAGCAGCCCGCTTTCCCCGTCCGAACCGCTTTAATTTCCAGCCGATTTTTAAAATTCCCTGTGTTATGCGCGGAGCGGAAGAGCGCAATTGGGAAATTACGCGGTACCTGGACTTGCTGAACAAGGGCACCGAAGTTTGAACCCCGCCGAATTTTTGCTTGAATTCCATGGTTCCGACCATGTTGTAGGATTTAATCCCCCGATTTTTCCAATACTTCATCGCGTGCCACTGGAGCAGTTCGTTGGGTAAAAGTTTCTGATGCTCACGCCAACTGGCACCGCCCCAAAAAAAAGCGTGATGGTTCATTCCGGGGAAAATTCCGGTGGCAATGCAACGGCCCTCCAAGTCCCTTGCGCGGAGTAACAGTAATGTTCCGGTGGGATGAACGTGTTGAATCAATGCCCGCACCCGTTCCAGACCGAAATGGGGGACTCGTCCTTGCTTGGCAAAAACATCCTCAAGCTGATTGCTGTAATCATCAGCAAATCCCATATCCTGTGCTTCTTCAATCACGATCCCATTTTTCTCCGCCTTTCGAATGCTCCAACGGCAGGTTTTGCTCATGTTCTCGAAAAGTTTGTCCTCGGTTTGTGTGAGATCAATTTCGATGGTGTGATTAAGCACAGGGTTGGAACCGATGCCTTGGAGGTCTTCCGACTTCATTCCCATATCAACCACCTCCAAGTGCATGCATCCCAAGGTGCTGAATGCAAAGTGAGGCAGCGCCTCGGCAGCAATGCGACGTGAAACTGAATCCGATAAATTAAAACCCATGTAGGGGGAAGACCACCCCCGGAAGGGGCTTCCCAGGATTTTTAACTTAAATTTCCGGACCAGCATGCCCGCGAAATAACCCAGTGTGGACTCTCCTTCCTTTAAGGCTGCCAATACAGGTTCGCCGTTCTGGCTGGCGACAAGAAATGAGAGCCAGGCAGAAGTTTGAAAAACATTTCTATCCTGGAAGGTGGCCAGTTTTTTATCCCAATCCCGCGGTTGAAAATCGATACGTTCGAACTTGGCCATTGGTTTAATGGTTATATAAATAAGTCCGAAAGGCCAATGATAATTTTCCCCAGAGTTGTTGGTTGACCACCGGAGACAAATGGTTTCCCGAGGATTGGGAAGGAGAGTCTGGCAGATTGATGGGATTATTCGTGCCTTTTCTCCCGACGTTTCTTATTTATCAGGGAATGAACTTTCAAATGAGAAAGTCCGGTCTGCGGCATTGTTAAATATTCCCGGTCCTGCACTTACGTGAATTCATGAAAGAATTTAACCTGCTGGGCACACCATTGCTGGCGACCACGTATAATGAACTCGCCGCGAATTGCCAGGCGTGGGCTCGTGGGTCGGTGTGTGTGTCCATGGAATTTGCCAACACACAGATCGTGACGATGCGGCGGCATGAGCCGGATTTTTTGGAGACGACCAGCGCTTACGATTATTTTATTCCCGACGGGATGCCCTTGATTTGGTGCCTGAACCGGGCCGGAGCGGGATTGCAAGACCGGGTTTATGGGCCGACGTTCATGCGGGAATTTTTATCCAAGGCGCCAAAGGAATATACGCACTACTTACTGGGCGGTTCGGCGGAAAGCGGAGTGCGAATACAGGAACTGTTTAAGAAGTTGAATCCCGGGATTCGATTTGTAGGAGGCTTTCACGGTAAATGCAGGGTGGACGGGATGCTGGATGGAAAGGCAGAGCAGGAGGTGATGGCCGAACTGGGGCGGCTTTCGCCGGATTTTATCTGGGTGGGATTCGGAACACCAAAGCAGCAGGCATGGACAAAACTGCACAAGCATTTGATCAAGCGCGGGGTAATTCTGACGGTGGGATTTGCGTTCGATGTGAACGCAGGCATGAAGCCTGACGCGCCGCTCTGGATGCAGCGCCTGGGTTTGACATGGGTATTCCGGTTGTTATCTGAACCGAGGCGGCTGGCCACGCGGTATGCGAAATATAATTTCCTGTTTCTTTGGTATTTGCTTTGGGATGGAATGCGCGGGCGGGCGGTGAAAGAGGGAAGATAGAAAACAAAAATCCGGACAGTGCTGCTCGGGTGAGCTTTCACTGTCCGGACTGAGATTCAGCTTTAACCGGGAATCAGACCCGGCTTTGACGCTTAATTATTGGACCCACTTGACCGCGTCGGCAACGACCACGACGCCAGCAGTCACCCAGCAGGAGACTTTGATGGTATTGGCGCCAGCGTTCATGCCGTAACTACCCTGGTTGACCCATTGACCACCAGTGATGGTTTGATCCACGACTTCTGTGTGAGCACCCGCAGAGGTGGAGATGACGTACGGAGTTTCGGTGGAGCGGTTAGCACCTGCCGGATACCAGACATAGACCGTCCAAGTGCCGCCTGCGGGCAGGTTGGCGCTGAACGTAGCGGCATCACTGACGGCAGCGGCGGAGCGGAAGCGATAGTCGCCGCCATACTTATCTGCCGATGAAGTGCCGGTGGACCAATTGGCCGAGGTGCTGAAACCTGCGTTGGCATTGTCCACGATGATGGTGGTGCCGGGGGCGGGAGGATTGACCACATTCATCAACGTAGTCCAATTCCAGTTCGGGCCTGGATCGGTGTGACTGTTGCAAGTCGCATTGATGCCGAGGTTGGCATTGGCATAAGTGACCCATGCCGCACTCTGCTTGGCATTGTGACCAACAATATGGTTGCGATCCTTCGGGAAGCCGTAGTGATCGGCCAAGTGGCGTTGGAGCAAGCCGGAGGTGTTATACATGGCGGTGGTGTACCAGGCAGGATTGCTGGCGAAGCCTTCATGTTCCGTGCCGACACTGTGCGTATTCCAACAGAGCGCGTGCCAGGCATAGTACGCTTCGAGCACGCCTTGGCTGCATTCACCGGCTGGCGCATCGGAAGAACTATCCTTCACGCCATTCACATAATAGTGAACGCTGGCCTGGGTGCCGGATTGCTGGAAGTAGGAGATGGTGGAGAGGTAGTAACCTTCCATGTCATGGATGACGGCGAATTTGTGACCATTGCCGGAGGTATACCAATGACCAGAATAAACGGGACGCCAGATGGCGGGACCGTAATCAGCGCTTGCGTTTGCCATGGAGGCAACGGAGAGGACACCTGCCCCGATTGCCAATGTTTTGCCGAGATGTAATTTCATTTTTATCGCTTTATTTTAGTTTTTTAAGGGCACTTCCGGGGAATGCCGGGACAGCACGATTGCCGCCGGCGCCCGAGTTTACTGCACTATCCGGCAACCGCCTTGGAGGAGCGGCTAACCAATTACTGCTAATGGTTTCGATTCAAAGGCAGGAGCGATAAGACAAAACAACAAACGCGCGAAGGATAACGTCCTTCTTCCGGCCTGTTACGGCACCAAAATCCGGGTCCGACTGCTTCCAACTCCCGGATAAATTGTCTGACAAAGAAACTTATGGTTTTCTGACAGTGATACGACCACGTGCAAAGCGCAAAGGCCTTGCAAATTGTTAGATGGGCTATGACCTCACTTATATAATAATGAAGGGCGGTGGTAAACTTACATATTCATGTAGTAAGGGTAGGCAGAATGAACACGTACACGTAATAATCAGCTTGGGAGCGTGTATAACAGGCGCTACACCGAATTAAATCGAAGCAATTATATGTTTCCGCTGTCGGTCGGGCCAAATCCGTTATTAATCAGATCGAGGATCGGCAGGAACATGGCAATGACGATGGAGCCAACCACTATGGCCAGCAAAACAATCATAATCGGCTCGAGCAGGGACATGAGTGCAGAGACGGAATTATCGACTTCGTCGTCATAATTATCGGCGATCTTATTCAACATCTCGGGAAGCGCGCCGGTTTGTTCGCCAACATCGATCATGCCAACGACCATCACAGGAAATATTCCGGATTGGCGCAACGGTGCGGTAATGGTTTCGCCCTGCTTGACATTCTTATGAATTCCCTCAATGGCGCGGCTGAGAATGACGTTGCCCGCGGTTTCTTTGACGATGGTAAGCGCTTGCAGAATCGGCACGCCGCTAGTCGTGAGCGTCCCCAGCGTGCGTGTGAACCTGGCAATGGCAAGTTTGCAGAGGAGCGGGCCGAAAATGGGCAGGCGAAGTTTCAAACGATCAAAGCAGGTACGGCCAGCCCGGGTGCGAATGGTGAACGCCAAAATAATGGCGAACGTCGTGATGACTGCCGCAACAGGAAGGAAATGAGATTTGACGCCTTCACTAATGCCAAGCACCAAGCGCGTGAAGGCAGGCAAGGGTCTCCCATTCATCATGCTCGCGAACACTTCCTTGAATTTTGGAACCACGAATATAAGCATTACCGCCATCACGCCACTGGCAACGATGATCACCGCGACGGGGTAAAACAATGCGGCGATTACTTTCCCTTTTATCTTCTCGGTTTTTTCCATGAATTCGGAAAGTCGTTTCAGGCTGATCTCCAGCGCGCCACCGAGTTCGCCGGCTTTGACCATGCTGAGATAAAGCGGGTTGAAGGTGCGCGGATGTTGGGCCAAAGCTTCGCTAAAAGTGCTGCCGCCTTCAATGGAAGCTCCAATTTCGCCGATAAGGGATTTCAGGCTGGGATTGTTTTCCTGTTCTTCAAGGAGTCGCAGGCAACGCAGCAACGGCATACCCGCATCCAATGCCGTGGAAAGCTGGCGCGTGAAGACGCACAAATGTTTTGTTTTTATGCGAGCGGGAAAAATTTGTAATCGCATTCTCGGACGCAGGGCAGCTTTCATCCTTGCCGGATTCGAAGTCAGACCAAGGCGGTTGGCATGACGTTGAGTGCGATCCGCCGGAGTCAACGGTTTGGTGACTTCCGTGACGCGAGTGGGATAGAAGCCCATCTCTTTGATGCGTTGAATGGCTGCGGATTGATCAGCGACCTGAATGGTGCCCTTGGTTTCCTTGCCCTGCTGATCCACCGCTGTATAGGTGAAGGTACTCATAAACAACTCCTTGGTTATATCAGTTATGCTTCTCTGGCGTTGAAGTGACGATAATGTTCCAATTGGCGGCTTGCAAGTACTTTTACGACTGACTCAATTTAAAAACAAAAAATCCGGACAGTGTCGCTCTGGTGAGCTTCGCTGTCCGGATTCTGATATTAACTTCTTAGCAGCGGAAATGATCCCGTGCTTATTGATTGATTACTGGACCCACTTGACGGCGTCCGCAACGACGATGACACCGGTCGTGACCCAGCAGGAGACTTTGATGGTATTGGCACCTGAGTTCATGCCGTGAGCACCCAAGCTGACCCATTTGCCGCCATTGATTGTCTGATTCACGATTGTGGTGCTTGTGCCAGCCGAGGTGGAGATGATGTATGGAGTCTCCGTGGAACGATTGGAGCCTTCCGGATACCAGGCATAAGCCGTCCAAGTGCCGCCTGCAGGCAGGTTGGCGCTGAAGGTGGCTTGATCACTGACAGCCGTCGCCGAACGCCAGCGATAATCGGCGCCATAAGAATTGGCGGAGGAAGTGCCCGTGGCCCAGTTGGCCGAGGTGCTGAAACCCGCGTTGGCATTGTCCACGATGATGGTGGTGCCAGCGGGAGGAGGATTAACCACGTTCATCAACGCAGTCCAATTCCAGTTCGGACCGGGGTCGGTATGGGAGTTGCAAGTGGGATTGATGCCGAGGTTAGGGCCAGCCCAGGAAACCCAGGCGGAACTCTGTTTGGCATTGTGTCCAACGATGTGATTGCGGTCTTTGGCAATTCCGAACTTGTCGCACATATGGCGTTGAACCAAGCCAGAAGTGTTATACATCGCCGTGGTAAACCAGGCGGGATTGCTGACAAAACCTTCATGCTCAGTACCGACGGAATAGGTGTTCCAACACAGGGCATGCCAGGCATAATTGGCTTCGAGCACCATCTGGGTTATTTCTCCAGCAGGATAATCACTGGCATTGTCCTTCAGGCCGTTCACGCAATAGTGAATACTGACCTGGGTGCCGGATTGCTGGAGGTAGGAGATAGTTGAGGCGTAGTAACCTTCCATGTCATGGATGACACAGAACCTATGACCATTGCCGGAAGTGTACCAGTGGCCGGAATAGGCTGGTCGCCAAATGGCCGGACCGTAGTCAGCGCTGGCATATGCGGCGGAGGCTGCGGCGAGAATACCGAGACTCAAAGCCGTGGATTTAACGAATCTGCTTTTCATTTGTTTCCTTTTGGTTTTTAGGTTGGAGTTTCCGGGCAATACCGGTGCAGTAAGACTGCGATACCCGGATTTTATTGGACTGCCTTGGTCGCCACATGCAACAGCGACGACCAAACTGCCTGCGGTTTCGGTTGGGGAAGGCACAACCCGTGTGACAGAGGTAGTGACTGAATTCCGCTCCCGGCCTTTCCCAAAAACAACTTTTTAAGGTTTGAGCGAGAGCCGAGTTACTTCTTTTCTTTACAGGTAACAGATACCACAGGCTCTTTGTGGGTTTCTAATGGGTTAGGTGAATCATTTATAGAGTATATAAGTATGTTGGTCAAAATTAATAGGTAAAGGGACAATTACATATTCATGTGGTTGAACGTTAATATATATAGGTTTCAGAGCTTGCTGGCCTACAGAAACATACAAAATAAAATCCGGACAGCGTTGCTCAAGCGAGCTTCGCTGTTCGGATTCTGATATTAACTTCTTAGCAGCGGAAATGATCCCGTGCTTATTGATTAATTACTGGATCCACTTGACGGCGTCGACCACGACAATGACGCCAGCCGTGACCCAGCAGGAGACTTTGATGGTATTAGCACCTGAGTTCATGCCGTGAGCACCCAAGTTGACCCACTTACCGCCATTGATTGTGATTGCACGTAATGGCGTAGGCGACCGCCAGTTAAGAAGATGGAGGCGGTTCAAAGTCCGGCCAATCCGGCTTGATGTAAAAGAAGGAAGCGCCACGTGTGTCGGCCGAAGGTTTGCCGGGATTAGTGATGGGCGCGGAGAAATCAGTGATGAGGCCGTGCGACACCCAGAAGGTGTTCATGTCGCGCAATGTCCGAGCAAATTCATCCGGGCTGGCGGTTTTGTTGATGAAAGAGTTGGCGCCCAGACGATATAATTCAGAGATATCCTTGCCATCGCGCGAGCCGGTGAGAACCACGATGAGCAATTTTTTAAACTCGGGTTGTTCGCGAATCCATTTGACCAGTGCCTTGCCCGGTATGGCGGGAAGGGTCAAATCCACAAACACGCAGGAAGGAAAAGGAAACAGGTCGCGGTTGCGATAAGGACCGGTGCCGTAAAGATAATGGAGCGCCGCGGGAAAATCGGGCACAAGATGGAGCGCCGCGTGCGGAAAAATCTTCAGCGTCGCCTGCTTGAACAGCAAGTAGTCTTCCGTGCTATCTTCGACGAGTAATATGGTGGGCTGATTCGGCATAGAAACATGGACTGCCTTTCGGTAATGTAGTTATCAGGTTCAAAGATAACGTGCGTAAAACGGGTCCAGCTTTTTCAGTTCCAATTAGCATTAATTCCTCAATAAATCAGGTTCCTTCCAGAGGTTAAAGATTGGAGGGTTGCAAGCCTGCCAGATTAAGTGATTTCTGCGCGATGGCCAAAAGACTTTCAGCAAGGGGAACCATGCGATTACGGGATGAATCCTCTTCATTCGGCTGCTGTGGTTCATCCGAACGCGGGCCTTGCACTTGCAGGTTCAGGCTGAGCCAATATTTTGCAGTCGTGCCCAGCAAATTATCGCGGTCCTCGCCGGTGGAAGGTTTAATCAAATAAGCATTGGCGCCGAGCCGATAGGCATTGTTCAGATCAAATTCCATGCGGGAGCCGCTTAACACCACTACGGGCAGTGCAAGCATAGAATGCTGTTTACGAATCCATTGGAGCACGCCGAAGCCGGTAATGACGGGCAGGGAAAGATCCAAAAAGATGAGGGCGGGAAAAGGATGTTTTCTGCGGTCGGAATATTTTCCCTTGCCATCCAGATAGGCAATGGCTTCGTCACCATCGGAAACCACCTGAAGAACATTCTGCAGGCCGATCTTCTTCATCGCCTGCTGCATGAAGAGTACGTCGCCGTCATTGTCTTCCACATAAAGAATGGTTTGAGATGATTCCATATCGCGTTAAGTAGCAAAAACAGCCACTGCTTTTGTGTCAAGCATAGACATGAAAAATTCAGGTCATTCCGGAAATTCTTTTGGTGGTAAATTAATTTTGCCCATTTGTTCTGGGAGCGGGGGGAAGCTTTTCCAACCCTACGGGAACTTTGCCGACGGTGACATTCATTTTAAGCCAGAAATCGATCATTTGCCGGACTTGCTGTTCGAATTCCTGCGCATCAGTTGATTTGAGAATATAAGAGTTTGCCCCGACCGAGTAGGCCAGCTCCAAATCCGAAGGCAGTTCCCAAGCCGTAAAGATGACAATCGGGATTCGGGCAAGTGGCGGGCAGGAGCGAATCCATTTAACAAGGTCGAATGCGGAAAGGCCCACCAGATTGGTTTCAAGAATAATCAGGCTGGGCAGCGGAAACAGGATGCGGTCGTTGTATTTATCCGTGCCGGCAAGATACGCCATGGCTTCCGGGCCGCTGGAAACAACCTGCAAGTGCGGTCCGAAACCGTATCGCTCGAAAGCGCGGTGAATTAAAAGCGCATCTGAATTCTTTTGATCTACGTATAGAACAAACCTCATAACCCTTACCCTTCCTTTAGCTTCCATCACTCGAAAGGGGAAGGTTGTCAAGTTTCACTAAGAATTTTATGAGGCAAAAAGCCCAATTTAATTGAGTAAGAAAAGAATGTCCCTTTTTGATTCCAGCGGACATTTATAGATGAATGCAGAGGATGGATGACCGCGAATTGTTGCAGGAATATGCGACGCAAAAGTCGGAGGCGGCTTTTGCGTCGCTGGTGGCGCGGCATATCAACATGGTTTATTCGGTGGCGTTGCGGCACGCAGGAAATGCGCATCATGCCGAGGAGATCGCGCAGGCGGTCTTTGTCATCCTGGCGAAAAAAGCCGCCAGTTTAAGCCGGGGAACCATCTTATCCGGTTGGTTGTTTCATACGGCGCGGTTGACAGCTAATAATTTTTTAAGGACTGAAATCCGGCGTGTGCGCCGCGAACAGGAGGCTTACATGCGATCCACTTTGCACGAGACGGAATCAGAAGAATGGAATCGCATCGCTCCCTTGCTGGACGAAGCAATGGCGGACCTGGGTGAGAAGGACCGCAGTGCCGTGGTGCTGCGTTACGTGGAAGGAAAGGATTTAAAAGAGGTGGGGGCGGCCTTTGGCGCGAGCGAAGAGGCGGCGAAGAAACGCGTGAGTCGCGCGGTGGAAAAACTGCGAAAGTTTTTTACCGCGCGCGGCGTGATGCTTTCCAGCACGGCATTGACCGGCGCGATTGCGGCGCACTCGGTGCAGGCGGCGCCATTGGGACTGGCGGCATCGGTCACTGCCGGAGCGGTGCAAAGCTCGGTGTTGACGGCTTCAACTTTAACCCTGGTGAAAGGAACTATAAAAGTTATGGCATGGACAAAAGTTAAAATTGCGGTGGGTGTTGGCGTGGCGGCTTTGGTTGCGGTGCAGTGGTATGAAATCGCCAATGAAAAAAAGGAACTGGCTGCCGTGCGGCAGGAGTTGCAACAGCAAAGGCAGGCGGCAGAGACGCATCAGACCACGATCGCCAAGCTGGAGCAGGACAAGGCATCGTTGGTGGAGCAGGTGCGATCCGTGGGGGTTGCCAAGACGAAGTTGATTGCGAAACAGAAGGCGGCGGTTGACTCGGCGGCGGCGGCGCCAGGAGCGGGCGGGAAAAATCTTTCGGCCAATGATCTGGCCAATATATTTGACGACCCGGCGGCGAATGAGTTGTACAAGGTGCAGGTCCGCCAAATATTGAAGGGACAATTCAGCGGGTTTGCCAAAAAAACGAAAATTTCAACGGAAGATGCGGAGAAGGTGTATGACATTTTCATTGATAACGAATTGAAGAAGCGTCAAGCGGTGGCGGCAGTGATTCGGGGGGAGTTGGATGCGGACAAGGCGATCCAGGCGCGTGATGCCACGAGGGGAGATGTGGATGAGCAATTGAAAGGGTTGCTGGGAGAGGACAAATTTGCGCAATACAAGGACTGGAAACGCAACGCTCAAATCGACAGCATGATGGGCGGTTTGAAAGACGAACTCGGTGATACTCCGTTGACGGACGACCAGAAAAAAAGCCTGCGCGAGGTCCTGGCAAAAAAAGAGGAGATTCCCGAGGTGGACAATATTGATTTGTTTCGATCCAAGGAATCGATGGATGCTTATTACCGCCAATGGGAGGACCGGAGTGCAAAGATCCGGGAACAGACCGCAAGTTTTTTGGAGCCGGAACAGGTGCAGGCGCTGGGCAAATTGCAGACGAACTATTTGAACATGCTCAAGTCGCAAATGGATCTGGGCAAGAAGATGGTGACGGGGGCGAATTAAACATTGCGAACGGGAATGGCGAGCGGGCTGCCGTTACTTGCCAGTCGCACTCTCGTAGAGAGTTGTTCGTTTCCAGTTGCTCTTTTCCTTGCTGAAAGGAAAACGGTTGGTCAGGGGTATTTCAGAACTGGCAACGCGGTATACCTGGCCCTGGCTGAAACGATCAGACATGCCGTATTCGATGTAAAAATAGTCGTAGTCATCCTTGCTGCCGCAGTAATAAGTGGTGTCCCGGTACAAGGCGCTGTGATGTTCAGCAAAGGCGTTCTGCAAAGCTGGGTAGTTTACCGTCTTGGTGGCGCAACCGGTAACCAGCAGCAAAGCGCATAATAGAAAGAGGACGATTCTCATTTTTTGCTATTTTGAATAAAGGAAGGAAAAAGGCAAGGACGCTCGCTGGCAGTCGTAGCAGGGTATGCGATTGCTAGCTGATTCAATATAGACGTAATACCGATTGGGTAGGGCGTGGTGTCCTCACCGCGCCGCAGCCAGTCCAGCACGGCGTGCTGAGGACAGCTCGCCCTACCGGTTTCGTTCCTAGTCATCAGTGCAAAGTCGTGTAACTGGGATCGCCTTTCTTCTGCTTCTGAAATGCGATGTGAGGTCTGGCTTGTTTTGCGGACGGGTTCAGGCTAGAACAGGGGCATGAATCGCCGACAATTTCTCCAAGTCAGCGCGGGCGCTCTGGCTCTTTCTTCACTCTCCACCTATGGAATCGATTTCGCGGATCAAAAAAAGCGGGTCGGACTCATCGGGTGCGGATGGTATGGCAAATGTGATTTGTTCCGGTTGATCCAGGTCGCGCCAGTGGAGGTGGTGTCGTTGTGCGATGTGGACAAACAGATGTTGGCGGATGCCGCCATGATGGTTTCGGAACGGCAGGTTTCGAAAAAGAAGCCGCGCACTTATTCGGATTATCGCGAAATGCTCAAGGAAAAAGATCTGGATGTGGTGTTGGTGGCGACGCCGGACCATTGGCATGCGCTGGCGATGATCGAGGCGGTGAAGGCGGGCGCGGATGTTTATGTGCAGAAACCGATTGGCGTGGATGTGGTGGAATGCCAGGCGATGCTGGCCGCCGCGCGCAAATGCAAGCGGGTTGTGCAGGTGGGAACGCAACGTCGCAGCACACCGCATTTGATCGAGGCGCGGGAGAAGATTGTGAAGGAGGGCAGGCTGGGGAAGGTCGCGCACGTGGAGATTTGTTGTTATTTCCACATGCGGACAAAGGAGAATCCACCGGACACCGCGCCGCCGGAGAATTTGGATTATGAGATGTGGACGGGACCGGCACCGATGCGGCCTTACAATAAGCTGGTGCATCCGCGGAGTTGGCGGGCGTTCATGGAATATGGCAATGGCATCGTGGGCGACATGGCGATCCACATGTTCGATATGACGCGCTGGATGCTGGGGCTGGGCTGGCCAAAGAGCATCAGTTCTTCCGGCGGCATTCTCATGGACAAGAATAGCAAGTCGAACATTTCGGACACGCAAAGCATCACGTTCGATTACGGCGATCTGCAAGTAGTGTGGCAGCATCGGACGTGGGGCGATGCGCCCGACCCGAAGTATCCGTGGTCGGCGATTTTCTACGGTGACAAGGGGACGTTGAAGGCGGGCTTGATGGGTTACGATTTTATTCCATCGGGCAAGGGTGAAGAAGGGGTTCATCGCGATGTGACGTATGAACTCGAACAATTTCCCGAGGACAAGACGGAGAAGGATTTGGAGAAACATGTGGCCCCGGCGATTCGCGAGCATATGAAGGATTTTCTATCGTGCATCGCCACGCGGGGCAGGCCGGTGGCGGACATTGAGGAGGGTTGCATCTCCAGTGTGGCGTGCATCTTGGGGAATGTCTCGATGCAACTCGGTCGCTCGCTGAAGTGGGATGCGGCGAAGGGGCAGGTTGTCGGTGATGAGGAGGCGAACCGGCTGCTGCGTCGGCCGTATCGCGCGCCGTGGGTGCATCCGGAAGTGGGAGCGTAGGTGAGGGAGTGGGTGAGTGGGTGAGTCGGCGTGGTTTTTTGAGGGCCTGAAGATTTTGGATGCTCAGATGTGGGGAGATGCTCGGGAACTCGCGCCGACGAAGTCGGCAGAGTGATTTTATTTTTGGAATGGTGACCCAAGGTAGCCCGCCAAAGGCAAAAGAGGCGGGCAACCATTGGGCTGAGTGATGCAACCGCCGTTGGGGTTGGGGAAGAGTTGAGAGTTAGACAGAAGTTGAAAAGGTTTTGTCGTCGGGTATTGCGTTGAAATGGTTATGACAAGAAGGCGAGGACTATTGGAAATCGGGGAGGGATGGTAATTTTTTATCAGATTCCAAGATGCGGAACGATTTGCCGTTCAGGGCGGTTTTCAATAATGGCAAAAATTCCGCGGCTGATTCCAAATCGAAATGAATGATGAATTGCATGTAGGGCATGTAGTCATCCAACAGGAGATAACTCAAATGAGCGCCGAATTTGCGGATAAAGAAATCGATGCTCTTATCATGAAGCACCAAGTAATCGGGAGCGCCAAGTTTTTCAAAGGATGTTTTCAGCTCAGGGATTGAGTAGTGTGGAGGGGAACAATCCAATCTCAGATAAGCGTAATTATTCCAAGGCTGGAAGAAGAATTGATCGAATGGCGAAACGGTTTTTCCAGCACTGCTTATCCATTTGAAAATATCGAGGAAGGAGGTGCCGATCTGGAAAATTTTTGTTTCATGACGCGGGAAACATTAAAATTTCCGAAGGCTTTTCGGGAAGGAAGGCGAAGGCATCGCTATCAATGGTGTCGGCTAACACGATCAGCCTTGCGCGGTCTTGGGAGGCGAGGTGAAATTCACCGTCAGTCCAATAGTCCGAAGAAAGCCACTCGCGGTTGGACGAAAGTTCCTGAACGATTTTTTGCGGCGGGTAAGGCCTAAGAGCGCGTATGGAAAGTCCCTTTTCATGATTTTGCCAAGCGGCGGAGCATGATTCGGATCATGACCAGATAGATGAAAGCTTCGCTGTGATCTGTTCTGACTTCATAGTCACGAACCAGCCG
>JAQGPC010000237.1 GCA_028293285.1 Pedosphaera sp.
TGACACGGTAGGGGTCAGAGGTTCGAAACCTCTACCGCGCACCATCTCTCGAAAAATGTGAGCCTTGCCTTCACAGTTCTGCAGATACCCCGATTTGGTCAGAGTTAGTCATAACTACCTCGGATTGGTGCGGAATCATTGAGGGAAAGCGATGGTGGGAGAGCTTAAATGAGGCCATTTCGAGCCAGCATATCTTCACTTTTGCGAGGCGGCTTCCAACAGCGAGCAAGCCCTTTGTTATCAGGCGTTGGAAGTTACCTCACCAAAAGTGCAGAAATACAAACAGGGGTGTGAGGTGTACAGTCGTTTTAGCCCGTTTTTGTCAGGTGGTCAGAAATAGACAGTGCCATTTTTGAGGATGACACGCTTGGCGCAACCGGCGCGGCCTGATCCAGATCAGGAACCTGTATATATATGGCGAGCGCGGCAACATGGCCGAACCATGGCGGCCCGGCTGCGGTGATCTCGCGGAACTGCCGCCGACACTCAGCGCCAAGATCGCTTCTAACTACGGTAACCCCTGAACCGAACATCATCGCCGTCATCCTTTGGACGTATCATCGCATCTACTTCCGTAATGGAATGAGCAACCAAGATTCGTTGCCCTTTCCTTAACAAAAGAAGCGCCTCATTTGAAGACTCGCCTTCTTGGACGGCGCTGATGAACTCCGATGGTACATAGACCCAACCCTGCTTGTCTGAACCTTCGATTTTGCATTTGAAGCGTAATAAACTCATAACCTCGTTTCACGCATCGTTGGGCTGGACCGTCAAGCCTATTTGTCCAGGTGTTTCAGGCCATGCAGCCAGGGAATATTACCCACGATGTCAGCCAGGCCGGTTACCGATTTGTCATGGTAAAGCAGGAATACAAGGCCAGCGACCACCGCAAGCCTTAGGAGGAAGGCCAGCCATTGCGACTCACGCGCCAGGGCGAACTCTGCCCGCTCCCGTACCTTTCGATTATGCTTCTTTTTTGTCTTCATTCAATAATGGTGTGGAGTCAACGCAGGAAACAGATTCCACCCACTTTTCGCGGGTACAAGTAAAAATCAGGAAGTATTTTTAATGGCCTTGGGTAATGGGTGTTTCCATAACATTGAAGACTTACCTTGCGGCCACTTTCCCTCGTCTCAGGAAAACTTCTGGAAGTATTTAAATCCGATTGCCTGCGCTGTTTCATTCCATCATTTTACCGGGCAAGATTCTGGTATCTAATTATTCCCGGATTTGAGGTGCTTTTACCCGTCTCGGTACGTCGGCATTTAGATTCGGATGAAGTGCCGAATGTAAGCAGGAGTAGCCCTTAACGTTACAACAGTGTGTTTCAGATTCGGATGAAGTGCCGAATCTAGGTTATTCCTCCCAACAAAAAGCCAGTCCCATTGCTGAGACTGGCCTTATCAGATTGCACCAACCCTATGATAAGGCCGATGCTGTTTTCAGTGTGCGCGGGCGCGGCGCTCCGGGCAAATAAAAAACTCACTTACTACTTGGACCTTTTGAGAGTTTTCTTAAGCGCAGCGAGTTTAGCGTCGAACGGTTTGCTTGCCTTGGCTGCATCCTTTAGTTTGATCCGGCCAGATGATACCCCTTCAAAGACAGCCAAATAGCCGCCGCGTATTTGTTCGAATTTCTTCGTTGTTTTCTTATCCATATTTCCTTCGTTGGTTCATTATAGAGGCAGTTACAAGGCTCACTTTCCGCTGCTATTTTTTGCCCCTAAAAGTCTGTAAAAATCGTCCATCGGGACAACCGGCTTTTCAATAAGAGCGTTAATCAACAGTTGAACCCTATGCCAAAGATCGGAACTTGCTAGAAGCTCCTTGACGTGCATCTCCGCCGTTTCCAAACACCTGTCCCTTGACCTTGGCGCAATCCTGCCAATCAAGGTAAAGGCTTCTTGCCGGTCATCGTAACCGTTGCTTTCCCAAAGTGCGTTGATATTTACCGCACCCGTTCCTTTGCATGCAGCCATCACGCCCGCCAGATTAATTTTAAGAAATGATTCCAGGGTTTCTTTATCCGAGTCAATCTTGGGGCCGCTAAAATAGAAGACTTCTCCGCGATGCGAGCCATCCGATTCACTGAGCGACACCTTAACATATGCGACTTCTACGCCAAAATGATGGGCAATCGCGCCGTGCCCCGACTCGTGATACATCGTGTGGAGTAATCTTTTGAGCCGCTGTTCCCCAAAAGCAGGATACTTTATTCGCAACCGCTCAAGGAATTCCCCATAGCGAGGGCAACGCGTCCACTCATTCCTATTTGATCCAGTTTTCATTGTTAATATCGCGGCCAGGTGTTTCCACCTGGCCGCGTGATAATCCGAGCTTATTAATTCCCGCTCAACAGCACCTTCAATTTCAACTCCGCTGCCTGGCGTTGCAGGAACGTTTTCGGCGGGATTGCATCCGGGTCTTTCATCCGTTCCTCAAGCTGCGCTATTTCCGTGTTGCAACAATCGCGGTGCAGAACCTGTTCTGCAATGACCAAAGCCTCAGCCAATTCCAGCGCCCGCTCCGGGCTTTCAGCGGTGGCAATCACCTTGCGGCTGATCGGTTGGAAATACGGCTGCAGGCCGACTGCCACCATGAACAAAACATGCGTGACTTTATGTATCGGGTCGTGGGCCGCGAGGCCCGGCAATTCAATTGGGCAAATACAATCCGGGGATTTTTCATACTCGCTGCACGTTGGCGCTGGCGCAGCCGCCCGGCCAACCCATGCCGCCCGCCCGGCCACCTGGCGGGCAATCGAGAGCGCCTCCGCCAGGGCAATCGAGCCATCCTCCGCCTTGGCGGATGCCAAAATATATTTGCGGATCGCGGGCGCGTGATGGTTCACCGTCTCGCACAGGAAATGAAGCAGCGTCACGTTGGACCATTCGTGGCCTGACGCTCCATGCAAGCGGGCCACCAAAGCCAGGTTGGCTTCTCGATAGCGCTCACTTTTTTCAGGGGCAAGGGTCTCCACGTTGGAATGTTCTGCGGCGGTTGCCAGTTGGCGCGTGACCCCGTGGATGAAGAGTATTTTTTTCACCTCCTGCACCGGCAATGCCAGCGGCGGAAACTGCGGATTCACCGCCGTGAAATAATAGGCTCCTTCCCGCTGGTTCAAATACTCAAAGCGCCGCAACAACCAGCCCTTTGAACTCGTGAGCACCGCCACAAATTCGCCGTTGCGCGGCTGATGATTATCGGCATCGAGCGTTACCACATCGCCCGGCTGAAACTCTGGCGACATGCTGGCGTCCAGGATTTCCAGGCGGAGGCATGTGGCGGGCGCTGTCGTGGTTTTTACTTCCTTCCCCTCCGTATTCTTTGGGGCGGTTCTCACTTGTGAGATGGCAGCTTTTTTGCTACCTCTTTTTGCGGACTCGGTTGATCTTTTCATTCGCTTGAACTGGTTTCCGGGTCTTCGGTCGTGGTGGTGCTGATACACTGCCACGGCTTTTTTGTTGTTTGCCTTCCTTTGCCTGGACCCATTCAAGCATCGCAAGGGTGACTTCGCCGCTCGGTTCGTAAGCACGAGATACAATCCAGTTGTTAACGAACTGAGGACTTACCCCCAGATAGCGGGCCAACTCTGATTTACGCCCGTAATTTCCCGCACCTTCACAAGCTGATTGAACCTTGTTTAAAAGAGCGTCGAGCCGGGGAGTTGGTTTCTTGGTCACGAGTTACTTTATTAGTATTCTAATAAAGTGTCAACAGCTTATTAATTGGATTAAGGAACGAACTTGAGGAGTTAGTGATTGAACTAGCGGCGGACCAGCACCGCACCGACAATCGCAACGAACCCGCCTACGATCAGCACCTGGGAAAAGTCAAGCAAGAGACAGCCCGCCATGGCGCATAATCCCGCGATCAACAACACCGGCCCGCCGCGTTCGATCAATGAATCGCGAGATGCCCAAAGCCACATGGCCAGGCCAATCACCAGCAACGCAACGCCAACGTATTCAGATGCCCGGCGCGTCGTATAATCCACCTCCGTTTGTGACACCAGGAAATGAACAAAAGCCCATACCGCGAGCCCGGAACAGGCGAGCCAGAAACCCGAATCCGCTTGCTTGTTTTTCTCCATAAATTTTGCGTTGCAGTGTGGACAGGTCACCGCCTGCCCGATCATTTCTTTTGGGATTTCGCTGCGCTTGCCACATTGCGGGCAGTTGAAATGTGAAACAGGCATAGTGAAGATTTTATTTTATAACCTTCGGAGATTTCTTGTGGACGGCTCGTACAAATTTTTCAATTTCATCCTGATACTGGCGGTAAAACCACGGCATACCAGCAAAGACCCCCCTTAGAAATTCTCCATGCTTAGCTGGAGGCAGGCTGGCTAGTTCGTCAATTAACAAAGCGGAGATGGTTTGCCGCTGGTCATCACTACGAGGTGTTCCGATCGCGGATAGCTTTACTGAAATACCAAAAGAATGAGGAACGGCCCAGCGCTCTAGCCCTTCTTCAATCTCCTTACTTAAAAACTTGTCGTAAGCCTCACTAAAAATCATACGCGCTGGAATTTGCTGCTCTTTATCTGGGTGGATTTCCACGTATCTCTTCTTTGGTTCTTTACCAGTAGCAAGCCAACGTTCGCTGATAAGAAAATCCAGACAGATTTTTTTGGCGAGATAGTAACGGACGGGCGCACGCGCATGCTCGATATTGGAGAGGAAAGAACTATCAACACCGACGGCATCAGCAAAGGCAACCCGCGAGAGCTTTCGTTCCACTCGAACAGCTTTCAGTCGGTGGCAAATTTCAACTTCCCTCTGAGCTATTGGGTTTCTGCGCGGCACTCCTGCCTAAAATCACCCGCTTTAAACCAAAATAAAAGATTTTATTGACAAGAATCACGGTTACATGTTTACGTGTAACCTTGTAATGGAAACCACATGCAATAAAAGTGGCAGGCCCGCAGGTGCAAAAACGCGCTTTCCCGGTATTGGCGCTGCCAGTGCCAGATTGGGAGTTAGCAGTTCCACATTGCGTCGAGTTCTAACCGGCGAATGGAAACAGCCTAGCCTATTGGTACGGTACAACGCCCTCAAGCAGAGCAAAAAAACAACCGCGCCACCCAACCCCGTTTGATTATGTCGAAAATATTGAGCAAAGAGGACCAAGCCCGCGAAGAGCAATGGCGTAAAAACTGTGAACCGCTGGCTAGCATCAAACAACTGCTGCCCCAATATGAGGAACTTTTCGCGGCGTGGAACGAGCAACAACCAGTCCTGAAAGCTGCCAATAAAGAGATTTATGATTTTTTTGGCTTTTCCACTGAAAGCTTCAATAGAACTCTCGCGGCGGCTTTGGAAAATGGCCGAATCCCGCGTGCGTCTATTCCTGCGGCTCGAGCGCTCGAAGATAAACGCCTGGCAATTCTTGACCAGTCCACTGCTATAGAACGTCAATTGACTCCCGTTCGCGAGGCGTTGAAGGCCGAAACCGATTCCATCATTCGCCAACTCACAATCGTTTTAGCCGGGCACGAAAAGAGGATGATCGAACAATTGACGGAAATCCTGCTTCCCTGGGCGAATGGCGAGTCAGACGCCCGCGAAATCGCAACCGGAATGCACACCATCAAAGAGCTTAGCCGTACCACTGCCCGATATCTTTCCTATGTCAAACCGGAAACCAAGGCACGGGCCGTTATTAAGGATTTTGAGGCATGGGCACGAGTTTTCTGATCTGAATCCCACCCCAAAAAACACCCAACATAATGAAAATTATTCAAGCTCGACTGGCTCAAGCCCTTTCTGCCGTCGAAATGACCGGTAATGCCTTGCCATCTGACATCCAATGGATGCCGCCTGGCACCCATTCAATTACTCCTTTCGTTGCGGGTGAACCGCGTGAGATGACCATCACGGTAAATCAAGCCTTGGCGGAGGAATTCAACGCGCAATTACAGCAACTCCGCGCCGATGCCGCCGCAGGCCGGGGCGATGTCCCCTACTTGGATTTGAACCATGATGATGCGGAAGCCAGCGCGGAAGTTACCGAATTGTTTTGGGGCGGTGATGATGCCAAGACGGGTGGCATCCGTGCCCGCGTGCAATGGAGTTCCGCAGGCCGTGACGCGCTTCTAGGCAAAACTTTCCGCCGTTTTAGTCCCCAATGGGCAACGAATCAGGACACCATGGAGCCTATTGGCATCGGCACGAATCTAGGCGGGCTGGTCAATCGTGCTGCCTTCCGCGAGATCGCACCCGTCATGGCGAAAGCTGCGAACGCGCAAGGCATAGGTTCTCGTTACGGGAATGTGATGGCCAAGGTCGATGACTTGATGGACCGCAAAAACATACCCTATGAAGATGCGTTGCGGATGGCGATGGCCCGCGATCCCGGCTTTTACCAAGATTACATGAGGAGCATGGGCAACAAGTTTGAACCCGCCGGTTCGCCGAGAAAGTATGCTGTGGGAACCAATGCCAAGGCGCAGAGTGATGAAGTTATGGCTGCTGCAAGACAATTGGCGGAGGAATCCAACATTGATCTGGCTACCGCCATAATCCGTATAGCTCACATGAATCCCCAGGTGATGGCCCAATACCGCACCAACATTTTAAAGCGCCGATAAATGACCATTCACGTTTCAATGCTGGAATTGAACGCTCCCCAAGAGGAGAGCTTTCTTCCTGATACTTTAGGCGCAGAATGGTTTGCTCCCGTTTCCCTTTGGCCAATCGGCACGCGGACCCGTGCGATTGTGAGGAATGTCTGGGAGATTTTACATTATGCGCCGGTAGTTGAAGACTACCCCCAGGCGGACACGCCTGGGTTCTTTTTGCCTTATACACGTTAACCGAATGAAGGCTTTTCAAATCTGCGATGCAACGGTTGACCTGAGAGGTTTAAAGGATTCCCTCTTGGGTGGTTTAGCATCGGCCTGGCAGTCGCCACTTTCACGGCTGCCAGGCAAATTATTCTCTTCCTGAAATTATCATGACTACCACCTTAAGATCGAAGGCGGGAAATCAAATCAAGTTTGGTGTTCACCAGGTGAACCCAGTTTGGGCGAACGGGCAAACACTAGCAGCGCGTAGGGCCGATCTCTCTACGCGCTGTCTTCCTTTGTGCCTTGGTAACTCCTTCAAAATGCACCGGGGCGACTCGTTGAAGGAAACCAAGGCGCAGCCTTTTATAAAATACCAACCTAATGAGAGTTTCCCCCTCCAATAAATCCTTCCGGACTTATACCATTCCATCCAATTTCGATTGTCTCACTAAGGATCAGCTTGCCTTGCTGTCAAATTGGTTGGTTGAAGATGGCATCTCTTACAATGCAGCGAGGGAGCGCGTTTTAAAAGAGTTCGGCATTAAAGCAAGCCCCAGTTCCATCCGCCGTTTCTATATCCGCACTTGCGCTGCCATTGTAGCCGAGCGCGAACAACTCGCATCGGGTTATTCCATCGAAGTGATCTTACGTCAGGGCGGTGTCGTGCTGGTCACCAAAACCGTGGAAGTGCCTAAGCCATGAATCGCGCTAAAACCCATTTTCTCAATTTTGCCATAGGCCGCACAGAATCTCTCGCGGGTGACAAGGTAGCGGATTTCAGGAATCGTCGCTCCTGCACCTCGGCGAAACGCGGCGAAGGCTGCTTTAAGCGGTGCCTTTTTGAAGCAGACGCACCCGCAAAACCCGTTTTTGCGAATCTGCAACTCTTTCACGCATTCCCCATATAACTTATGCCTGACGAAAAATTTACAATACGGGTGGAAACAATTGGCGATCCCAAAGGAGCCAATGATGTTCGTGGTGCGGTTGAAGGCGTTACTCAGGCCGGGGTCAAAGATGCCGCCGCAATGGGGGAGCAAACTGAAAAAACCAATTTCCTCAACCTTAAGAAACAGCAGTTAACCAAGTTAGTCCGCCAGTTGAGCCAAGCCTTCCCGGAACTCGGTATGGCGATCCGGCTGGCGATGAATCCGGTTGTGGCAATCCTGGCGCTCGCCATTGGGTTTTTCGTGAAGATGAAAAAATCCATCGAGGAAACCAACAAGTCCCTTGATGCGATGGCAGCCAAGGCCATGGAATCCTGGGGCAACATGGGTTCTGCGGTGGAGGAAGCCAAGCGGGCCATTGCCAACGGCTCCGATGAAATGTCGAAACACATCAAAGACATTTCCGAAGCGGAAAAGACTTTGAAGGAAAAGGCGGACGATGCCACCGCCGCGCTGCGCCGCCAGGAACAACAGCAGATAGCTCTCTCCAATGCCAAGGAAGCGCTTGAACTGGCGGAGGTGGATGTACAACGCAAGCTTCACCAGGTTGACCCTAAGAAGGGTCTGGATGATGTAGCCGCTCTGAAAAAGGAAATGGAGATCAAAGGTCGCCATGGGAATGAGCGCATCAACATTCAAACTGCCGCCGACCAAGGTGAGATCAACAAAAAACAGCAGCTACGGGACAATGAAGAATTAAACCGGCACGAAGCCGAAAAGTCCTTCAATGCGCTTGGCAAAAATCGGGTGCAGCGGGATGCGAGCATTAAGAACCTTCCAAAGGTTGTATCAAAATACGATGCGGATATTACGGATAATAGAGCCGAAAAGGAGAAAGCAGATAAAGCATTGCAGGAGCGTCAGTCAAAACTTGAGTCTCTAAAAGCTTTTCCGCTCGCCCAAGAAAAGGACATTAAAGGATCACAATCCAGAGTGGACGAAGCGCAGGCCAAGGTGGATGACTTGAATAAACAGCACGACTTGCTTGTGCGGGGGAAACGGCAGGCGGAGGACAAGTTAGCGCAGCTACAATTGGAAGCCAAGAATTATGACGATGCAAAAACGGCCATGGAGAAGTCCGCCGATGCCGTTAAAGCCTTAACCAGAGAACTCAATAACCTTCGCCAGGCGGCGGATGAAACCGCCAAGTTCCGCCGTACGGAAGCCGGGCTACATCAGGCAGCCGAAAGCAAAAAAACCGCCGGTGCCATTATTGACGCCACGAAAGGGCAAACCGCTCCCGGCACGTTGCCCGCTGGCGTAATCGTTGACAAAAAAACCGGCGAAGTCCTCACCGATCCCAAGACGATGCCCGGCTACGTCCCGCCGCCACCAGCAACCTATACCTTTCCCAAAGCGCCGCCACCTACGCCGGAAATGGCTCCGGAGGATATTGAACGGCTTGGCGGCAATTCCGCCGATGTCACGCGAGCGCACCGCGCCGCCGACCAAGCCGCCGCCCATGCCAGGGAAGTTGCCAAACAGGGCGGAGCCGCTGCCAAAGGCATCGCGGATATTGGTCAAACCATCGTCAATATTGCGTCCGATGTTCTTAACTCAAACAAGGGCATAAACGTCGAAGTCGAGAAGCTGAAACGCCAGATGATAGAACTGCAAGGCCAGCTTAAAACTTCAAAAAGTTACCATGGAGGTTGAAGAATATGGAAACCAACACTGATAAAGCCCAAACAATAATTTTCGTAAAGGTTCAACTGCCCGAATGGTTTTTTGGCGTGGTCACCACGTCGCTCAAGTTCAATCCCATTCCCGGCAAAATATTGTCCGAAGCACTCGATCTTGGTTTGCAGACGCAAGGCGTAGCCGTGGCAATGAAGCATTATGGCGGGGCGCTCTGTGATTGCGTGATGCTCTTTGAAGTTGATGCTCTGCCTCAGGCGCTCAAAGCCATCCAGGATACGTTGCAACGCGTGGACATGTTGCCCTATACCAGCGTTTTTTACTGGGATCAGTCGGAAAGCTTTTTCCGGCCCGCCTCCTTTGGCTTGATGGATGATCAATCCCAATTATTCACCATAGAAAAAGTCCGCGAGGAAATAACCAGCCGCATAACATCGGCACAGGCGTTTTACGATTTGATTGCAAAATTAAAGCAAACCGCTGAGAGCTTTCCCCCGGCTCAATCCTGAAATGAACCAGACCGCCAAACCAAAAGCAGCGGAGGCAACACAGTTGCCCGGTATCTTGGCGTGCCTGGACGTTCCGGATACGCGGCAACTGTTATACGTCCAGGAGGTCGCTGGCAGATTATGCGTCACGGATAAGCACGTTGGCGACTTGGTGGAAGAAGGAGAATTTGAAGTCCTTAATGTTGGCGGCCTTGGTTTTGGTTGGGTGCAGGTACCGCCGGAATTCTTTACCGCCGTTTCCAAGGCCAGCGGCATTTCCGAAAAGAAGCTGTTGCAGATGTTGCGCCGCGCCCGCGAAAAATCCAAAGCCCTGAATCCGCCGCGCCGCCGTTTCTGGCGTGTCACCGTTCAAAGCTACCGCGCCTTCCTGCTCCGCCGTTTCACGCCCGCCGCCAAGAGCCAGGCGAAACAGCCATGAATCCGACCATGGAACAATATTTTAGCGGTTCGCCGCATATTATTTGTGTGCGGTTTGGCTTGCCGGATTACGAGATACATCACGTCATTGGCGAGGTCGAGCCTACCGTCGAAGGGCGGCACCTGGTAGAGAAGGCGATCCAGAATATGTTCTTTAAGTCTGGCAGCCGCCATGGGTTTGTAGTGGATGGCAAAGGTACGCTCGAATCTGGACACGCCATCATTGAAACTTTCTTCCCGGAAGCGGTGCTTTCCGATCTGTTGAATTTCTTCTCACGGTTTCCGGGAACTGTGCCAACCGCGAAACCATTTAATGACGTGGATTTGCGCGAGTATATCCATTTGGGTTGGTACGACCAAACAGATGATGTATGGCGGACCTTCTTTCCGCACACTACGCAGCCTTTCTGGACCTTCTTTGAATCCGCCGAAGAGATTGAACAGATTATGGAGAGGGGACGCGCCACAAAAGCATGACGCCCGAAAGCACTAATCCGAACCTTTACACCGCCGCGCAACTGGCGAAAGCGGTTGGCATTTCCAAGCGGACTTTCCTTGCCTCGATGCAAGGGACCGCACAACGTGGAATTGTCGTGGTGAGCGGCAATCCCGCGCCCGCCTGGGCCATGGCGGACTTGCCGGAACGTTACAGTCAGGAGATCCAAAAAACTTTGAGCGCCACTGGCAACCGGGACGCGCATTCATTCATTACCACGGCTGCAGAACCTTGGCAGCTTAAGGACCCAATCAGTCAGCGCGTTATTGCGCTGACTGAGATTGCAGCAGAGGCCATTGATAAAGCCGCGAAGCTGCGCCGGGCCTTGGCTCGCGTAATCGAATTGCGTAACAACCCCGCCATTGCCTCGCGGGAATTGGAATCAATCGGCTTGGAAGATTATCGCCGCGAATTTGGCTATGCCATCACGGACCGCAGTTTCCGCGCCTTGCTCAAGCGCACAGTCGAGCGCGATAATTTTGCCGAGAATTGGAATCGTTTGGAGATTTACCTTGATGGCAATCCGCAGCGCAAAGCTTCCGCGCCGGCGACGCCGGCCGCCAGCGCGGCCGCGTTCCATGAACTACATGACTTGATGGCCACTTTTACGAATGCGGCCGATCCAAGCAGCCGCGAACGGGAAGCGCTTTGGTTGGAAGCAGTAAAATTATTGGCAGCACAGAGCAGGGCAGGTGCAGACGAAAAACGAACCCGGATAAACCTGATTAATTTTTTATGGCAGGCAGCGCCTTGGATCGCGAAAAGCAAAAATGCTTTACGGGTGAGCTTTCAATTTAAGTGCGACCGTTGGCAGGAAAATGAAAAGCGCGAAGATGCCTTAAAGGATGGCCGTGAGGCGCGGCGTGGTGTGCCGACCGCACCGCCCATTGAGGAGAACCATAAAGATGCAACAATTGCTTGCGCGTTGTTTGCCACTGGTGGCCGCGTATCCCAGGCTAATCGAGAAGTAATGGCTATGGCTGTTGAGCTTGATATTGAGCCGGGAGTAGCCGCGCTGTTATTGCCTGATGATGCCGCCAGCAAATCCTATGTGAACCGCCGGTTGCGTGAAGCTGTTCGACATGAAGTCAGGATGCTCGCTCCCTATAATATCGGGCAACGGGCACTGGACACGGCGAGAGCATCACTGAAGCGCCATTATATAAACGTTCCTTCTGGCTATTGCTATAGCAGTGATGACGTGACGTTACCCGTCTATTGGCATGTCCCGGATGGTGAAGGCTGGTTCAAACTGGTGCGCGGTCAATGCCTGGTCACGATTGATGCGCGGACGCTTCGCATCCTGGGTTTCTCCCTGCAGCCGGACCGCAATTATAGTTCGCCCGTCATTCACACTAATTTTACTCGCGTGTTTTCAGATTGGGGAGTTCCCAAGTATCTATACCTGGAAAGGGGAATTTGGAAAAACTCGAAATTGATTACGGGTGGACCAAAGGCCGCAACCAATCATGCTGACTATGAGTTTATGCCTTTCTCATGGGCAGAGACGGAACGCGGCTTTGGGGATTTGGGCGTCACATTCAAGCATGCAATCCGCGCACGAACCAAAGTGGTGGAAACTGTAATGCGCCTGATCCAAGCCTATATGGAAAGGGAGCCGGGCTATTGTGGCCGCGATGAGCGGAGGGACCTTCCCGCCGATACGAAGCGGCAAATGGACGATGTAAAATTTCATCGCACTCACCCCTCGAAATATTTTTACGATTTTAACCAATGGGAAGCTCGATTGGTTGAAATTTTCGCAGTGTACAACGCTACCGTGCAGGAAGGGGAAATGCTTGATGGAATGTCCCCCGATGAGGCACAGGAGAAGCTGCAATCCCCTGATGCTGCAAAGAGGCCATTACTCTTTGATAATTCCTGCCGCCATTTACTCGCCCATTACCGTGTTGTGAAGGAAGTGGGCAAGGATGGCTTTACAATCACAATTGGGAAAAAGAAGTGGATTTATCGGAGCAAGGACCTTTCCCTGGACAAGTTCAAACGAATGATTGGTTGGTTTAACCCGGATGAGCCTTCCGCATTGGCTGTAACCGATTTGAACATGAAAAATCCTTACAGTGTTCCGCTTTCCAACCCCGTTGGGGCTATTGATCCAGACCCCGAAATCTTCGCTCAAGAATTGGCGCGGGTTGAAGAATACGAAGCCTACGGCAAGGCACGATACAAAGTCCTTAAAGCCAAGTATGCGCCGCTCTTCCGCCGCATGGTGCCTAACCGCCTCACAGTCGAAACCGGCCAACAAATGCGCCAACAGCGTGAAGTAATTCAGGTGCAGCAAAAACAAGTGGAGACTCGCAAGAAGCGCGTCCATAGCCGCGTTAAGGAATTGGGCTTGCCCTCGCGCATCGTCAACACGTCAGCCGAGGCCGATGAAGGCACCGCCTTGATGTTGGAAGCCAAACGCGCACACGAGCGCCGCCAGCAAAGCAACATAACCCCGGATTAAATATGAGTTCAACCCGCCACGCCGATCCTAACGCGCCATTGTCCCAGGAGCGTTATATGTCCAGTCCCGAGTACGCGGAATTGCGCGGTATCAGTGGCAACGCCGTTACCGCCAAGGCCGCGCTGATGGCTCACCCGGCCAAGCGCAGTTTGCTGTTTTTCCTGCAGGCAATGTCATTGAAGCCGGGCGGCCTGCAGAAATTCTGCCGTGACTTTCTCGCCATGTTTCCGGATCGGATCGGGACACCCACAATGCACACGCTTCCGAATCCAGGCACAGAACCATACCCCTCTGAGATTGCCAGCAAGATTGACGATGAATTAACCGGCAATGCCCGGCGCAAGTTCTTATATGGAACGGATGATTACCAGGCCGAAAGGACGCCATTTCAAGTGGAACGCTGCACTTACGAGTATTTATTCAGCCAGTGCCAATATGCTGCAGAGCATCTGGACCAGTTTATAATCGAGCTTTGCATTAATCCCCGCATACAGTTTACCGCGCCTGGTGAGGACCATGAATCTATTGAAAGGGAGCGTATTGATGCCACCGACGCTTATTCGGAAATCAGTTCCATGGACTTTAAAAAGGCTTCAATTTCCTACTTCCATGATGTTATCGGGGCGCTGTTCGAGTATAAGCGCCGGTACGAAGAAAACGTAAGGCGCAACTTTGTTTTAACGGAAGTTGGACAGCACGTTTTTGACACATTGGACGTTGCCCTTGCGACCGGCAAAATGGTTGGAGTCGAGGGCAATTCCGGAATAGGCAAGACAGCCGCTACGGAAGCTTGGTGCGATTTGCATTTAGGTGAGGCACGCTTTGTTAGCCTGAGTGGAATCAGTCACAAGACAGGCGTTTTCCGGGCGATTGCCAAAGCTTTGGGCCTGGCATCGAGCTACACCAATACAGCCACGAAGATGCAGGGCAGAATTGAGGACGTGCTGCAGCGCAGCCAGATAGTTTTAATTCTGGATGAGGCCCATTTTTTGTTCAGTTCAAGCGAGCGTGTTTATTCCCGCCCGGAGCTGATTGATTGGGTTAATACAGCGTTGGTTAACCACCATGTTCCTTGCGGCATGGTCTGCACTCCGCAGTTCCTTATCCGGATGAAGCGCGTTGAAGATCAAACATCATGGAATGCGGACCAGTTGAAGCGCCGTTTCAAGCGGTTCAAAGTTCTGCCTATCAAACCAAGAACGCAGGATTTGGAGGCCGTTGCCCGGATGCTTTTGCCAAACAGCGAGGACGAAACCATTAACATGATTGTTGGCTACGCGCTCACATCAAAAAGGCACATGCCCGCCGTGGTGGACGCCATAGATGAAGCCAAACTCCTGGTCAAACGGGCAGGGCGAACCAAAGTTACTTTTGATGACGTGGATCGGGCTATTACTGAATATTGCGCCAAGTCTTACGATGCCATGGAACCGAGATCGGAGAACGAGAAGCCAGGCAGACGCCAAGGCAGACTGGCCCGACCATTGGCCACGGATGATGAGCCATCCTGCATCGAAGCCAGCCAAAACGACAGGGTGAGCAACCCCGCCCCAGTTACGGGCCGGAAAACGAATTTAACGGGCCTTGCGCCCGTTGGAACTTCCAGACTGAAAAGCCAGGGACCGCGAGTCCCCGGCCATGCCGTCGCGGAGGTGTAGCGGACAGTTCGCGGTGCGGTTTTTAGCACACCCGCCAAATGGGTGCGCTATTTCCCTGTACGCGAGGCTTGGAAGCTACCTCCCTCAAAGTGCAGAAATGCGTCGGCAAGTTACAGAAGTATCCGTATTTTTACGTGAAATTTTCCGTATTAGTGGGGAATTGATTTCAGCTTCTTTTCTGTTACGTTCATCTTACGGCTTTACCAGATTTTGTGAACAGGT
>JAQGPC010000189.1 GCA_028293285.1 Pedosphaera sp.
GTATTGTAGGTTTGCGGCAACTTTTGGATAAATTCCTCCGCGTTCGCTGCTTTAGCAGCAGCCCGAATTTCATCCATGGTGGCACCCGGTTTACCGTAAGCGATGTTTTCCGCAATCGTAATGGGAAGGAGGATGGACTCCTGCGGCACCAGAGCGATTTGTGAGCGTAATTCTTTTAAGCGCAATTGGCGCAAGTCCACTCCATCCAGGCGCACGGCTCCTTTGGTCGGATCATAAAAGCGTGGCAGAAGATTTAACAGGGTGGTTTTGCCCACGCCACTCGGTCCGATGATGGCGAGTGATTGTCCAGCGGCAAGTTCGAAACTCACATCTTTCAGAACCGGTTGGTCGTTTTCATAACAAAATGAAACGTGATCAAATGTGATATTCCCTTGAATGATCAACGGTGCCGTCGCTGAAGCGGGAGCTTGAGCAGCGCGGGAGGAAGATTTGGGATTCAGAATAGGTCTGGCGTTGGGTGCGTCAGTGACATCTTCTTTGGCGTCCAGGATTTCGAACACGCGTTGCGCACCCGCCCCGGCGCTCGAAACAGTCGCGCCTACATGTGAAAGCTGGTTTAAGGGATCATATAGCTGTGCCAGATAAGCGAGAAAAATGAGAAGTTCACCGACAGTTAACTGATTGGTTTGAACTTGCGTGCTGCCGAGCCAGACAACCGCCGCCGTGCCGATGCTGAAAGCAACGGTTATGGCCAGCCAATAGAGCAGTTCCCAACCGTGTTGAGATAACCGCTTTTCCTGGGCCATAGCGGTCTGACTGGTAAATTTTCTTTCTTCATCCTCTTCACGTGTATAGCTCTGAATGAGCGGAAGCGCGGTAATGGTTTGCTGGATAAGCGAAGTAATTTGACTATCAGCCTGTTGCGCCAACATGCCGCGTTCGCGCATTTTCCGGCCAAAGATTTTAATCGAGATAAGAAGCAGGGGAACGGTGGCCACTGCGGCAAGCGTTAATCGACTATTTAATTTCCACATAACCACGACCATCAGAAGCAGGTAGATCAGGGCTTTTGCAAAAGTGATTACACCTTGCTGGAATATTGTTTGAAAGGAATAGGTGTCCCAAGCGGCGCGATAAATGAGATCGCCGGTCCGGGAGCCCTGGTAAAAGCGCATGGAAAGGCGTTCCAATCGGGCGAAAACTTCATCGCGGACGCGTCGCAGTCCCAGAAGGCCGACTTTAATGGCCAAATAATCCTGGGCCGAAGAAAGTGCGCCCTGTCCGAAGTAAAGCAAGAGGGTGATGATGCTCAGCAGTGCCAATAGCCGGTTTTTTGATGGCTGACCGGTCCATTCCATTAACCAGTGAGGCAGGGGTTTATCTCCCAGCACGGAATCGATAATAAGGGCAAGCGGCCAAGGCTTAAGCAGGTTTGCGCCAATACTACCCAACAACAATAGACTCACCACCACCAGGCGCGGCGTATCGGGACGAAAATATTGCAGGGCGCGAAACAAATTTTTCATCTGCGCGCTGACTCTAGGACGGGAAGAAGATTGAATCCAGTTCTAACACCAATTCAGAAGTGGTTGGAAATAAATTACGCACTGGTGTGGGTGAGACTCACGCACTTTGCGTGTAATTCCTACTCTGACAACCACGCGACATGCCAAAATACTCTGTTTTTATTGATATTTCGAGTTGGCATTACGATTGCTGGGTAGATGGTGAAAGCACAGCACCGAAGTATATGGCGCGAAAACTTTACATATTTAATGTGACCGGGAAACAGCGAAGTGACTGGAAGCTGAATGCGCCAGTCAAGTGGCTCGGCAATTATAGTACGAGTTATGCTTTTTTAGGAGATCATTACGCCAAAATGCTGGGGGTGGGGAATCAATACGACCAACGGGTTCGCGCATGGGCATTAAGTCCAAATGCAGCGGTCACGGCAAAGCCTGTTAAACGGGGAGCCAGTCGCCTTGATCGAAGCTTTAGGGGGTGGGGATAAAAACCACCCGGGCGCGTTTTCCGAGATGCTTCGCGCCCGGGTGGTCTTATTCCAAAGTCAGTCTTCAATATCCGGACTTTCCCATTCTGGATAAATTTCCGGAGCCAATTGACCGCGCCTTATTAGTTCCTGCAAATCCCGAATGATGGTTCGACGGGCCACGTTAAATTCACGGGCCAAGGCTGAGATGTTCGGGCGCTCACTGGAACTACCTACGATCTCGCGGATTCGGTTCTGACGGCTGAGCCTATCAGTTGAGCGGCTCAATAATTCTTGGGCGTCAATGCGCTTGGACCGTTCCAAGGCTTCAAATTGCCGAACCACTTCAGTGGCCCCACATTCCTTCAAAGCTGTTTCCACAGTTTTTCTTAATTCGTGCATGTCCACGGGTTTTGGAAGGCAATAGTGAGCCCGGCGGGGACCTTGGAGTGCCTGGAACTGTTGATGCACTTCCAAAGCGCCGGAGACGATGATGATGGGCACAAACGGCAAGACTTCCTTTAAACCAGGAAGAAAATCCAGGCCCAGTTCTCCGTCCGCCAATACATGATCCAAAATCACCACGTCAGGCGGATCTTTTGGAACCATGAGCAATGCCTGGCTTCCCTTGAGGACGCGAATCAGTTTATATTTCGACAGTGCCTCCTCGTAGATCTCATATTGCAAATCATCATCCTCGATGATCAATAATTTGGCCGCGTTCATGGTTGGAATAATTGATTATTTATTAAGAGCGGTTTGGGATGAGATGTCTCTGGGAATGATTAGCGTGAAGGTGCTGCCTTTTCCCAGTTCGGAATCAACTGCCAGCCCGCAGTGCATTTGCCGGGCGAGCTCATAAACCATGGACAATCCCAATCCAGTGCCCCGCCGTACTGAAAATGCCTTGGTAGTAAAGAACGGTTCGAAAATGCGCGGCATGACCTCAGGAGGAATGCCCGAACCGGAATCCATGACCGAGATGCATACATAACCATTCGCTTGCGCGGGAGCCAACGCCATCAAGGGTGGCAACCGGTCTGTCTGGCTGGTGCGCAAAACGATCTGTTTCCTTCCCGGTGTGGCTTCGGCGGCATTAAAAATAAAGTTGAGAAGAATTTGTTGGATGAAATCCTTCGATGCGGGAACTTCCGGTAACAATGGAACTTGTTCCACCTTCACTTCCACTTCATGGAGAAAACGATCGCCGAGCAATTGAATGGTCTGGCTGACGATTGCGTTTACATCACACAACTGCGTGTGGTGATCTGATTCCCGGCTGAAGCCCAGCATGGCCCTGACAATCCCCGCGCCTTGTTCCACAACCGTCTTAATTCGACCCACCCGAGTCTCAATCTTTTCCCGGTTTTCCAGATTTTCCTCAATGATTTGAGCGGAACCTTTGATGATGGACAGGATGTTGTTAAAATCATGGGCAATGCCGGCAGCCAGGGTTCCCAGTGCATTCATCTTTTGGCCGTGCAACAGTTCTTCATGGGCGATTTCCAGTTCCTTGGTCCGCAAGGCGACTTGCTTCTCCACTTCGGCATAGCTGCGTAATAGCCGACGATGGCGATTTAGCGCCAGGCCACCGAAGAAAACGGTCGCCGCTGCCGCACCGGAAATTGCCAAAGCGAGCCGGGTTTCTTTATACCAGGGCAAAGTGACGGCAAATTCCAGGAGGGCAGGTTTAGGATCCACATTCCAGTTCCGATCCATGGCCCGAACTTGAAAATAATGCCGACCGGGCAACAAGTCGGAATAAGTGACACTTTGTTGTTCTTGAAAAGGGGACCAATCCTGTTCATCGAGCCGGTGCGAAAAAAGCAGCCGTTCTGAAGGGGTATATTTCCATTTATCGCGGCCGCTGAAATTCACCGTAAAAACCTCTCCCTCTAATAAGCTGTTTTTCCTGTCTTTATGTGATTGCACGTAGGTTTGCGGCGGGTCCATGTCAGCCTCGGGATGATACAAGCTTGCTCCGCGCTCGGTGCCAATCCAGATACGTCCGCGCTTATCCTCATAGATTTGTCCAACTTCTTCATTGGGCAATCCCTCTTCCTTGCCATTGGCTGCCCAGGCACCTTGATAATAACGATGCAACCCGCGGTTGGTCGCCACCCAGATGCTGCCATCGCGGCTTTTTAACAGATCGTTGACTTGTTCAAAACCTGAGCGGATGAGCGACCAGGTCTTGCCGTTAAATTCCCAAATTTTATTGGTTGTGCCACACCAGACTTTGCCGTCGCTGATTTCCGTCAGGCAGATCGCTCCCTCCGGAACACTCCCTTCCGCAGCCGTGAACACCTCCCATTCCTTCCGATGATAACGGGCGATTCCGCGCTTTCCGCTCAGCCAAAGATCTCCGCCCGGTGAAGCAAATATTTGAGTTGCTCCGGCCAAATCCATGGCCGGTTGCGGATATGGAAAGCGATTGAAATTCAAGCCGTCATAAACCTCCAATCTTCCGCTGGGCTTCTCCCCGGTGGATATTTTCTGAACGCAAAGAGTTCCATCGTTGAGCAAACCCAGTGCATTGACCTTTTCTCCGTTCTTTGCGGTCACAAATTCAAAGGCAGCGGTCTTGGGGCGGTATTGAATTAATTGACCATCAGAATTAATAATTACGTTCCCATTACCCAGCGCAAACAGGCGGGGTTTATTTTGAAATGACGGGACCATTTTTGCGGGAAAAGGATGTGCCTGCCAATGGTCCTCGTGCATTTCGTGAAGGCAATTCGTGTCCAACAACCAAAAATGTCCCATGCCATCCTCAGCCATGGCCTTTGCGGGAGAATTCAAATTTTGCAATGCGGTTGGTTTGCCCCAAGTGGACGGGGCATATCGAAATAAGCCCATGGTCGAGGCGACCCAAAAAACTTCCTGGGCATCCACCGCCAAATCACAAAACTGCTGATTGCTTGCCTGTCGGATAAGATGCATGCTTCCGGAATCTTCCTCGTAGCAGGAAATTGTTTCTTTAGTCGCAACACAATAACTATTCGCGGAAGTTCGCCAGGCTTGAAGTGCGTCCTCCACTTTCAATGGTAAAACCGTCCAATGGCGCCCATTAAAATTGAGCGCGACCTTGGCGTTGTCTTTCAATGCCTTTGCCAGAACGGTCACACCGCCTTCTTCATCCGCGACCGGCTCTGTCAAATTCGTAACGCGCAACGTTTCATTGGGCAGAATATCCATCCATGAGCTGGTTGGTGCGATATTTCGCGCTGGTGAGGAGACTTTTGCCAGACCCTTTTGTCCAGTGACCCAAAGTCCTTCGTCATAGGCAGCAGCCATTCCGGTAAATGAACCCAGCTTCGTCTGGTCGGATTTGACAATGATCCGCGATTTCGGCGACTTCGGATCCTCAGTATTAAGCTCCATTAAACTTTCCGGCAGCAGGAAAAGCACGCGCCCTTGTTTCGTCGGCCAAAGCTGAACCCGCGCATTTGCACCCACGCCATTCGTGAGCCTTGCCGCGATTTCCGGGATGGGATACCGCGTCCAAGCCTGGCCGTTGTATTCCTCCAACCCGCCCGACCACACGCTCCAAATCTGTCCGCCGGGACTTTCGTAGGCGCGCTCACCGGCCGATGTCGGCACCGGTAACTTCTTCACCTCATAACCATCCAACCAGCTCATTTGATCCGCACCCGGATGCTTCACCAAAACGCGCCCGCGCGGTCCCGCGGAAACCGAGGCGCAAGCCGTCATGGAAAGACCGTCAGTGACATCATAGATGCGGCAAATCGAAGCGTTCTGGCCCGCGACACTCATTGTCACGGCCAGCAACCATCCCGCTATGAACCATCGCGTAAGCATCCTTTTCGCGCGCCGTTAAGTCTTATCATTCGGGTTGCATTATTCAATCTTGAGCGAGTCAGCGCAATCAAAACCATGGGTGTGCCTCCAGACACACAGTTCCCAATCCGCGCTTTTCCCGCTTAAAATTTCTACGATTGCGTGAAAACCCTTCATTGCCCTGCCATGCTGCCGCTCCTTCCGGGCGGTTACAGCGGCATGCTTTGAAAGCCTTCACACTCATCGAACTCCTTGTTGTTATCGCGATTATCGCCATCCTCGCCGGGCTCCTTTTGCCCGCGCTTGCCGGCGCCAAGGCCAAGGGTGTGCAAACCGCTTGCGTGAATAATCTCCGCCAGCTCGGTCTGGGCTTTCAAATGTACACCGCCGACAACAATGGCAGCTTCGTAGATAACGTCCCCGCTGGATTCAAAGGACTGTCTCCCAACACCGTCTCCTCCAGCAATTCCTGGGTGCTCGGCACCATGACCAATGCCCTCGAATCCACCAATCAAAGCCTCCTCCGCCAAAGCAAATTCTTTCCCTACGGCAACAACCCCGACATCTACCATTGTCCCGCCGACACCTCCAAGACCCTCGGCAAATCCCGCGTCCGCAGCTATTCCATGAACGGTTGGGTCGGCAGCCGCTATATGAGCGATGTTCTCGGACTCAACACCTATCATACCTACCTCAAAGAAACCGAACTCGTCTCACCCGCACCCGCCGGGCTCTGGCTCCTCACCGACGAACACGAAAGCAGCATCGACGACGGCTGGTTTATGGTTTCCATGGATGATTCCAAGCCCTTCGCCAACATGCCCGCCACCCGCCACCGTCGCAGCTACCCGCTCAACTTTGCCGATGGCCACTCCGAGATTTACAAATTGCGCGATTCCAAAACCGAGTGGGGCATGCAAAGCACCCGCACCAATATAGACTGGGTGCGACTCAAACAAGTCAGCACCAGTCCCTACGCCAGTTTTTAGCAGCCAGCCAAGGAGGTGGGGGCGTTTGACCGGGATGCGTCCCATCGTCATTAGAATCGACGATGGGACTATCCCAATACCGCCGATGTAAGTTTCCGTCCTCAGACTTCCGTCATCCGTCCTCTGCTTGAACTCGTATCTACTCGTACTAGGTCGCACTTGCTCATACCCGCTCACACTCACCCCTTTGCGAACTTTGCGTCCTTTCGCGGCTAATTTCCGGTTTTCTTCTTCATTTTTTAACCCCCATTAACCCGGAATAACGCGGAATAACCCGGAATTGCCGGATTTTGGCACGCACCACGAACCACGCAACATTTCCAACTCGGACCAGGTCGCACCAGCTCGTACTGGATCGAACGCCTTCGGTGATTTAACGCTTGTAACACATTTATTTGTCAAAGATCGACAGCGCAATGCAGCACGCCGCCCGCCCGATTGCCGGGCTTGATTAGAGTGATAACACACGTTATGATTTAGGTCAACTATTTATACAAACTGCTGCTATAAACTGTCACGTAGACGCTCATCCCAGGCTTCTGCGTCAATAAATGCTGCTTGGGAAATAAAGAAGGCTGCTGATGGAAATCCTGCTGGACGAACCGAATCCCGTCCGGCAACTTCCTCCCACTGCGGAGCGCCCGTTTCCAAACGGGCTTCACCGGAAGGATGAACGCTGAAGCAAATCCGGATAGCGAATTGTAGAAATGAAGTGATAGTTTGTAGAGTTCGTGTTATTTTCGGCAACGAAAGGAAATCCTGCTGGACGAACTGAGTCCCGTCCGGCAACTTCCAGATACTGCATCATGCCTTCCGAGATTATAAATATTCGTGTTAGCGTCCCCAAGGTTATTGAATTAGAAGTCATGGGCAGGCTCAATTTACTCAATGGTATGATTACTTCGATTGCGGCGGAGAACGATTCTCGCACGCTCATTGGCAGCACAATTCCCGCGCAACACGTCGAATCTTTCAAAACTTGGCTTCATAAGTTTAGCAATGGCCAAGGTTCCATTTTACCAGAACATCAAGAGTCCCAAATGTTTTATGAAGCTAATGGCATGACGTGTTACTAGTTAAACCCCTCCGATATGTTAACACCACTTGAGAAGGCTGTGCTTGCTAAGATGCTCGATAAACCTGGCGAGCTATTCGCGATAGCTCGGCAGCAATTAGCGCAGACAACGGTAGCCAAGCGAGAGTTTAGTGGAGTCGGCTTTTTCACTGAGTTTGTCATTCCGGCTGATGCTCAAGTGCGGCGCAATTTGCCGAAAACGAGGATAGGTGCTGTCGGCGCAGAGTTTTCGGGTTTACAACACGGCGCTGGATTTGTCCTTTTCATCGAGAACGGAGTTATCAGCATGTTGGAGGGTTATACTTATGACGAGCCTTGGCCGGAAAATACTGATGTTTTCAGACTTATCACGTTACACGACTTAACAATTCGCCGGAATCGTCACGAGTAAGCCTTGGCGGTCCAAAGGAAATCCTGCTGGACGAACATAATCCCGTCCGGCAACCTCCCACCACCGCCTTTGAGGCACCCAATGTTTCAATACACGAATTACAGGTTGTATATTAATTATTTGGCATGCGATTCAGAAGCCGACTCCATGAGGAAACGATATGATGGTCAGTGATGAAGAATACCAGCACCACGCAGTCTTTACCGATCTCGAACAGTACATTGCTTTCTACGAGAGTTTGGCTGGCTCAGTGTTCGGGTTTGCCACGATTGGTACACGAGCCATCTGCAACATCGATTCATATCTGTTTTCCTCAATTGAAGGCACGCTGCTATCAATTCGAACGATCCTTCGAGACGGAAGGATCAATGACGCCTACGCATTGCTTCGAAAGTACTACGACTCAGCCATCATCAATATATACACAGGCCTTCACCTAGAGGAGCATTGCAGCATTGAGAATTTGATCGTCGAAAAGATCGACGATTGGCTACAAGGAAGAAAAAAGCTCCCCAGGTATGGGGAAATGTTCGCATGTATAGGAAGCTCGCCGAAAGTTGCTCCGGTTACTGCTCTGTTGTTCGCCGATGACAGGTACGAGCAGCTAAGAGAGCGTTGTAACGACAATATGCACTATAACTCCTATCGCAACGTCCTTCTCAACGATAATCGGATAGTCCTTTCGGGTCGACAACGCGCCTTGGAGGTGTTCTCAAATGATCTGCGCGATGTGCTTATATTACACGTCTCGTACATGTTTTTTGCCAACGGCCATTATATGATGTCGAGTGATTATCTGGATTGTTTGGAATGCGGCATGACTCCCCAACCGGATTCGCAATACTGGGTTGCTCCTTTCATCCAGAATATTTTCGACCAGACGATCAAAAAGGCTCGTCCGGACATAGCTGCTCTCATCAAACAACATAGTTGCATGCACCTAGAATGAACACAGGAAGGCAAGCAAGTGGATGTACTGACCGCATGCATCAAAGCAAATGAGCGAACCAGTCGCAAAAGATGAGCTGGGATTGAGTTCTCAGCGCTTGATAGCCGCTGTTCTCGTTAGACTGCTTTTTGGCTTTCTTGCGTTATTTAGTATCGCTGTAGGGCAAGGATTACATTTTGGATTTGCACAGCGCGATTACCTCTTTTTGGCACTTGGGGCTGCTGTTTCAATAATATGTGTTTTTGCTTATGGTTGCGTTGGCATCGCACGCGCTAACGGAAGGAAGAAGCACTTATGGATGTTATTTGCCATTTGTTCTGGTTGGCTACCCTACCTGTTTGTCATGTATGTGATTTTCTATCGAGGTGTCTGGGCGTTTGTCCACCTGTTCTCGGCATTCTCTTGGAGTGCTTCATTCGGCGCGCTCGTGTTTATTATTCTTGGCTTGTTTACTATGCGGCATCTTCAAAAGCTGACAGATGTTGTTCGCATTATTCGTGAATCGATTGAGGCCTAAGAGATTGATTTATCGAAGTGCCGCTAATCTTTTCGGTAGCAATTACTAAATGAAGTGACAGGTTTCAGGCGGTTGTGTTTATTTGCGGCTACGAAAGGAATTGTTTATGCCCCATTTGATCCGGCCAAACCGGCGAATGTTCCCCCGGCGAGTTCCTTGAGCAGGTTGAAAATTTCCTTTCGTAGCGGGACGAGGACTGGCTAGAGTCGTGCATTGGCGTCCCATTATGAAAAGACGATTTATCTGCACTTTGGTCTTGCTGGCTTCATTGATTACTGCTTTCGCACAGTCCCCGCCGCCACTCCGTGTCTTCATCCGCGCGGGCGTGAAGACGCACGGGCCCGATCAGCATGATCATCCCCGGTTTCTTAAGGAATGGCAGACGCTGCTGGATGAGCGCGGCGCGAAGGCGTCTGGCGCGATGGATTTTCCCACGGCGGAACAGTTGGACGCGACGGATGTACTGGTGTTGTTTGCCGCGGAAGCGGGGACGGTGTCGCCGGAGCAACGCGCGAACCTGGATAAGTTTCTCAAACGCGGTGGCGGCATTGTGGCGATCCACGATGCAGTTTGCGGCACGGACGCGCCGTGGTTCAAGACGATCATCGGCGGAGCGTGGGAGCATGGGCATTCCAAATGGTTCGAGGGGGACATTTCGTTTTATTATCAAGACCACACTTCGCCCATCACGAAGGGGGTTTCGAACTTCGATTTCGATGACGAAATGTATTACGATCTGCATATGATGCCGGAGGCAAAGGTGCTCGCTGCCACCTACAAGCCGGATGATCGCAATAAACGCGATGGCCGCGCGATGCCGTCGGTCTATGAGATCATCCCGCAGATGTGGACTTACGAGAAGGAGAACTACCGCGCGTTTGTTTCAATTCCGGGGCACAACTACAAGAGTTTTAACCTGCCACATTATCGCGCGATTTTGCTGCGCGGGATTGCTTGGGCGGGCAAGCGTGATGTGGATTCGCTCGTGACGAAGGAAGAAGTGGCGAGTCTGCTTTATCCTGAGGGCGGGCCGACTGCACCGGAGAAAGCGGCGGCGAAAATTACTGTTCCGCCAGATTTTAATCTGAGCCTTGTTGCCGCCGAACCGCTGATTGAAAAGCCAATTTCGATTGATTGGGACGCGCAAGGGCGGTTGTGGGTCGCCGAGACGCCGGAATATCCGTTTCGTCAGGATCGCGCGCGCGCGCCATATGATCGGATTTCAATTTTGGAGGACAGCAATCATGACGGGCGCATGGATAAAAAGACGGTCTTTTACGATGGACTGGACTTGGTCACGAGCATGGTGTTCTACAAGGACGGTGTGATCGTGGCGCAACCGCCGGATATTTATTGGCTGCGCGATACCAAGCACACCGGCAAGGCCGATAAGAAGGAAGTGCTCTATAAAGGATTCGGCACGCGGGACACGCACGCGGTGTTGAGTAATTTGCGCTGGGGCATGGATGGATGGATTTACGCGACGGTCGGTTACAGCGGTGGTGATGTCTATTCCGGTGATGAACAAAAACATTTTGGCAGCATCAGTTCGGGAGTGATTCGCTTCAAGCCGGACGGCAGCGCGATGGAACAATTCAGTTCGAAAAGCGGCAATACGTGGGGCGTGGATATTGCGCCGGATGGAGAGGTTTTCTTTACGCAAGCGAATGGGAGTCACATCGATCATGTCGTGATGCCGGAATCGGTGCTGGCGCGGGGCAGGGTGGGAAATGCCACGAGCTATCTGCTCATTGAAGATCACAAACGCAGCTTCCCAACCATGGAATGGAAGAAGCAGGCGTATGTGCAGATTGATTGGGTGGGAAATTTCACGGCAGCAGCGGGTTGCTGCATTTACGATGGCGGGGCTTGGCCGGAGAAATACAACTACACTCATTACGTTGCCGAACCGACTATCAACCTCGTCCACCAGGATATTCTTACTCCGAATGGCGTGACCTACGTCGCCAGCAAAGATCCCGAACGACTGGAAAAGGAATTTATTGCGAGCACCGATCTTTGGTTCCGTCCCATTCACATGCGCGTTGGTCCCGATGGCGCGATGTATGTGGTGGATTTTTACAATCAGGCAGCGGTGCATAACGACACGCGCGGACCCAAGCATGATCCGCAAAGTAATGCGGCGATTCGTCCTGATCGTGACCATTATTTTGGGCGCATCTGGCGCGTGCAGCACGAGGATGTGAAAAAATTTAAAGTGCCGAACCTCGCCAAGGCTTCGGCTGGTGAGTTGGTGAAGGCGTTGGAACATCCCAATGAATGGGTTCGTGGCACGGCACAACGTTTACTGGATGAGCGAGGGAAGGTGGATGTTGCTTCCAGGCTGGAAAAGCTGGCTAAATCGGAAAAAACGTTTGCTCCAGCACGCATCCATGCGCTGTGGACTTTGAATAATCTCGGATTGATGGGGCAATCCAAAGAGGAGGCGGTTCTCGTGGCGGCGATGAATTCTTCCGATCCTGGAGTTCGCAAGAATGGATTGAAGCTCGCTGCGGCGGCAACTGCTTCAACAAAACTGCAACAGACAGTTATTAAACATTTAAAAGATACAAATCCGCGCGCGCGCCTCGAAGCAATCGTGGCATTAAATAATTTTAAATTGGATTCCCAGGGAATTGAGGCGCTTACCGTCGCCTATCCTGATTTAAAAGATCCTTGGTTGGAATCGGCGGTCATCGGCGTCGCCGCAAAAGAGCCACAACGTTTTATCGAGGTCGCATTAAATTCTGCTGAACCTGCAAAATATAGAGAGTTGGTTGCTCAATTGAGCAGGCAGGTTGGTTCCAAACAGGATGGCACGGCAGCGGCGAGCCTTATTATCCTGACCGCCTCTAAACCTGCTCGTGCTGATTTATTAAAACAAGTCGTGCTGGAAAATCTGGTTCATGAACTTAAACCAGAGGTTGTCCCGACATGGTCGCCCGGATTGGCAATGGCATTTAAAACACTTCTCGCTTCATCAGATACAGAGCTTACGACGGTTTCGCTCCCATTGCTGGCGCGCTGGGACAAGACGGGCAGCATGGCAGGGGATTTGAAGGGTTTGGTAGTCAAGCTTTCCGAACAATTAAATGATGCCGGCAGGTCAGATGACGAGCGGATGCAAACGGTAAACACATTGCTTGGTGTGCGCCAGATGAATGCGGAGATTGTGCCTTCCGTCGCCCATATTCTTGGTTCATCCAGTTCATCAGTTTTGCAACGGCGCATCATCGAAGCACTCGGGAATGTGCCCGAAGCTGGAATTGGCGAAGCGCTGGTTGGCGCTTATCCGAAACTTTCAGCGGATTTGCAGGAGACGGCGCTGAACCAATTACTGAAGCGTGCTGATTGGTCGCTCGCGCTGCTTAACGCGATTCAAGGGAGTAAAATCAACCTTGCGACATTGGGGCCGGTAACAATTAATCGTCTGCGGACGCACAGTGACAAAGCCGTATCGGAACGTGCGAACAAACTCATTGATGAATTGCGCGGGCCGGAGATGAAGGAGAAGAATGCGCTCATCGCCAAGTTCACACCACTGGTGACCCAACGTGGCAACGTTGTCCGTGGTAAACAATTGTTCACGCAGAACTGCGCGATTTGTCATCGCTTCAACGGCGAGGGCAAGGACATTGCGCCTGACTTGACTGGGATGGGAGCGCATGGAGCCGCTGAATTGATTATACATGTGCTTGATCCTAATCGCGTCGTGGAACCAAATTTCTATTCTTACAGCATTGAAACCAAGGACGGTGAGATTTACGACGGCATCATTGCTCGTGAAAACAAAGCTGGCTTGACGCTCAGGAATGCGGCGGGTGATGTGGAAATCAAAGCCGAGAACATCAAGAGCCGACGAAATACCGGTCTTTCCTTGATGCCAAATGGTTTGGAAGCGCTGGGTGGTGACGGACTGCGCGACATTCTTTCTTACATCTGCGCGGGGGAATCCAACTATCGCGTCATTGATCTGACGGCTGCTTTTACCGCAAATACGCGCCGGGGAATTTTTACCAGCCAGGATGCGACCGCTGAAACGCTCGATTTCAAACGCTTTGGTTTGATTAAGGCAGGCGAAGTGCCGTTTGAAATTCTTAATCCTCTGAAATCCACATCGGGCAACAATGTCATTGTGTTGAAAGGTGGCAATGGATTTGCCAAGACGCTGCCACAACGGGTGCAGATCGAGAATATTAATATTAAGGCGGGAAAACTTCACTTCCTCGGTGGTGTTGGTGGCTGGGCTTATCCGTGGGATGGTGGCAATAAAAACGAAAATGTGCCCGTTGCAAAAGTCACTGTGCTTTATGCAGACAATGAGAAGGAGCAATTTATCCTGAAAAACGGCAATGAATTTGCGGACTATATTGGCAATGCGGAGGTGCCGGGTTCCAAAGCGGTGGCCGACCTGGTCACTCGTGGGCAGGTGCGCTCGTTTAGCAAAACATTAAAACATCAAGGCGTTATTAGCAGTATCATACTGGAGAGTTTTGATAATCGTGTCGCGCCGGTGTTCGTGGGTATTACGGCGGAAACAGGAACTGCAGGTGATACGACCTCATCAGTTCCCACATTTAAATGGGGACAAGGAAAGCGTGTCTTGATTGTCGGTGGCGGAAGTTCTCACGATTTCAGTCGCTGGTTTAATCATTCAGATGTATCCACACTGACGAAGGGTGGGGAGGCATCCGTGAATTATACGGAGAACGTGGAAGCGGTGCTGCCAGCGTTGAACGATTTGGATGTGCTTTACATCAGCAACAATCAGCCGATGCCGGATCCGCAATTACGCAAGGGAATCTTTGATTTCGCCGATGCCGGGCATGGCTTGCTACTGGTGCATCCCGCATTGTGGTACAACTGGAAAGATTGGCCGGAATACAATCGCATTTTGGTCGGCGGCGGCGCGAACAGCCACGATAAATATGACGTGTTTGAAGTGACGGTCAAAGATGAGAAGCATCCGTTGGTCGCGGGTGTTCCCAAGACCTTTAAAATCGCCGATGAACTTTATCATACACAATTTGATACGAATGGCACGCCTGTCGAAGTGCTGGCCGAAGGAAAAAATCTTACGACGGGAAAGACTTATCCTGTGCTTTGGATTACCAAATATTCAAAAGCTCGCATCGTCTGCTGCACGCTCGGCCACGATGGTCAGGCTCATGAGTTAACGGTTTATAAAACGATTCTTCGGAATAGCGTGAATTGGGTGGCACAGTAGTTTGAACTCCAAACAATCTTGACGGATGAATTCCAAATCTAAAGAATTCGTCCATTAAAATTATGCGTTTTAAAACTGTTCTGTTATCGCTCGGGTTTGCTGCCTACGCCGTTTTACTGGCACCATCGGCCCAAGCGAAACCACGCGATACTTATCTGGCGAAGTTCCAGGCCGTATCCGCGCCCAAGCCGAAAAAGCATGCGCTTAAAGAAAATGATCGACTCGCGATCTGCGGCGATTCCATCACAGAGCAGAAGAGGTATTCGCGCATCATGGAAACCTACCTGACGGTCTGCCAGCCGGAGTTGAATGTTACTGTCCGGCAATACGGTTGGAGCGGGGAAGTCACACCCGGTTTTCTTGGCCGTATGACGAATGATTGTCTGCGCTTCAAACCGACCATTGCCACGACCTGCTACGGGATGAATGATCATAAGTATCGGCCGTACGAAGATTGGATTGGGCAGGTTTATTCTTCAAATACCACGGCCATTGTCGAAGCGTTCAAGGCCAATGGTGCGCGCGTGGTATTGGGCTCGCCCGGGTGCGTTGGCAAGCGTCCCGGATGGACCGGCTCTACCAATTCGACCAAGGACGAGTTGAATCTAAATCTTTGCAAACTGCGCAACATGGACATTGATATTGCCAAGAAAGAGAAGGTTGGATTTGCGGATGTCTTCTGGCCGATGCTGGTGGCGGATCATTTTGCTTCGGAGAAATATGGCGCAGACTATTGCGTTGCAGGAAAAGACGGGGTGCATCCGGGTTGGGCGGGACATGTCGTCATGGCGTATGCATTTCTGCATGCCTTTGGGCTGGATGGGGACATCGGCACGTTCACTGTGGACCTGAAGTCGAACAAGGCGAAAGTTTCCAAGGGTCATGAATTGGTCAATTGCAGCAACGGTGAAGTGCAGATCAAAAGCCATCGCTATCCATTCTGCATCGGCGAAGGCGATCCCAAGAAAGACGACAATATTCGTTCCGGCACCATGCTGGTTCCATTCAATCAGGAATTAAACCAATTCAAGCTGGTGGTTAAGCATGCCGATGCCAGTTCGTATCAGGTGACCTGGGGCAACGACAGCAAAAGTTTCAGCGGCGAGCAGTTGCGCAAGGGAATCAATCTGGCAGAAGAATTTCCACACAATCCGTTCAGCGATAATTTCAAGAAGGTGGATGACGCAGTGACCGCGAAGCAAAATTTCGAAACCAAACAGATCAAGCAACTTTTCCGCAGTCCGGAAGCGAAGTCGGACATGGAAGGCACCGTCGCGAAGACGGAAGCGGAGCGCGAACCATTGGCGGCTGCAATCAAAGCGGCATTTGTTCCCGTGACGCATACGATCAAGATCGTTGCCCAGTAAGCAGGGTGGACTTGGTCATGGGTAAGTTGTTGTAACTCTATACAGTTACCCACTGTTTCACTTAGTTTTAGCTTGTTAATCAGAGCCCGTTTGCTAAGTAATGCCAGCGGTCCCACTGGTTTAGGGGAGGAGACGCGCCAATTCGGCAAGCCGGATTGGATTAAATCGCGGTTTATTCAGAAGGAAATACAATGAAGATGAAACAAGGGGTGACCTCGTTTGGCCTGGCAATCGCAATCATAATTACCACCTTACCAGCCCGTTCCGCGATTCGTGCTGCAAATGATCTCTGGCAAGCGGTTGATTCCATTCCGCAGAGCCGCTCCGCCGATGAAGCCTGGGTGCGCCCGGACAAATTTCGCGCCTTCAATCTGAATCATACAGCCCTTCACGGAATTTTTGACCAAACCAGGAAGGAATTCAGCCGGGATGGAGTTAGTGCGCCATCCATCATTACATTGCCAATGCCCGACGGCACTATGGCACGATTTGAAATTTTAGAATCGCCGGTGATGGCCCCGGAATTGGCTGTCCAATATCCGGAGATCAAAACATATATAGGGCAGGGTATTGATGACCCGACCGCAACCGTCCGGCTGGATTTAACTCCCGCTGGTTTTCATTCCCAGGTTCTTTCGCCTAACGGAGCCGTTTACATTGATCCTTATTCGAGAGGCGACACCAACCTGTATGTGGCGTACTACAAAAGCGATTACCATAAGTCGGCGGACGGGTTTAAATGTCTGATGCCCGCGGGCGACAGCCTGGCGGGACGCGCCACACTGCAACCGGATTTCCAACGTTCTTCAGGTGGCAATCTGCGAACTTATCGTCTGGCATGCGCCGCGACCGGGGAATATGTGGCGTTCCATAGCAAACCAAGTGCGTCGAATGTCGCGGCGGGCATGGCAGCAATCGTGACGGCTGTAAATCGGGTGACGGGAATTTACGAAACCGAAGTTGCCATTCGCCTCGTGTTAGTCGCAAACAACAACCTTTTAGTTTTCACCAATGCCAATACGGACCCTTACGATAATTTTGATGGCCCCACGATGCTCGATCAAAATCAAACGACAGTGGACAGCGTCATCGGAAGCGCGAATTACGACATCGGACACGTTTTCAGCACGGGAGGCGGGGGAGTTGCCGGGCTGGGGGTGGTTTGCACCGCGGGCCTAAAAGCCTGGGGAGTGACCGGATCAGACCCTCCGGTCGGCGACGCATTTTATGTGGACTACGTGGCCCATGAGATGGGACATGAATTTGGCGGGAACCATCCTTTCAATAGTGTGACGTTAAACTGCGGCGGCGGAAACCGGAATGCTTCGACGGCTTATGAGCCCGGCAGTGGATCCACCATCATGGCATATGCGGGAATTTGTAACACGGATGACTTGCAACCCCATAGCGACCCTTATTTTCACTGGATAAGTTTCGATGAAATTATTGTTTATACTACCACGGGAGCAGGCAGTAGCTGCCCCGTGGTGACCGCAACAGGCAATACGGCGCCCACCGTAAACGCCGGACCAAACTTTACCATTCCCAAAAGTACGCCGTTCATATTGACTGCAAGTGGCAGCGATCCGGACGGAAACAGCCTCACCTATTGTTGGGAAGAAAGAGACTTGGGACCTGCCACAACGCTGACAGCGGCAGACAACGGCACCAGCCCGCTATTCCGGTCATTTAATCCCACGACTAATTCCTGGCGGATATTTCCAAAATTATCGAGCATCCTGAATAATACAGCCAGCTTGGGCGAGAAACTGCCGACCACGAGTCGCACAATGCGTTTTCGCGTGACGGCCCGGGACAATCATGCGGGTGGTGGAGGTGTTAACACTGCTGATATGCAGTTGGCCGTCAGTTCCACCGCGGGGCCGTTCATAGTCACCAAACCGGCTGCCAGTGTTACGTGGTCCAATTCACAAACGGTTGTCTGGAATGTGGCGGGCACGACCAACGCTCCAATCAGTGCGGGATTTGTAAATATCCTGCTCTCGACCAATGGCGGCAATACCTTCCCGTTTGTGCTTACCAATCACGTTCCCAATACCGGCTCGGCGGTGGTTAGTTTGCCGAACGTCACGAGTTCACAAGCCCGCATTCAGGTGGCGGCTTCGAGCAACGTCTTCTTCAATATCTCACCCGGCAACTTTACTGTCCTTCCCGGTATCATTTTATATCCGCCGGTCATCACCAATCAGCCCGTCAGCCTCACCAATTATACGGGTTCGAGCGCAACCTTCATGGTTAGCGCCGGTGGACTGGCTCCGTTATTTTATCAATGGCAGGTGAATGGCAGCGCCATCGCGGGAGCCACTGACAGTTCGTTTACGCTGAACAATATCCGATTCAGTGATGCGGGGGCGTATTCGGTGGTAATCACAAACAGCGATGGCTTGGCGACAAGCTCGAATGCGATACTGACGGTCGTCTCGGCGTTTACACCGAGCAATGTAGCCGCCCAAACTCGCGCAACGGGAGCGATCATCACATGGAACACACTTTCCAATGCTACCAGCCAGGTGGAGTACGGGCTGACCACCAATCTGGGAAGCGCCTCCACAATGGATGCGACTCTGTTGACTAATCATCTGGTATGGATCTCGGGTCTTTCCTCCAACAGCACTTACTTTTACCGGGTTATATCCACGTCAGGAAGCAGTGTGGTGTATTCGCCGATCTTCAGTTTATCCACCGATGTAGCCTTGATTGTGGATGCAGCGCACGCTTCCTATTTTGGGGTATGGACACTCGGCAGCGCTGCCTTGGATAAATACGGTCTCTATTATAAATATGCCTTTAGCGATGTAGATGGTGCTGCCGAGGCTACGTTCCGGCCCACAATACTGAATGCGGGAACATACGATGTGTATCTATGGTATCCCGCGGGAACCAATCGTTCCAGCGCCGCGCCCGTGCTCGTGTCTTCAACCAGTGGTGATACCTTGGTGATGGTAGACCAGACTATTAACGGGGGCAGTTGGCAGTTGTTGGCAACGGGACGGGATTTTGCGGTGGGCACCGCCGGTTTTGTGCGACTGAATAGTGGCACGGGTGAAGATAATCGTTTGATCATGGCGGATGCCGCGAAGTTCATTCTCACGGCAGGCCAGGATGCCCGGCCGGATGGCTCCGTGCCAAGTTGGTGGGCCAACTTCTATTTTGGCGTGGACAACGTCAACGGCATGGATGATCCCGATGGAGACGGCTACAGCAACTATCAGGAATACGTGGTGGGCACTTCGCCGCAGGAGGCTGGATCTCATTTGCAAGTCCATGGCCAATCTGCAACTTCAGGCAGCGTGCAAATCAGCTTTTCTCCTTATGAGGCTGGTCGAACCTACCGGGTGCAAGGAAGCACGAGCTTGGGTGGAACGTGGATTGATTTGTCCACGGCTGCGGTGACCGTCAATGGTAGCGGCGAAGGAGTATTGACCGTGACCAATCTTTCCGGCACGGAGAATTACCTGCACCTTTCCGTTCAGATCGCTCCTTAAGTTTACAGTACATAATGACGGCCTGCCCCGAAATCCGGAGCAGGCCGTTGTCATTTCAAATACAGCTTACGGAGCCCAGACGAACTTGATTGCGTCGGCGATTACGACATTGGCCGCATCAGGGAAGTTATCAGCGACCCGGACATTGCCGGTGCTTCCCGCGGCAAAGTTGAATTTGCCGACGAGATTCCAAACCCCGCCGTTTACTTGTTGGTTGACCGTTACGGTCTGTGAGCCGCCGTTGTAGTTAACCACGATGGGAGCGGCAGTGGTGCGATTGCCGCCCTGCGAATGCCATTCGTACACGTTATAGGAACCGGCGTTCAAGATATTGGGAGTGAATTGAAGATAAGCACTGCCGCTCCCGCCGCTTTTGAAACGATAATCTGTGCCGAATTTATCGGTGGCGCTGGTTCCGGTTGACCAAGTCCCAGCCACAGTGGCCGCAGGATTATCGATGGTGATATCAGCGGGAGGAGAACCGACCGTGATAGTGGTCGAAGCAATTGGGCCGAACCATTGAACGCCTTCCTGAACCATTTGCCACGAAAAGGAATAGTTTGCCGGGGTGACGGGGGCGGCGCAATTGAAGGTAAAGGTAACAACCTGACCAGTGGCAACTTGAGAAACCGGCATATTAACGCGATTAAAGGCCGCCCATACAGTGTTGTCCTGAGGATTCTGAGAGCCAAGCCGATAAGGATTGGTGCCGCTGTTCGTCCAAGTGGTCTGGCTGCTGATATTCCTGAAGCTGACGGTGGCAGTAAATGCCTGACCGGGAGAAAGCGAAGCAGGCGCACTGATAACGGGGGAGTCGGAATTGTTATAAGGCTGATTGTTAATTAAAGCCATCAGGTAGCCCCAATTCCAGTATTGGCCGGGGTCCGTGTGAGTATTGCAATTGGGATCAATGCCGAAAGCCGGGCCAGCATAGGCCACCCAGGCGGCATTTTGTTTTTCATTATGGCCGACGACATGGTTGCGGTCGCGGGGAGTAATGGCCCAGGCGTCGAGCATATGCCTTTGCAACCCGGAGCTCGCTTTATACATATCGTAGGTGTACCAGGCTGGATTGCTGGCAAAACCCTCATGCTCGGTACCAAGGCAATAAGTATTCCAACAGAGTACGTGCCAGGCATAAAACTGTTCGCGCACCATCTGGGTGATTTCGCCGGCGGCATGGTCGGTGGAGTTGTCTTTCAAGCCGTTTACGCAATAGTGAACGCTGGCCTGGGTGCCGGATTGCTTGAAGTAGGAGATGGTACTCAGGTAGTAGCCTTCCATGTCATGGATGACGACGAATTTGTGCCCGTTGCCTGAAGTGTACCAATGGTTTTTGAAAGCCGGGTTCCAGATGGCGGGAGCATAATCGGGTTGTGCCTGAACAGTAGCAGGGCCGACGAGGCCGAGGCCAATCGAGGCGAGACCGAGGGTGAGGAGGTTTTGGGCTTTCTGTTTACGAGTGGTGTATCTCTGCATAGTTTTCCTTTCTGAATAAAAAGGTTTTCCGTGATGGACAGTCAGGTGATGAAGGAAAACTAGGTTCCTTCTTTAAAAAAAGCAATCGAAGCTGCCTTACATAAACATGTGAGCCAATCCGAAAGCGACCGTTCCTGCTGATTCGGAACTGTTGTAAAACTATGGCGCGAGATCTACCACCTGAAAGTTGTCGAGATAAAGAGTGTACGCGCCTGATCCACCGACGGGGACAAGGCAAAGATGTTCCAGCACACCTTTGCCGGTGGTGGTTTCGAGAATGCCATTGCCAACAAAGTTGCGCACCGGTTCGTAAGGAATAAAAAATTGGAGGGTGGTCCATTGACCGGCGGTGACCAATTGGCCCTTCGGTGGGTTTTGAGTATTCAGAGTCGAGCCGCCAACCCATTCGATGTTGCCTAACATTCCCCCGTCAGAACCGATCGGGTTGCTGGTACTGGTTTCGCGAAAACCAAATTCCACATATAAATTCTTATCGGTATAAATATCAAACATGAGCACCTGGTTGGTGCCGATGACGGGATTGGCGAGATTGGTCGCGGCAAAAGTTGTCAGCCGAAGCCACGGGTTTGTGGTGCCGACTTTGAAAGACCACGAAGCTTGCAAAACATTCGTGCTGGTGTGACCGGAGGGGAAGGAGTTGGTCACGTAAGCGATGGAACCAGCGGTCAGGTCGAGGAAACTGGAAGTGGAGGCCGAGAAAGCAGGCGCTTGAAACATCACTGGTGTGCCCGAGGCATAGGACTCAAAATCGGTAAGAGTTTGCAGAGCGACAGACCGCGCGCGGTAATAGCGATTGGTGTATTGATTTGCATCGGGATCGATGAACGTGACGGGATTAGCGCCATCGTAAAGGACATCAATGGGTTTCCAATTTGTCAGGTTGGTCGAGGCTTCAATCAGGTATTCCGTGCCGAGCACGCCGCTGAAAGTGACCTGCACCTGGCCGTTGGTGAGCAAGGTCACCGGGCCAAATTGGACTTGCGGCGTATGCACAATGAGTTGAGCCGTTGCGCTGGGAACATTACCCGCGCCGTTGCTTACCAGGACAGTGTAGTTGCCGGCGTTAGAAGATTGGACGTTCGTTAATGTGAGAGAACTGAGTGTGGCACTAGAGATGGGATTTCCATTAAACGACCATTGATAAGCCAATGGATTCGAGCCGGTGGCGGTGACGCTAAAGGTGACGTTGGAACCGGCTTCGACGGTTTGACCCTGTGGTTGAGTGGTAATGGCGGGGGCCAGCAGTCCGCTCGCACTCCAATTTTCCACACGCACGTTGTCGAAGATAACGAAGGCATCGGCGGCGGGACTGGCGATGGAAGGGAAAATATCCATGAAGCCGAGCATGATATTTCCATTGGTAAATGAAGAGTTGTTGTTGCGTTGGGCAATGATGGTCCCATCCAGTTTCCAAGTGAGGAGGCCATTGGTTTGGCTGACTTCGCCGGCAACCCAATTTTTACCGGGAGCGCCAACGCTTTCAAAGCGGGTGCTTGGAAATAAGCCGGGATAAATTCCAGCGGCATTATCTGCGGAAGCCATGCCGTTGGTAGGGACGTTCCATGTTGTTTGTACGCCGGTCGGATTGCCCACATAGGAGCGATAATCGGGATTGGTGCCACCTTCGCCATCAACGCCGAACCAGATGCCGTCAGTTGAGGGGGTCGAGGTGGCGGCCCAATTAGCTTTTGTGCCGGAGTGGTTGATGCCGAAGATGGCAAACTCGGTGCTGCCGGTCGCGGTCGCGCCAGCAGCGTCGCCGGGGTAGTTGATCCACATATCGAACTTCAGGGCAAAGTTGTTCGAGAAGGATTGATTCTTCGGATAGATGTTTACGCCGGAAATGACGCCGTTAGTGTCATTATTGTTGACCGTGAATCTTACGCCTTTGGTGGAACCATTTGTGGAATTAGGGGCGGGTGGGATTAAGTAAGTCGTGTTGTTGAAGGTGTAGGGAATGGCGCTGTAATCGTAAGCCCAATCAACCGTGTAGTCCGAGACACCGTCGCCGGAACCTGAAAAAAGATTCCAATTTGCGGAGCTGTTGGCATCAAAATTATCCGAGTAGAGTAGGGGAAAGGCGGAGGTGTTTACTTTGAGCGGGGCTGCAATAGTGGTGACTGAGCCGAAACTATTTGTAATCGTTACAGTGTAACTTCCTGCGCTGACGGCCTGAACATTGGTGATGGAAAGGCTGGAGTTGGTTGCGCCAGATACGGGCGAGCCATTTGATTTCCATTGATAACTCAGGGGCGAGTCACCGAGGGCAGTGACGGTGAGGCTCAGATTGTTTCCCTGATTGACGCTATGGCTGCGTGGTTGCGTGATGATGACTGGAGCCAGGTTGTAATGCGGATACCGCGGCACCGAGATGACTCCCTCGTCGCTGAGCAAGGATGAAAGGGTTGCACTGGCAAGAACATTCGTGACAGTGTTGGGAACTCCATCGAGTGTGATGGCCATTTGCACCATGCGAATTCCGTGGCTGTAATCGGCGTAGGTTTCTTCGTGGATAGCTGTGACATCTTGAATCCAAGTGCCGTCGGGATAATGCCAACCGTAAATGACCACCCGGCCAGGCGAAGGATTGCCATAAATACGAGTAGAGATGATAACGTCCTTTTTATCACCATCGACCAAAGCGCCGAAAGGATGTGCATTGGTTGTGGTATTTCGTTGACCGCGCACAGTGGTGTTGTGCTGGGCGAAAATCGGGACGGTGGTCATTGTTGCACTGGGTGGAATACTTGAAGGCGAAAGATGCACGACTGCATTCGTGTAATGATAATCGACCATCTTGCGCGTCGGCAGGGTGCAATTGAGGAGATTGGCAACGCGTTGCACCAACAGCGGCGTCATTGGTTCGAGGAAATAATCCTGGTCGGAACCGATGGCCATGTAATCCGGAGTAACGTAATAGGTGAGCGTATGGCCACCTTGTGTAATCGTGATGGGGACAAGGGTTCTAAGCCAGTTAGGAACATTACCAGCAGCAATCTGCGCATAAATCCAATTTTCACGCTCGGTCAACGGCATCGAGTTGATGATGTTGATAAACTGGCTGCCGGTGGGTGCGTTGGCGGGGCGTGGAGGAAGATTCAGCGTTTGGGAATAGATATTACTTAATCCGAAAAACAAGCAGATCCAGACTATACAAATGCGTATGGAATACTTTGCTTTCATGTTGCCGATGGAGGCGCAATGTATATTCCATGTGAAGTAGCGCGGCTCAGACGGAAGTAGTAATCGTAAAGAGTTTTGGAAATGTCTTTCATGGCTTGGGAAGCCTCCTGCGCTATGCCGTAATTCTCCATGATTACCAGAATATAGGGCCGGTTCGGCAGGAACACAATCGCCCACTCAGTGGCGACACCGGCAAGTCCACCCGGTTTGGAGGCGATGGGAATTTCCGCGGGCAAGCCTGAACTGATTCCGGTGGATTTGTGTTTCTTCAAGATGGACAGAATATCATCGCAGATCGTGCGGTTGATAAATTCACCTTTATAGAGAATTTCCATTATGCGCGCGGCTTCGAATGGAGTGGATAGATTTTCTTCGCCGCGAAGGGAGGCAGCGGTGTCAATCATGCGGCGTTGCAAGCGAGTTTGCTTTAAGCCCAGTGAAGCGAGGGTTTGATTGACGTTCGCGATGCCAACCAGATCAATCAGCATATTCATCGCGGTATTGTCGCTGACGGTGATCATCAGGATGCAAAGATCATGGAGGCTCATTTGCACGGTGCCATCGCCGAGTTCGAAGAGGACACCGCTACCGCCGGCTTTGTCCTGCTTCTCAATGCGGCGCAAGTCAGTGAGCTTGAATTTTCCTTCACTGGCTTGTTTATAAACTTCCATCAAGACAGGAATTTTGATGGCGCTCGCCTGGGGGAAGACCAGATGGTCATTAATGCCGAGCTTTTCGCCGGTGGTTAAATCCAGAGCCATGAGGCCCATGGCTCCGCGTGTGCAGCCCAGGATTTCACGCAGATGCGATTCGGTTTTTTCGCGGACTAATTCCAGATTTTCGCCGTGAGTCATGGCAGTAAGTCAGTCAGTAATTAAAGTAATTGGATGCGGGGTAAGTTTAAGATTTTCGATGCTGATTGAGATTTTTTGTATGAGTTAGTCATGGCAGGTTTGGAGCATGTTTGCCAGTTCATTTTTGGGTTGGATTATGCCTGGGCATGCTCCTGACCGGCTACACTAAAACCGTTGAAACGGTTAATGTATTCCCGCTCGTCTGCAAACCACCGGGCTGAAGCCGCAGTGTTAATGAAATGCTTCACGCACAATCATCTCGTGGCCATAAATGCAAACCATGCTTGTGAATTAAAAAACGTGGGATGAGGATGGCTTAATTGAGACTGGCGGGAGGAGGTGTGACTCTTTTGATTTTGAACGTGAAAAGCTTGGTAAGCAATCCGAGTAGAATCAATCCTCCGGCGACGCACATGGTCTTGGTTGCGGCGGAACGATTTGGCGAAAATGGCTCAGAAGGAGTTTCGGCGGGTGTCAGAATTTCGGCGGAGACGGCGGTAGGCATCACGGCATCAATCGAAGTGGCATCGAGTTTTTCCTTTAAGTTGTCGTTCTCGGTTTTGAGTGTTTGCACCTCTTGCACTGCTTGTGCGAAAACCGCATCTTGAGGATTGGCAGCATTAGTAGCCGTATGGGCGTTCTTCAGCATGTCCACTGCTTTTTCAAGTTCGGCTTTGGTGGAATCCAGTTCTGCGGTTTTCTGGGTGAGGAAGGCGTCCAGTGTGGAATCGACACGTTTGTTCAACTCGCTCACGGCAGTGGCGGCGTGCCTGGTTTGGACAGAATCGGGCGCGGTGTTGGTCTTGCTGAAGTTCAATTCGGATTCGGCTTCGCTTAATTTATCCAGAAGACTATTCAGGAATTGATTGGTGGTCATGGTGGGCAGGACTTGCCGCAGCTTTTCGTGATCCAATGACTTGAGTTGTTTGAGCACATTGTCTTCGCGCACGTAATCGGATTGCAACTGAACGCGTTTGCGTTGGAGAAATTCAAGACCCTGGGCATCGTAAACCATTGCGGAATTCGTAATGCGTGACATGGAGATGTCGAAGCGGAGCTTCTTGAGATTATCTTCTGCCTGGGAAAGTTTTCGACTTTGCTCTTCCCATTCCTTTTTTAAGGACGCAACTTTATCGCTGGTGGCCACTTTTCTTTCGGTTTCCCGTTGCTCGCGGTAAACGCGGGCGATTTCATTTGCGATGGCAGCCGTCTCGTCTGGGTTTTCACTGTTTACCTGGACTTGCATAACCGTACTTTGAGGCAGGACGCTAATCCTGGTCTTGGTGCGAAGCAGCGCGAGGCTTTCATTGGTTTTCAGCGAGACGCCCTGTTGGTAACGTTTGCCCCAGGTTTCGGCGAGATGCAGATTCTCAATGGCTTTGCTGAGAATGGCGTCGGAGCGGATTAGTTCGTATTCGGGCGGGACGATGCGCGGGTCGTAGGGGTTGTGCAATTTATTGGTGGAAATCCAATCGCGCTGTTCGAGCTTTATCTTGGTGCCGGCTTGATATGACTTTGGCGTCAGGACAAGGTAAAAGAATGCGGCGGCCAGAACCAGCACTCCGCCAGCCATGGCTGCCTTGCCGAATTGTGCCAATGCGATTCGAATATTGTCCTTCATGTTGGAAGCTACGAGATAGTTCGTTTGTGCGTCGTATTAATCAAGCGCGGACTGAGAAGGAGCAACAAGTCGCTGATGGCGGCAAGACTAATGTTGATAATATTGTGGGGCTCCGTTGGCATAACCCTCTGACAGGCGGGCAATGTTTCCGTTCAAGGATTAGACGGTTGGTTGGCAGAAAACCTGGCTGCCTGCCTTAGCGAGAACAGACCGAAGAAACTCATCACGCTGCCGATGATCGCGAGGTTGATGCCAATGATATGAGTGGGGAAGATTGGCTGGGAGGCGGGTTCGGCGGTTTCAACGACCAGCACGGGAGCATGTCTAATTATAAGAGGATTAAATTCGGTATCAATTTTAGCTGCCAAGGCATCGCGAGTTTGCTGCAATTTTTCCAAGTCGGCTGGGGTTTGGTTTGATTTTATTTTGGAGTCCAGTTCTTTCAACTCCAGCAAAAGTCTTTCATGGAGGCTTTTTCGAAACGCAGTTCTACGATTACTTTGGTGATCAGAGTAAGCCCCAGCAATTGCATTGGCGATATCGGCTGCCTGTTTTGGATCAGACCAAGTGACCTTAATTGCTATCAAACTCGTGCCGCGGATGGGACGTAGTTCCAGAGAGTGTCTGAGAATTTCACGGATAGCGGCGGTATTTGAAGGCCCTTTTATTGACTTGTTTGTCCAGAGTTCCGTTAGGTTCAGATTTGTGATGACTTTGTCCAAAATGATTTCGGATTGGATGATTTTGAATTCAGTATGGATAATAAAATAAGGATCGTATGCAGGAGAGGAAGCATTCGTTTCCATGCCTGGGTAGTCAGAATACCTCATGTCAACTTTAACTTTCGCTCTGGCCAGATACAACTCGGGTTTCATCGCGAGCCAGAGCCCGGCGGTTACGAGCAGCAAGCCCGATAACAATAGAAACCAGCCGCAAAATTTTAGGCGTCTTGGCCTCATTGACATACCCTTCTGACAGGCATGCGGTGATTCTGTTCACGGATAAGAGGTAAGAAACAACCAAGGCGCGAAGACGCGAAGGGAAAAGAAATACGGCGGTCATAGACCGCCGCTACAATTGAAAGAAAGTGCCTCACGAGTCTAACTCTTCGGCTTCATCTGGGGGAAGAGGATAACGTCGCGAATGGATTCCTGGCCGAGGAGCATCATGCACAAACGATCGATGCCGATGCCGATGCCGCCAGCGGGGGGCATGCCGTGTTCGAGGGCGACGAGGAAGTCTTCGTCAAGTTTCTGTTGCTCGCCGCCGGCTTGATGTTCCAGGCGTTCGCGTTGTTCGATGGGGTCGTTTTGTTCGGTGTAGCCGGGGGCGATTTCCGCGCCATTGATGCAGCACTCGAAGACTTCAACGGTGGTCGGGTCTTCGGGCGAGAGTTTGGCGAGGGGCACGAGTTCTTTAGGGAGATGCGTGACGAAGACTGGATTCATTAAGGTCGGCTCGATGAGTTTTTCGAAGACTGCGCCAGTGACTTCGAAGTCTTCGTATTCTTTTCCAATCTCTGCGCCGAGGGTAACAGCGCGTTCGCGTCGTTGCTGCGGAGAAATCTCAAACCAATCGGCACCGGCTTTTTCGCGGACCAAATCCTTGTACTTCGCGCGTCGCCATGGACGGGAAAGGTCAATTGTTTTTGTGGTTGTTCCTGCCGCATCCTTGTGCTCGATTTTCAAACCGCCCAAGACTTTCTCGGCGACATGGCAAATCAGCGATTCGACGGTTTCCATCATCGTCGCGTAATCGCCAAAGGCGTCGTAGGCTTCGAGCATGGTGAATTCGGGATTGTGCTTGCGCGAGAGACCTTCATTGCGAAAGTTTTTGCCGATTTCAAAAATTTTATTGATGCCGCCGACGAGCAGGCGTTTGTGATAAAGCTCGATGGCGATGCGTAAATAAAATTCGCAGCCGAGCGCGTTGTGAAAGGTCTTGAATGGTTGCGCGGCTGCGCCACCAGGAATCGGCTGCATCATCGGCGTTTCCACTTCGACGTAATCACGGGAATGGAAGAAGTTACGGATTTCGCGAACGACGGCGCTGCGCAGCAGAAAGGTTTTCTTCACTTCGTCGTTGGAGATGAGGTCGAGGTAACGCTGGCGGTAGCGGATTTCGGTATCGACGAGGCCATGCCATTTCTCGGGTGGCGGGCGGAGGGCTTTGCCGAGAATGGTGAAGGAGGCGAGTTTGACGGAAATTTCGCCGGTCTTGGTGGTGAAGAGAGTTCCTTTCACGCCGATGAAATCGCCCATGTCGAGATGTTTGAAGATGTCGAACTGTTCGTCGCCCATGGCTTGTTTCTGGGCGTAAACCTGGATGCGACCGCTTTGGTCTTTGACGTCGATGAACATGCTCTTGCCCATCTCGCGGTGGGCGGTGATGCGACCGGCGACGGCGACTTCGCGGCCTTCGACATAGTTGGAGCGGGCGTGGTCGCAGGATTCGCTCGGAGTAAATTTATTGGCAAATGGATTAATGCCTTTGGCCCGGAGTGCGGCCAGTTTGCTCTTGCGTTGTTCGATTAATGAATTCGTTTCATCCATAGCCATATAATGTAGCGGAGATGAAACACGCTGCAAACGCGGTTGGAAAGGAGGAAAAA
>JAQGPC010000011.1 GCA_028293285.1 Pedosphaera sp.
TGATTAACATATCTACGAAAAGGGCAAGCACGGCATGGGTTTGGGTTACAAGCCTTACGATGCTTACGATCCAGATCCCGCCAAGTTACATCCCTGGACCCGCGATTGTATTTTTTGGCTGAAGACCCAGGGTTTTGTGAAGTAACCAAAGACATTGGAAGTTAACTCTTATGAAAAAGCTCCTCGGTTTACTTTCGATTATCGTCTGCGTTTTAATCGGCTTATCCAGTCAGGCAGAAACATCAAATGCCTCAGTTCAATTGCCCAAGAAGGAAAAACTGCATCTTTACTTGCTCATGGGCCAATCCAACATGGCCGGACGTGGTGAGCTTGGCAAAGAGGATACAACTCCCCATGCCAGAGTGCTGGTTCTTTCCACTAACAATACTTGGGAGCCAGCGGTAGAACCCATTACCCGTGACCGAAAGAGCGGATTGGGCGTTGGACCCGGATTTGCATTCGGCAAAGTAATGGCAGTTAAAGATCCTTCGGTGACCGTCGGACTCGTCCCCTGTGCCGTTGGCGGCACGCCTTTGAAGCGCTGGGAAAAGGGAGGCGACCTATACGAACGTGCCGTCAAGCGCGCCAAATTCGCCATGAAAGACGGGACTCTCAAAGGCGTCCTTTGGCATCAGGGTGAAAGTGATTCCGGCACGCAAACAAATGCCGATTCGTACGGCATGCGTCTCGCTCATATGATTCACGATCTGCGTACGGATTTGGGTTTCACAAACCTTCCTTTTGTAGCGGGCAAAATTGGCGAGTTTCTTTACGACCGCAAAGAAGATAAATCTCCTTTTGCCAGGATGGTGAACGAAGCATTGGGAAAAATTCCAGAGACAGTTCCTCTGACTGCCTGCGCGGAATCTCACGGCCTGACGCATAAAGGCGATGAAGTCCATTTCAACGCCGTTTCGCAAAGGGAATTCGGACGCCGTTATGCCGTGGAAATGCTTCGCCTTCAGAAAACCCCGCAGAAATAGCATCGCTTTCATTGCAAATAATCCCAGTCTGCCCTATCTCTTTGCCGGATGGCTATGGCTGAGAATATTGTCACGATTCGGAACCTCTCGAAAATTTATCGGCAGGGCGAAATCAACGTCACCGCGCTGGATAACATTTCCCTGGACATCCGAGCGGGCGAGTTTCTCACGCTCATGGGGCCATCCGGCTCGGGTAAATCGACTTTACTCCATATCATAGCTGGCATTGATCGGCCAACCAGCGGCGAGTGTCACGTTCAAGGCATTGATGTCGCGAAGCTTAACGAATCCCAATTGGCTGATTGGCGAAACCAAAACGTCGGGTTTGTATTCCAGACTTTTAATTTGATTCCAGTGCTGACGGCTTATGAAAATGTGGAATTACCCCTGCTATTGACACGGCTCAACAGCAAACAGCGGCGGCACCAGGTCAATACGGCACTAGAATTAGTGGGACTGGCTGAACGAAAAACTCATTTGCCCCGCCAACTCTCCGGCGGACAGGAACAGCGCGTGGCCATCGCCCGTGCGCTCGTTACTTCCCCCAGTTTGGTCGTGGCCGATGAACCTACCGGCAATCTCGATTCCCAATCCGCACAGGATGTTCTCGGCATCTTGCAAACGTTAAGTAAATCCGCTGGCAAAACGGTTATCATGGTGACGCATGATCCCAAGGCGGCGGCATTTGGTTCGCGAACGATTCACCTGGAGAAGGGTGAATTGAGCAACTAGCTGGATTATACTATTTCGGAATGACCATCGGGACATTCATTCTCAAAAACGCCATGCGCAACAAGCGCCGCGCAACGCTTTCAATTCTTAGCGTCGCTGTCAGTTTGTTCCTGCTCGTGACCTTGCTGGTGGCGCTACGCGAATTGACTTTGCCGCCGGAAGATATTGGAGCGGCGTTGCGGGTCGTGGTGAGGAGTAAAATATCCATTGCTAATCTGTTGCCAGCCAAGCAGCGTCCGATTATTGAGCGAGTTCCCGGCGTGGAAGCGGTCTCACCCTTCACTTGGTTTGGGGGAACTTATAAGAACGAGGGCGGCCTCACCTTTGGACAATTTGCAATGGATGCTTCAAAATTTCGAACCATCTTTGGTGATTCCAAAATGCCGGAAGAACAATTCGAAGCATTCCAAAAAGATATGCGCGCCTGCATCATCGGCAAACTCACTGCGGAGAAATATCATCTGAAGATTGGCGACCGTATAACCCTGGTTGGCACGATTTATCCTGTCACTTTGGAATTCAATCTTGCCGGCATTTATTCCGGCACGATTGATGACCGCAACATGTTTTTTCACCACAAATATTTCGATGAAGCTATGGGTGACATGGGTCAGGTCGGCATGTGGTGGTTGAAAGTTCGGTCCGCCGAGGACATGCCCCAGGTCATCACCACAATTAACAACACGTTCGCCAATAGCTCTGCCGAAGTGCGCGCTGAAACTGAGCGGGCGTTCCAACTCAGTTTCACTTCCATGTGGGGTAATATAAAATTATTCGTCGGAGCAATCTGTACCGTGGTCGTTTTTACTTTGATTCTGGTCAGTGCCAGCACCATGAGCATGTCCATTCGCGAGCGCTTCCGCGAGTTGGCTGTGCTGAAAGCGCTAGGCTTTCGCCGCCGTGAACTGTTTGCTTTTATTCTCGCGGAAAGTTTTGCTTTGGCCATGTTTGGGGCACTAATTGGAGTGGGTGGCGCTTACCTGCTTTATACATTTGGCAGCGTCTCCAAAATGACTAATGGCATTTTTATTACCCTAGAAGTTACTCCCAAGATCATCGGCACCGCCATCACTGTGGCAGCAGGTTTAGGAATCGCAGCCAGTATCATGCCATCAATTTCCGTGGCTAAAACCAGTGTGGTGGAAGGACTCAAAACTCTGGATTAGCATGGCACTACCCATCACCTATAACATTCGAAATGTCTTCGTTCGCTGGCGAGCCACAGTGGCGACGATTGCCGGTATTGCGCTCGTAGTGGCGGTTTATATGATCATGCAGACCATGGCAGAAGGTTTGGAAAAATCGAGCCAGAACACCGGCGATCCACGCAACATTATGATCGTTCGGAAAGGCTCCACTGCTGAATCGAGCAGCCAGGTGACTCGCGCGCAATTGAAGGAGTTCAACTATCTTCCACAGATCGCTCGCGATGCCAAGGGCCAACCGCTGTTATCGGCGGATGTGGTTGTATTGGTAAGCCTTCCGAGACGCGATGGCAGTGGTGAAGCGAATGTTCTCGTGCGCGGAGTTTCGCCGGTCGGCATGGATTTGCGTCCGCAGGTATCATTGGTTGAAGGGCGCTGGTTCACTCCGGGAAAGCGCGAAGTGGTGGTCAGCCGTCGACTCTCGCCACGCTTTGCCAATTTTGAAATAGGCGGAAAATTCAGAACTGGTGGCAAGGAATTGACGGTGGTGGGCATTCTCGATGGCAGCAGCAGCGCGTTTGATTCCGAAGTCTGGATGGACGCGGACGAATCCCGCTCCATCTTTGATCGTGAAAATTATTCCAGCGTGCTCGTGCGCGCGAAAGACGATGCGGCAGGCAAGGAATTTGTGAAGCGCATCGAATCCGACAAGCGCTTACCGCTGCTGGCGCTTTCTGAGGTGGAGTATTATGCTGCGCAGACGAAGACCGCGATGCCGATCAAATTCCTCGGCAATTTTCTCGCGATGGCCATGTCCGTGGGAGCCATCTTTGCCGCGATGAACACGATGTATGCGAGCGTTGGCTCGCGCACACGGGAAATTGGCACGTTACGTGTGCTCGGCTATCGGCGTCGTTCCATCTTGATCAGCTTCCTGTTGGAAGGCGCTTTTTTGTCGTTAGTGGGTGGCGTTATTGGCTGTTTGCTCGCCCTACCCCTGCCCTTGCTCGGTTACTCCATCGGCACATTGAACTTTGAAACGTGGGGCGAAACGGTTTTTCAATTTCGTATGACCCCGATGTTGGCGGTCAAAGGATTGGCTTTTTCCGTGATTGTGGGCGTGCTCGGCAGTTTACTGCCCTCCATTCGCGCCGCGCGTCTGCCCGTCATTGCTGCGTTGAAGTCTCTTTAAAACCAAGTCGCCATAACATAAGCAGTCATTTCCTCCTTTTCTGTTGGGCCATTTCACTTCATCTTAAATTTGTATTAAATGAATTCTGATAAGATCAAAGAATTAGAGATCGATCCCGAAGAAAAGAAGCGACCGGGCCGTCCGGTGATGACCATCTTTTTTCTGGTGCTGGTCACTACTGGCGTGGCGCTTTTCTTTGCCTGGCCGCGGGCAAAAGATGCGCACCGTGTGGTGAATAATTCTAAAAAGTCCGCCACGAATGCGGAAGCCGTCTCCCCGGCACAAGCTTCGTCAACCAATTCAGTTGGAACAAACTCCGCCAATTCTGTTCTCACCGTTAGCGGTTATATTATTAATCGTGAACGCATTGAACTCAGTCCGCGCTTCATGGGAACGGTGACGTGGATTGGTGTTAAGAAAGGCGATGCCGTGACCAACGGCCAAGTGGTGGTGACGCTCGACGATGCAGAATATCAGGCGCGAGTGCATGAAGTGGAAGGACGTTTGGCGAGCGCGAAAGCCAACGTGAATAGGGCCAAACTGGATTACGAGCGAATCACCCAATTGAACAAAACCCAGACTGAGTCCAAAAAAGCGGAGGATGATGCCCGACTGCAATTGGAATCGGCCGAAGCCGCCGTGAAGGAAATCCAAGGCTCTTACGAAGTGGCTAAAACCTACCTGGCTTGGACGATCATTCGTTCGCCGATTAACGGGGTGGTGTTGGAGAAATTAGTTGAACCGAATGAATTGGTTGTGCCGCAAAGTTTCGGCGGCACGCGCGGCCCCAGCACCGCGTTGATTGCGGTGGCTGATCCGAAAGATTTGCAGGTGGAAGTGGATTTGAACGAAGCCGATTTATCCAAGGTCTTCATGGATCAGAAGTGTCATGTCAGCCCAGAGGCCTACCCGGACAAGGTGTATGATGGCTACGTGGCGGAAATCGCGCCGGAAGCCAACCGGCAAAAGGGAACTCTGCAGGTCAAGGTCCAGATTCGTAATCCCGACCATTTTCTCACACCGGAACTGAGTGCCAAGGTGGAGTTTCTCGGCAAAGAAAAATCTCCCTAACCTCATTGCCATTCTATGAAACTGAACCACGGCCTGCATCTCGCCTACTGCACGAACATCCATCGCGGTGAAAACTGGCAGGAAACTTTTGACTCGCTGAAAAATTACACGCTCGCCGTGCGCCAGCGGGTTTGTCCCGATAAACTGTATGCCATTGGCCTGCGCTTGAGCAACACCGCAGCACAGGAATTGAAGGAACCGACAAAATTAAATGCCTTCAAGCAATGGCTGGATGAGAATGATTGCTATGTTTTCACGATCAATGGCTTTCCGTTCGGACGTTTCCACGGCGCACGTGTAAAAGAACAGGTTTATCGGCCGGACTGGACTTCTCCTGAACGGCTCGAATATACCAACTTGCTTTTTGATTTGCTCGCGGAGTTGGTTCCTGCGGGCGTCGAAGGCAGCGTCAGCACCTTGCCCGGCTCGTTCAAGGAATTCATCACCAGCGCGGGACAAGGAAAGCAAATTCGAGATAATATCTGGCGATGCGTGGAACACATCGCAAAACTTAGCGAGCGAACAGGAAAGAAGCTGCATTTGGGACTGGAACCGGAACCGCTGGGGTGGTTCGAAACGAGTGCGGAAACGATTCAGTTTTTTAACGATCTACGCGCCGAACATCCCAACGACCCAAGATTAGCAGAACATCTGGGCGTCAACTATGACACTTGCCATCTGGCCGTCGAATTTGAAGAACCTCAAGCTGCCATTGCCGCACTCCAGAAGAATGGAATCAAAATCAGCAAACTGCATCTCAGTTCCGCGTTGAAGGTGCGGCCCACTCCAGAGGTGCGCCAGGCGCTTGCCGCGTTTGCCGATGATATTTATTTGCATCAGGTGGTAATTCGCACAGCGGGCGGACAACGGACTATTTATAAAGATCTGGCTCCGGCTCTCGCAGCCCAAGCTGGTGATCCCAAGACAGAAGAGTGGCGCATTCATTTTCACATTCCTCTGCACAGTCCGGCCACCAAGTTATACGAAAGCACTTCGGATCATGTGTTGGGTATTATGGACTTGCTGAAAGCCAATCCCTCGCTTTGTTCGCATCTGGAAATGGAAACTTACACCTGGGAAGTCCTGCCGCCCGAATTGAAAAATCGAAGTGTGACAGACCAACTGGTCGCCGAATACGAGTGGACACTTAAACACTTGGCCGCGCGGGGACTGGCGGACAAGGTTTGAACAGTGCGAGTAATCAGGTTATAAAGTTCACCATGCTGTGCACAATCATTGTCGGGCGTATTGAATCGTGATGCCTTCTGCGCGCACATTATTGGTTCTTGGCCGCACTTCAAACCTGCCCACGGTTTGGTCCAACTGCCTTGCCGGCTGGTGGCTTGGCGGCGGCGGAAACCTTCCCAAGCTGCCGTGGTTGCTGGCAGGTGCCACTCTCCTTTACCTGGGCGGCATGTATTTGAATGATGCCTTCGATGCTGAATTCGATGCACAGTACCGCAGAGAGCGACCAATCCCGTCGGGAGCCATTTCGCTCAAGTTGGTTTGGCAGATTGGTCTCATACTTATCGGGGTCGGGGCAATCTATCTAATCCTGCTCGGAAGAACGACTGGCATCCTTGCAGTGATGCTGGTCATTTGCATTCTGGCTTACGACGCGGTGCATAAATTGATTACCGTTTCACCAGTGCTGATGGCGAGTTGCCGCTTTTTTCTTTATTTGGTGGCGGCCTCAGTCGGATTTAATGGAGTCACCGGCTGGTCAGTTTGGTGTGGACTTGCGCTGGCGGGGTATATCGTTGGCCTCAGCTACATTGCGCGGAAAGAAAGCACACGTGGCGCGTTGAAATATTGGCCCTGTCTTTGCCTGGCTTTTCCCATCATTCTCTCGCTCATCATGAATGTGGACGGCTATCAGCGTCCGGCCTTGCTGCTGTGCGTGCTATTGGGACTTTGGATAATCCGGTGCCTGCGTTACACGTTCTGGAATCCTGAGCGAAATATTGGCCGCACCGTCTCCGGATTACTGGCGGGCATCGTCTGGGTGGACCTGCTCGCCGTAGCAGATTGCAGCCGGGGATTTGCCGCAATCTTTATCGGCCTATTTCTTGCCGCGCTACTGTTCCAACGTTTCGTCCCGGCGACTTGATGGATCAGCGTTTAGCTGCCTTTTGATTCGCCGACCAATTTCCGAAAAGCATTTTGACGATGGCGTATTTCTCGGGATTTTTAATCGGGTCTTGATGGCAATAGACCAGCACTCCATCCGCGCAACTCTTGCCAGAAATCATCGCCTTCTCCACGTAATCAGGAGTTGTGGCTCCGAGGCGGCTGTGGGCCGTGGCATAAACATCAAAAACCACTGGATAAGATTTACCGGCCAATTCCTTGATTTTGTTTACTTCAAATTCCACCGCATCGGGATTCTTAAGATTTGAACCGCCAGATTCATCCCGGTAAGGAAAGAGCATGCCGTCCAATAAAGGCGCATAATTCTGGACGAACTGTGGAGTGATGGCCTTGTAGTAGCAGCAAGGAATAAAAGCCAGCTTGGGATTAACGCGGCGTGAAGCGTCCAGCATTTGTTTCAAATGCTCGGGAGTATAAATTTTCAAGTTATGGGTAAAGTCATCGATGCTCCACGCGACCAAGCTGGGCTCGCGCAAACTTAATTTGGCAAACTCCACGGCCCAACGCTCGTAATCGAGTCGGAACGGTTCCGCATATAATTTGCTATGCGGCGGAGATTCGGAAGGAGGCACTACTGAACCCCAGACTTTGATTCCATGCTTGCGCGCCAAGGGAAGAAAGAGTTGAAAATCCTCCCAGTCGTTGGTGCTGGTATGAATGCAAAAGCTGTAAGTATTGGCGTGGATATCGACGAGTTCGTTGACGAGCCGCTGCACATCCACGCGGCCATTGGGCAGATGGGGTGCATGGCAATAGGTGCCGAATGTACCGCGCAACACTTCTGCGCGGTGGTCATGGTCATTCAACTTGGATTTACTGGTTGAACTTGAAGTAGCACATCCCGCCACTGCGAGAAGGATGACGCTCACGAGGCATACCAAGACATAGCGGACACATTTGATTTTGTTAATCACCTTCAAAGGGACGCAGAACCGGACAAAAAATTCAAGAAGAACTGGAATCAGCTTGTCAAACCGGCGCGGCTTACGGAGGCTTTTCAGATTGAACCAATGTAAACCGATGATATATCGCAATCATTCATTCGCTCAGTCGTTACCGCTAATTGGGGGAAGCCGATGTTTGCTGAAGTTAGCTTGTTTCATTTGCATTTGGATTCTGGCTGTTTTTCAAGTCGGGGCAGAACAGAAGTTGCCATTGTTACACGGATTGATCGCCACTGCTTCTGACGACACGCGCCATATCGCATTTCTCACCCCAACTGCGAATTTCACCCTCACTCGTGAACAATCCATCCATCCTCAGCTAAAACCGAACTTCAAAGCGGAATGGAATGGCTTTCTTACCATTGAAAGAACCAGCAAATATACCATCACCGGAGACGCCCGCGTTTTCATTGATGACAAGGAAATTCGGGGACAAACCATCCAACTTGAATCAGGCGAGCATGCCATCCGCGTCACGTACGAGCGCAAGACGGATCAAGCGCGGCTTCAACTTCAATGGCAGTCGGATTCCTTCAAAAAAGAGCCCATACCGAGCAGGGCTTTCGGGCATCGTGAAGAACCGCAAGAATACACACTGCAGGAAAAAATTGCCCGAGGCCGCGAATTGGTCGAGGAGTTGAATTGCATTGCCTGCCATAAATCCAATTTCAAGTTCCTGCTCGGTCGGCGCGGCCCGGAATTAAGCGGGATTGGTTCGCAGGTGAATTCGAACTGGATTTATCATTGGCTCGAAAACCCGCGACATTTTCGGGCATCGGCAGTGATGCCAATATTGTTGGAGACGGCAAAGGAACGCGCAGATGTGTCCGCTTATTTGGCCGCGCTTCAACAACCTGAAGAAGCCATCAAGAAACCGGCTGCGGGTCGCACACGCATTGCGCAAGGCAAGGAATCTTTTGAAACCATCGGGTGCATTGCTTGCCATGGTGATCAAAGTATTTCCTTAAAAGGCATGGGCTCGAAGATGACCGCAGATCACCTTGGTAAATATTTGGAAGACCCGATTGCGCATGACTCCAGCGGTCGGATGCCGAACATGGGGCTCACCTTGGACGGCGCATTTAAGATTGCTGATTATCTGGTGTTATCAAAGAACCGCGCGTTTGAATCCCCTGCTCCGACGGGCAATAGTAAAAATGGCAAGGCTTTGGTTACCTCACGTGGGTGTTTGAATTGTCATACCATTAACGAGAACAAAGTTACTGTCGAGAGCACACTCGTGGCGATGCCTTTGGATAAATTGAATGGCAGCCAGGGCTGTCTGGTAGAGCAGCCGGAAAAAGGATTGCCCCAATACAAATTGACGAAAGGTGACCGAGAAAACATTGCGGCATTTCTTCAAAGTCCGGACATCTCCGAAGCACCCGTGCAGGATTTTCATCGGCTGGTGAACAAATTTAATTGCACTGCCTGTCATGCATTGAACGAACCGGCGAAGATCGCTTTCGATCCTGCGCCACCTGCGCTTACGGATGCTGGAAATAAATTGCGGGCGAGCTGGCTGGATGAAGTATTGAACAAGCAGAAGCGTATCCGCCCATGGATGAAGTTGAGGATGCCGCATTTTGGCCAGCACAACACCGCATCACTAGTGAATCACTTTGCGGCACAGGCGGGCGCGGAATTTGGTGAAGGAGAAAGCATTCCGCAGCCCATATTAGAGCAGATCCAAAATGGTTCGAAATTGATTGGCAAAGGCCAGGGCGGACTCTCCTGCATCATGTGCCACGATTTTCGCGGAGAGAAATCAGGCGGCGAATTGCGCGGCCCGGACATGACCGAAATGTATGCGCGCATTCGCACAGACTGGTTGCGGCGCTGGCTCCGCGATCCCGCGCGCATTCAACCCGGCACAGCCATGCCGAGCTTTTTCAGCGACATGCCAGAAGCAAAAGGTGAAGAAATGATTAATCAACTTACTCAAGTGTTATGGGCCGGCAGGAACATGCCGATTCCCGAGGGGCTGAGTGATGAAGCGCAAGCCTATCTATTGCTGGTCAAAGATGAGCCGATTCTGCTGCGCACCTTCATGCCGGATTCTTCCCCGCGCTCCATCGCGGTCGGTCTTCCGGGAAATCAGTCCTATTGTTTCGACGCACAAACATGCCAGCTACGCTATGCCTGGACCGGTGATTTTCTGGATGTGAAACCAGTGTGGGCCGGTCGCGGCGGTGCGAAGGCCAACATTCTTGGAAATAAATATTTTACCGCATCTGACATTTTCCCGATTCGCATTGGCAATCCAGATAAGGAACCTGTCGTAAAATTTCGCGGCTATAAACTGGTAAATAAAGTTCCCGAATTTATGTATGACGTGGATGGCGTGCTGGTGCGTGAGCAAATCACTTGTGCGCCGCAAAGCAAAGGGCTGGTTCGCGCTTTTGAACTGGGACCGGTGAACGGAGATGTCTGGTTCTTCGCTGGAAATCCAGCAGGCGTGACCGTGAGTTGCTCAACCGGTGAAGTTGCTGGAGAGCGAATCAAAATCCCGGACGGAAAATTAGTCCGCTTTACGGTAACAGTCTTGGCCAAATGATTTTCTTAATTGGCTGGCACGGACTGAGTTCCAGTTTGTTGACCGCCACCGTTGTTATTGTTTCCTGAACGATTACCACGGTTGCCACGTCCCCCTTGAGGATTTTCCAGAGGTTTGCCATCAAGCAGGTTTTGAAGGTTGAGAGCCGTAGTGGCCATGGAGCGCAACATCCGATCATCGCCTGAATTCTGCAAAGTTTCGTCCTTCATTAACTGGGTGACGAGATCCAGTCGGGACTTGATAACCTGGGGATCTGTGGGGGATTCCGTGGTCATGGGTCCAAAATCTCCGCCTGCCAAGCGAACCACTGCAAAGGAACGCATGCGCGAATCAATATTGGTATTGGTCACCACTTCATTCAACAGCGCGTTGGCTTGCTGGTTTTGCCCGGCGTAATTCAAGACCTTGCTTGCCAGATTGACCTTATCCCATTGATTGGTGATGCGGCCATCTTTATAGGCCTGATACAATGCCGGAACAGATTGTTCATTATCCAAATACTTCAGGGCGGCGCGATCCAACTGGCCGTCGGGCTTCACCAGCATGGTCTGCGCAATGGCCGCAAAACTGGTGTCGCCAAATTTTTCCAGCACTCCAAAAAGATATTCCTCGGCACTTTGATCCAAACGATCCGGATTGGCAATCTCCGGTGGATGAGTCAACAAATCCTTGGCAGCGGTGATGGCAATATCCCGATATTTTCCGGGCGAAAGCGCTTCGAGAACATTGGCCAGATAAGCCACTTCAACGGCCCGTCCCGTGGTGCCAAGCGTATCCGACAAAATCTTTTCAGCTCCTCCGCCGGCGATTTGTTGGAGTACATCAAATAAACCGATACGCAAGGAAGGCGGAAAAGTGAATTCCAATTTAGCCGAACCTCTGCGCGACTTGCGACTACGTGGATCACTATTTCGTTGATCCCCGTTTTCATCAACGGATGAATAATTTACATCCTCATTGCGGGCGAGAAATTCCTTGATTACCGGCAGCGCATCCGGCCCGGCTTCCGCCAGATTTTCAAGCTGATGAACAATTTCCCGCACGGTGTGGATATGCTCAGCGCCGGAACCAGGCTTGAGTTTGATCAGTTTATCGAGAATTTCCTGGGGTGTGGCCCGGCCTTGCGTGGGAGCGGCGGCATCATGGACCGTGACGGTTTCCACGCGGGCGGGTTTCTTTTGCGCGGCCGCCGATTCAAGCTGGTCTTTCTCCGCCTGCCACAAGGCTTGTTGTTTTTTGAGTTGGGCGTCCTTCTGGTGAGATACAAACCCGTAGGCGGCAGCAAACCCAAGCCCGGCTGCGAGGAAAATAACAATAATAGTTTTCATAGTTCTGCTTTTATGAAGGGCAACACACTGACTCGCTCTTTAAGACCCTCGACCCGCCAAAACGTTACAGAAATTCTCCAAACCTTCGGCGATAATTTAAGTCGTGACGGAGGCTTCTGCCTTGGTTTCTTTTGCGGGTGACACCGCCCGCAGCTTGGAAATGATGGTTGGCAAATGCTTTAAAAGATAATCCACCTCTTCACTCGTATTGTAAATACCCAGACTGAAGCGAATGGAACCGCGTGCGCGGCTTTGACTCAGTCCCATGGCGGTCAAAACGTGCGAAGGATCGAGCGAACCAGTCGTGCAAGCTGAACCGCTGGAAGCACATATTCCCACTTGGTCGAGCATCATGAGAATGGCTTCGGCTTCGATAAAATCAAAAGCGATGTTGCTGGTATTGGGCAGACGCGAGTCAAAGCTGCCATTGCGTATCGTGTCGGGAATGGTGCTGAGAATAGTTTTCTCCAACCGGTCGCGCAACGCACGGACACGGGTATTTTCATCGTCCAAAGTGGCCATGGCCAATTCGGCGGCACGACCAAATCCGACAATGTTGGCAACGTTTTCAGTTCCGCCACGACGACCACGTTCCTGACCACCACCAATGACATATGGCAGATATTTGGTGCGCTTCTTGACATAAAGCATGCCAATGCCCTTGGGAGCATGAAGCTTGTGGGCGGAGAGGGACAGGAAATCACAACCGAGGTCGGCTACGTCAATCTTCAGCTTGCCGGGCGTTTGGACAGCATCTGTATGAAAGACAACTCCCTTGCTACGGCAAATGGCGGCGATCTCTTCAATTGGAAAAATGACGCCGGTTTCGTTGTTGGCCCACATGACCGAAACGATGGCGGTGTCCGGTCGAATAGACTTTTCCAAAAGATGAATGTCGAGTGAACCGTCAGATTCAACCGGCAAAAAAGTCACTTCGTAACCGCGCTTCACGAGATAATCGCAGAACTTGATATTGGCGGAATGTTCAACGGCAGTGGTGAGGATATGCCGTTTGCCGGGATGTGTGACAAGAGCACTGTGAATCGCGGAATTATTGCTCTCCGTGCCGCAACTGGTAAAAATGACTTCGCGCGGATCGGCATTGATGAGCGCGGCAACCTTGGCGCGGGCATCTTCAATGTGCTTGGCAACCTGCTTGCCGAATTGATAGGCGCTGGAAGGATTGCCCCAAAAATCGCGCAAAAAGGGTATGATTGCATCAACAACCTCGGGGGCGACCCGAGTCGTGGCGTTATTATCAAAGTAAAAAAGCTTCCGCTGATCCATGCCAAGACCTGTTCGATTACATTGGACTATTTGTCGTTCTTAGTCTAGACAGGACGGTTCAAAGAGCAAGATGGTTTTGGCCATACTCTATGAATTGGATGTCATTTGGAAGCAACGGCAAGTAGATAGCCCATAACGTATTCGGTATTAGTAAATTTCCATTTGACAACAGAAGCAGCAACGTTTAACCTAACTAACATTAGTATATAACTTATGATTACGTCAGCAGCACCAGCGAAACTTACACGCAATGAGGGGCTTAAAGAGGCATCCCCTACTTTGGCGGGTAATATTGGTGCCACCCTTGCGGATACTACTCTGGAACGCTTTTCAGATGATGATTATGAATTCCTGAAGTTTCACGGAATTTATCAGGGTGATGACCGGGACAAGCGCAAGATCGCCAAGCATTATCAGTTCATGGTGCGCGGTCGTCTGCCCGGCGGCTTGGTTAAGCCGGAGCATTACCTGACCTTCGACACTTTGGCGACGAAATATGCCAACAACACTTTGCGCATCACCTCGCGGCAAGGTTTTCAATTTCACGGAGTCGTGAAGGCAGGTCTTGGGCCGATGATGAAGGGGATTAACGATGCGCTGGCGACCACCGTGGCTGCCTGCGGTGATGTGAACCGCAACGTCATGGCTCCTGCCACGCCATCTACCAGTTTGGTCGTCGAACAAGTCCAGGCAGATGCACTGCGCGTCTCGAATGCTTTGCTGCCGCAAACCCGCGCGTATCATCAGATTTGGGTGGAAGGCAAGCAACTCTCCCTGGAAGATGAAGCGAACAAGACTTTTGTTGATCCGCTTTATGGCAAAACCTATTTGCCGCGGAAATTCAAGACTGCCTTTGCGATTCCCCCGCTGAATGACATCGATGTTTTTACGAACTGCGTTGGGTTTATCGCCATTGTCGAGAACAACAAATTGGTGGGTTACAATCTCATTGCGGGCGGCGGCATGGGAATGAGTCACGGTAACGTCCAGACTTATCCGCGCCTGGCGGATGTGATTGGTTTTATAACACCGGATAAGGTGGTGGAAGCGGCCAAGGCGGTGTTGACGATTCATCGCGATTTTGGTGATCGCACCAACCGCAAGCACGCTCGCTTGAAATATGTGCTCGAAGAAAAAGGCGCAGAATGGTTCCAGACTGAAATGGAAGAGCGGCTGGGATTCAAGTTCGAGCCAGCACGTGAATATAAATTCACCAAGCAAGGCGATCTCTTTGGCTGGCACCAGCAATTTGATGGCAATCATTTTCTCGGACTTTATGTCGAGGCTGGGCGCGTCAAAGACACGGAGAAGTATCAGTTAAAGACGGCGTTGCGCAAAATCGTGGAGCAATTCCGCACTGAAGTGCGCCTGACTCCATCGCAGAATTTAATTCTGGCGGGCGTGAAGTCGGCTGACAAGGAACCCATCACCAAGATTCTGGCGGAACACGGTGTGCCGGTTGAGAATCAGGCTACTATCGTTCGCCGTGCTTCCATGGCCTGCCCTTCGTTGCCGACCTGCGGCCTTGGTCTGGCGGAGTCGGAGCGCGTGCTGCCTGACGTGCTTAATATCATTGAGCAACTGCTCGTAGAAACCGGTCTGGCGAATGAGGAAGTCATTGTTCGCATGACCGGCTGCCCGAATGGTTGCGCGCGATCGGCCATGGCGGAAATCGGCCTGGTGGGTCGGGCGCCGAATAAATATCAGCTTCAATTGGGCGGCAACGAATCGAGCACACGATTGAACCGCCTTTATAAAGAAAACGTCAAGACCGAGGAACTCGTCAACGAACTGCGTCCGCTGTTTACCCGCTTCGCCCAGGAGCGGATCGGCGCGGAACGCTTCGGTGATTTTTGCGATCGAGTGCTGTTGAAAGAAAAGCTGGAAACACCGGCAGCAGCTCCCGCCTAATCCAATTGCCAACCCAAATTCCAAACCCTATCCCGTTATTAAACACCGCGCATTTGCCCTTAACATCAGCGAATGTGCGCCTGCTGGACCAGCAGTTTGACGGGTTGGCGACGGAAGAAGTGTTGGCATGGGCTTGGGAACGGTTTGGCAAGCGCGCCGCGATTGGCACAAGCTTTCAGGGCGCGGGTTTGGTGATGATGCATTTGGCGAAGGAGGTGGGAATTCAATTTCCCGTCTTCACGCTCGATACGGGGCTGCTGTTTAACGAGACCCTGGAATTGAAGAAGCGACTCGAAGATTTCTACGGCTTTCAAATCGAATCATTGGTGCCGGATTTAACGGTCGAGCAACAGGCGGAGGCGCAAGGGCCGGAGTTATGGAAGCGTGAGCCTGATCTTTGTTGCACCATTCGCAAAGTGCTGCCGTTGCGTAATAAGCTGTCTGATCTGGATTGTTGGATCACTGGTTTGCGCCGCCAGCAATCGGATACGCGCTCTACCATTGGCATCATCGAGCTTTACGCTTTTGATGAAGTGTCCGGACGCAATATTGTGAAATTGAATCCGATGGCGAATTGGTCGCGCGATGCCATTTGGAATTATATTCACGAACACAAAATTCCTTATAACCCGCTGCATGATCAAGGCTATCGCTCCATCGGTTGCGGGCCGTGCACGAATAAATCTGTCGGTGGCGACAACGAAAGAGCAGGACGCTGGACGGGCTTCAACAAGGTGGAATGTGGCATCCACACCTTTCTCTCGAAGAAGGTCGATTTTCAAATCTGAACAATGATTATCAGATTTTCATATTATCAAATTATCAGAACGCAAGGTTCATCCATATCGAAATAATCCATGGACTATTTAAGCAAACTGGAAAACCAGAGCATTTACATTTTACGCGAGGCTTTTAATAAATTTGAAAACCTGGCAATGCTTTGGAGCATTGGCAAAGACTCCACGGTCATGTTGTGGCTGGCGCGCAAGGCGTTCCTCGGACATGTCCCCTTCCCGCTAGTGCATGTGGATACCACTTATAAAATCCCCTCGATGATCGAGTATCGCGACAAGCTGGTGGCGGATTGGAAGCTGCAACTGGTCGTCGGTAAAAATGAAGAAGTGTTGAAGAGTGGTGTGACCTACCCCAATGGCAAAGCCACACGCGTGGAATGCTGCGGCACGCTGAAGAAGGATGGATTAAAGCAGGTTCTGGAGAAGCATCATTTCACAGGGGTAATTGTCGGGGTTCGGCGCGATGAAGAGCCCACGCGCGCTAAGGAGCGCTATTTCAGTCCGCGTGACAAGAACATGGAATGGAATGTTGAAGACCAACCCCCAGAGCTTTGGGACCAATTCAAAACCGATTTCGACAAGGGAACGCATATCCGCATTCATCCCCTGCTCCATTGGACGGAATTGAATATTTGGGAATACATCGAACGCGAAAATATTCCCGTGATTCCGCTCTACTTTGCGAATGAGAAGGGCGAGCGCTATCGGAGCCTCGGTTGCGCGCCGTGTACGTTCCCGATCAAATCAGGTGCCAAGACAGTTCACGATATCATCGAAGAATTGCGCCGCACCAAGACTTCCGAACGCTCGGGTCGCGCGCAAGACAAGGAAAGTGAAGACGCTTTCGAGAAGTTGCGTCGTGATGGGTACATGTGAGATGCCATGAACCAACCGATAATTGAAACATCTCCAACATACACTTTTCCAATAATGAATAAGCAATCTTCTGCACCCACCGAGCAGTTGAAAATCGTCATCGTCGGCCACGTAGATCATGGCAAGTCCACCTTTGTAGGCCGGCTATTTCATGACACGGGTTCGCTGCCGGAAGGAAAATTGGAGCAATTGCAAAAGATTGCTGAGCGACGCGGGGTGCCGTTTGAATGGGCGAACTTGATGGATGCGTTGCAATCGGAGCGTGACCAGAATATCACGATTGATACGGCGCAAATTTGGTTTCAAACCAAGAAACGGCAGTATGTCATCATTGATGCGCCGGGGCATAAGGAATTTCTAAAAAACATGATCACGGGCGCAGCCAATGCGGAGGCTGCCCTGTTGCTCATTGATGCGAATGAAGGCATTCAGGAACAATCGCGTCGCCATGGTTATCTGTTAAATCTACTTGGTATTCGGCAAATTGCCGTGCTGGTAAACAAGATGGATTTGCAGGGTTACTCGCAGGAACGGTTTGACCAGATTGAGAAAGATTATCGCGCGTTTTTGAAAACGATTGGAGTGGAGCCGAAGATTTTTATTCCGATTGCCGCCAAGCATGGCGATAACATTGCCACGCGCAGCACCAATACACCATGGTGGCAGGGTTCCACCGTATTAGAAGCACTGGACAATTTTAAAGTGACCGATGTTCCTGATAATCAACCGCTCCGTTTTCCGATTCAGGATGTTTATCGTTTTGATGAACGCCGCATTCTGGCGGGCCGTGTTGAGGCCGGCTTAATCAAAGTGGGCGACCGCCTGTTATTCAGTCCAACCAACAAAGTCAGCACGGTAAAAACCATTGAACGATGGAACGCGCCAGCGAGCAACAGCGCGAGTGTAGGCGAATCGGTTGGCATCACGCTGACTGAACAGATTTTTGTCGAACGCGGCGCAGTGGCAGCTTTGGAAACCGCTCCACCCTACGAATTGAATCGCTTCAAGGCACGCCTGTTTTGGTTGGGACGCGCCCCGTTTACCAAAGGGAAGACTTACAAACTCAAACTCGCCACGCAGGAGGCAGATTGTGAAATTGAATCCATCGAAAAGGTGATTGATGCTTCGACGCTTGAAACCATTTCCCGCGATGGCAGCAACAATTACGTGGGCCGGCATGAAGTGGCGGAACTAACCATCCGCACAAAACGCCCGGTGGCTTTTGATACCCACGCGGAGATTGTGCCGACGGGCCGGTTTGTGATCGTGGATGGATTTGAGGTTTCCGGTGGCGGCA
>JAQGPC010000015.1 GCA_028293285.1 Pedosphaera sp.
TTGGAGCCGCTACCGGAGGACAGAAGTCAGAGGGCAGGAGGACGGACGGGTGGGGTCACGCCGTAACGAAGGTTCGGGGCTAACTGGCACTGGTCACGTTGAAGCGGTCCCGCATGCGGGACCGCGCTCCGTGGAAATGAGCAGTTCTGAGCTGGTGCGAGTAAGTGCGAGTAAGTGCGAGTGAAGGCAGACACGAATTCCACGAATGGGCACTAATTCCAAAGGCGAAGAATTTGGGAAGGGGTGGGAGAGGTAAGGACGTTTGATCTAGTGTGACCTGGTACGAGCTAGTACGAGTAGGTGCGAGCTGAATCGAGTGCGGAATTCGGAGCGCGGGGTGCGGAATGGAGCCGGAAGTTTGAAGGCAACGGGGAAATTCTCTCGTCGTCGATTTCATCGACGATGGGGAAAATAAGGGGTTTTGCGGTGTTTCATTCCCAAAGCTGTAAACCTGGCGGATATGGTGGGGAAGGTGTGCAGGTAGCGGTCGAAAGAGGTAATTGGAATTCCGGCTTGTATTGAATTGGGCGAACTTGTACTCAGAGTGCCGAAAATAGCCCTCTCTCATAAAGGAATAAATGCCCATGAGCCGAATGATCATTCTCCTCGCCATCTGCGCCAATGCGTATTTGCCGATGACGTCGCTGGCGAAGGAAACGAATAATCCTCCGGTGGTAAAGCCTTGGACGAACGCTCTTCCGGCCCAGGTGACGATGGCTTTGGATAAAGGCGAGAAGTTTGTTCTTTATTCGTTGGAGTCCACCAAACTTGACGCGACCGGACAAAAATCTTCCGTTACTAAACAATTCCACGGTTTTCGCGTGCTGGGAAAAACGGAGATTAAGAAGCCGGATGCGCGCAAGGAATTGCTGGGAGCCCTTTATCAAGGCATCGCCGATTCGAGTGGTGCGATCGCAAAGTGTTTCAATCCCCGGCATGGCATCAGTGTTACTTACAGCAATGAAACGGTGGACTTGCTGATCTGTTTTGAGTGCCACCAGATCGTGACATTTAGTCCGCATGGCAAAATGGTTACTACTACGGACTCACCCATGAAGGTTTTCAATAGTGCGTTGAAGAAGGCGAATCTGCCGGTTAGCAGCAAGTGATGGACCTTGGCAAGTGCAAGGTCGCTGCCGGTGCGAATGTAAAAGTTCCAAGTAAAAGAGTTATTCTACTTTGCTGCTTTGTTCGCTAGAAAGCGATCCAGCACGTTGCGCGTGATTTTGGAAATTGGTTCATCCACCAGAATACAAGCTGGCCAGGTGATAGAGCCGACCGAGAATACAGCGCCACCACTTTCGGTTTCGTGATATACGATTTCAGCGCCGCCGTTGTTGACGTTCAAACCTTGCGCGAGGAAAGCAGTGTTCTTGGGTGTTGAAGCGGTGCGCTTGTCGGTCTCGTGGCCAGATGCGCCGCCGGGACAACGTTCGTGCAGGCTGTTGGTCCCAAAAACATCGCCATTCTTCAATCCGGTTCCCGAAAAAATCCAATGAGCAGCATCCGCGACGCGGAACGGAGCTGCAGTGGCAATTCCTGTCTCGGTAAAAATCACGCCTAACAATTGAGCAGGTGCCTCGACTTGGTTGTGGAAACGGCATTCGTAACGCTTGCCATCGGCGGGGTCGATGAATTCCAATGCCCCGGCAGGATTGGGCAACCAGGTGTTGCACTTCATGGAAGCTGGATTGGGAAATTCTACTTTGCAATCGATGCCGTTGCCGCCGAGATACAGGAGTTTTCCACCGCGTTCGAAAACCCACTGCTTTACGCGTAGATAGGCGTCCTTCGACCAGTATTCCGGATGCGTGCTAATGATGAGAACCTGGTAGGCGTCGAGATCCAATTGGCCGGAATGCAGTTGGTAGTCCGAATAAAAGTCGTGATTGAACTTCTCGCGCTCCAGCCAACCGAGCAGACGCCACTCGGTCTCCGCCAGATGACAGGCTTGGCGACCGCGAATGGGATCGGTGACTTGGATATCCTTTGGGATGTAATTGAACGGTTCGGGTCGATCAAAGGAAAGGGGAGCGTATTCGGAATTGGGTGAACTCCAAACGCTTTGTTGTGTGGTATAACGGCTCAAGTCCTGTCGGGCGCGAACGGTTGGGCGGGGTGGCAATTGCGTGGGATTGATGTAATTGCTGCGACCACCAAAGTTATTGTAGGCGTTCCAAGTATTTGTGGAGGCCAACACGGCAATTTTCGCTTGAGCCTTTGCAGGCGCAACCACCCAGGGAAAACTGAGGAACTTTCCTGAGGTTGTTTCAGCATGAAAATAGTAAAGGCCGGATCGTTCGGGCGCGGTTACCACTTGTGACTGGAAAAAGCATTGCGAAGTGCAATTAAGTGTATTCGAACCATGCTCACGACATTCGTCATTTGGTTGGTATTTCTTGCTGAATCCAAATCGATTCCAGCCCACGCCGGTTTGGGTGAAGTCGCCATCGGGAAGTGTTTGTGAATTGGCGAGCGGACCGTGTTCATCAAACCAGCCGATGGACTTGACCAATTCTTTTTTCAGGCCATACCGCCAGAGCGTGAGGTGATAGGGCTCATTGGAGTGGACGCGAAATTCACTCTTTTGGCCGGACGTGACCCACTTAGGCCAGGCATAGCCGTAGAGCGAATCCGAGAGCAGACGAAATTGACAGGGTTTATCCGAAGGAATTCGAAGCTGCACATGTTTTGAGCCGAATCCCGGCTTGGCTATGATGATGCGGTAATCTCCATGCGGAATGTCTGCGTGGATCGCACCAGTTGGCGAAGAGCGTGCAATGGTAATGCTTTTGCCATCGCGCTCAAATTCGAGAACGACATCAAGGAGCGCGGAATAATTTTCGTCACTGACGTATCCAATAAGCATAGGAACTAATTTTCAGAGAGTAGTTCGAAGGCGGGAGGACTGCGACATCAATCATCGTCATCTTTCACCGTGACTGCCCATGTCGGATAGGGTGCATGAGAACCTTTTTGGGCATTCCAAAGAATTCGATTAAACAAATCTTCCGGACATTGATCAATTTTGTCCAGTGGAAGACGTGCTGAAGCGCGGGCATAACGGCGTTGAATCGGATCTTTGATGGCGTGCGGTTGGGGATTCAGTTGATCCAATGGAATATTATTCGGAACCGAATTGAAGGGAGTGAAATCAGGTTCATTGGTAAAGCAATCGAACATCGGGGTTGCGGTGGCGTCCATCTGGTTCATGGGGGGCAGCCCGAGGATGAGTTCGATGGTGCGAAGCAAACCAGTTTGATTATAATTGTTCGAGATAACCCGGCCGCGTTTCGTGTAAGGGCTGGCAACATAAGCCGTCGTGCGGTAGCCACTGACATGGTCCCAACCATTTTGGGGATCGTCTTCAATTGAAAAAATACAGGTGTCCTTCCAAAAGCTGCTGTGACTGATGGCTTCCACGATACGGCCAAAGGCAAGATCGTTATCTGCGATGTGGGCAGACGGTGTTGGGCTGCCCGGCTCGGTGCCGGAAGTGTGGTCGTTTGGCAAACAAATGATTATCAGTTCTGGCAGTTTTCCCTGAGCTTCGAATTGTTTTAGTTCCTTGATGAATTGAGCAGCACGAAAAATATCCGGAACGGTCAAATCCCAGCCGATAGTATTCGTCATGATGTACGGCCGGAGCGATTCAATCGCGGGTACGCAGGAAATATTGATCAAATCAGTTTGGTTGGTGAAATCGCGGTAAACATCGAGAAACTTTGGCTCTGATTGACGTTCAGGATCTTTCCATTGTGTGCGGCCCATGGTGAATTCGCCGTAGTCGCGCAGGGTCTTGCCATGGGCCAGGGCGTTGTCCCAGATAAAACCAGCCGGCGAATAAGCCAGAGCGTCAACGTCCCGCTCCTCCATGCCATCCGGGTAACTGCGCGGAAAACTGGCAAACGATTTTTCCATGTAATCCGTGGCGAAGGCGGTGTCCGCCCATTGGTGTCCATCCGCGCTCAAAATTCCGGAGCAGTAAGTGTTGTCGAGCAACACAAACTCACGGGCGAGCTTGTGCTGATTGGGCGTTTCTTTTTCCCCAAAAATGCAGAGATTGGTATCGCCGTTTCCTTCCCTCATATCGCCCAGGATCTGGTCGTAGGTTCGATTCTCCTTGATGATATAAACTACATGCTTGAAGACAGACGGCTCGCCAACCCGTTCTGGAATCGGTCGTGGCGCGACATTAGCCCGCGGCGGCAGTGAGGCTTCTGCCGCAACGGCACGTCGATAATTTCGCTGCACTACAGCAGTCTGGGTGGCCAGTTCGGTTTTGGTGGGAATCGGAATCAATGAGACCGTGCCGATGTAGGCATGAGTATTAAAAGCCACTTGTCCTCCCGGGGCGGGGCGCTTGCCGGAACCGGTTCCTTTAATGTTCGCCACATAAAGCGTGTGCCGCTTCTTATCATGGGCAATTGCTCCGGGAAACCATCCAGTTGGAATCAAACCGGTCAGCTTCGATTTTCCCGGACGGAATAAAACTACGGCGACGGCATTTTGCGTTCCATTGCAGACATAGAGATTTTTGCCGCTCGAATCCACGGCGAGTGCATTCGGACTGGCACCAAAAAAATCGTTTGGGTGCCAGCGCAGTGAGATGGTTTCCACCACGCGATCTTTGCGGGTATCAATAACACTGATGGTATCGCTTCCAGCATTTGCCACGAAAAGATAGTGCTTATTAGGTGTTAGTTCCATGGCGGAGGAATGCAGCCCTACCATGATTTCATTGATGACCATTCCCGTTTTCAGATCAATCACCGAGACCGAGCCTTCATTGGCGATATAACGAACCGGGTCCACGCGCACTTTCGTCCCGTGACCAGCGGGGCCGGTAATGCTCTGGGCATCGGGTCGGCGACCGCCCCAATTGCTCACGTAAGCTTTGTGATCAGTCAGCACAACATCATAGGGCGCGGTTCCCACGTCGAATGACCGAAGTGGTTTTCCCGAGGAGGCATCCAATTCAAGCAAGTGGTTGGATAAGTTAAGCGCCACGTAAAGGCGCTTGCCATCGTGTGAGAGGGCGAGGCTGGCGGGGATGTCGTTTTTGCGTCCGGTTAAATTCACCTCCGGCAGAGGAATCGTATAAAGGCTTCTTACCAAACGATTTGTTTCGACAGCGAAGACCTTGATGCTGCCATTCACATTGGAAAGAAATATTCGCGAACCATCTGGTGAGAAAATGAGGCCGGTATAACTCACCTCGGCATCCTTATCAGGACTGAGGATATGAGATGAAACCGGGGCAGATTCCACATCTGCTTTTTCAGAAGGCATGGCAACTCGCTGTAGAACTTTTCCGGTCACGGGATCAATGAGCAGCAACTCAGAGGTTTTACCCGAAGTAACGAGAATCCGTCCATCAGGACTGAGTTTTATCACCTGCGGACGAAGCCCGGGCAATTCCACCTGAATGCCTGCAGGAGTTAGAACCTGGTTTACTGGCAATACAATGCGGCCGGCATCGTTTCGACCAACTTTTTCCTCATTGGCTATTTGTGCGGTAATGGAAGGACTGCCACAAAATGCCGCGACCCAGACAACAAAAATTCTTATCCGCAAATTCATACAGTGCGATTCATAAAGGGAGATTTATAACTGTGACGGCGAAAATAGGAAAATTTCCATTTTAAAATTCAGTGCAGAGTTTAATGACAGGATTGGGTTAAACTTTATTCACCGGAGCTGGATTTTCTGCGGCGATATTCCGAGGGTCGCCAGCCAATCCATTTTTTAAAGGTGTTCGAAAAGACAAAAGGATTTTGATAGCCGACCAACGTGGCGATGGCTTCGATTTTATTGTCGGTTGACTCCAACAGCGCAGCCGCATGTTGCATCCGCAAATAGGTGACTTGATGCATCGGGCTGCGGCCAAGCTGGCGATGGCAAAGGCGCCGGAGATGTTCACCGCTGTAATGCGCCTCATCGCACAATTTGGAAACCGTCCATGATTCGCCGAGTTTGCGACCGACAATTTTCCACAAGCGCCATAGCCGGTCATCCACATGCCAGGGTTGGACGAAACGAACCACGTAGCTTTGAATCAATTCAACCCAATGATGAATGATTCCAGGTTCAGCGGTGCCATTCACTTCGTGATACAAACCCATGATGGCCGCACGAAGCGGCGCAGCTTCAAAACGGACCAGCACCGGCGAGGCAGAGGTAATGATCGGCTGCTGTTCGGCCGGTTGCTCGTAACGCACCCAACAAAAACCCCAGCGCGTCTTCGGCATGGCATGAAACGCGTGCAGCACGTGCGGGGGAGCGAGGCAGGCCATCCCCTCGCGGCACACCTGCCAACGTCCATCGAGTAGGATGCGCCCCTGTCCCGAGAAACAGGCCAGCATGTAGCTGCCGCTGAGATTGGCACGCACCATCTGGTACGGCGGACTGGCATCCGCGATGCCGACATGCGCAATCTGATGCAGTTGCAGGGCGCGACACTGCTCCGCCCGCACAATCAATTCCTTTGTCTGCTTCCCAACGATGTGTGTTTCAGATAGGTTATGGAGCGTTTTGCTCATGGCGAATCCCGTGCGCCCGGATACTATCAGGAAACATCCCGTGAGTGTCAAAAACTCCGTGAAAAATTGTGGACTGTCCCGGGGAAGAAAAGTTTAATCTAATACGATCATGATACTGAAAAATATTTGGAAGATTTCGTTCGTGGCAGTCTTGGTAATCGGCTCGAACTTCGCGGCTCATGCTGAATGGAAATCTGCGAACGGTCCCTTGATGACGCGGTGGGCCAAGGAAGTTTCTCCGAAAAATGTCCATCAGGAATATCCCCGGCCACAAATGGTTCGCAAGGAATGGCTGAACCTAAACGGATTGTGGGATTACTCGGTTTTGCCCTTGGCAAATGCGCAGCCAACGTCGTTCGAGGGGCAAATTCTAGTCCCGTTCCCCATTGAATCAGCGCTTTCCGGCGTGATGAAGCGGTTGGATGAGCACAGCACACTTTGGTATCATCGCACCTTTAATATCCCCAAGGGTTGGGACCAGAAACGGGTGCTGCTCCATTTTGGCGCGGTTGATTGGCGGACGACGGTTTACGTAAATGGCAAAGAGTTGGGGATTCACACTGGTGGTTATGATGGATTCAGTTTTGATATTACCGACGCCTTGAAGCCTGAAGGAGCGCAGGAAATTGTCGTGGCGGTGTTTGATCCGACAGACCCAAACCAGGCGCGTGGGAAGCAGGTTCGGAATCCCAAGGGAATCTATTACACGCCCACTTCCGGCATCTGGCAGACGGTTTGGCTGGAGCCGGTTTCGGCCGCTGCAATCCAAGACATTAAAGTCACCCCCGATGTGGATGCCAGCCAGGTGAAATTAAAGCTGAACTCAAAGTCTTCCGGACAAGGCGTTGAAGTCGTGGTGTTGGCGGGGCACAAGGAAATCGCGCGCATGACCGGCAACGCAAATGAGGAGTTAATTATTCCAATCAAATCGCCAAAGTTGTGGTCGCCGAGCCAGCCTTTTCTTTATGACCTTAAGGTCAAGCTGAAACAGGAAAATCAAACGGTGGATGAAGTTTCCAGCTATTTTGGGATGCGCAAGACCTGCATGCAAAAGGATGAAAAGGGGATAAACCGCATCATGTTAAACGGCAAGTTCCTCTTTCAAGTAGGTACCCTTGATCAAGGATTTTGGCCGGATGGTCTTTACACTGCTCCCTCTGACGAAGCGTTGCGTTATGACATTGAAGTCTTAAAGAAGCTTGGTTTCAACATGACCAGGAAGCATGTGAAGGTGGAACCGGATCGTTGGTATTACTGGTGCGATAAAATGGGCTTGCTCGTCTGGCAGGATATGCCGAGCGGTGATAACAAAACCGCGGAATCAAAAACGGAGTTTGAATCAGAACTAAGCCGGATGATGGCGGGATTGCACAATCATCCGTGTATTGTCACGTGGGTAGTATTTAACGAAGGGTGGGGACAATATGATACCGAGCGCTTGACCGAATGGGTCAAGAAGACCGACCCAACACGCATTGTGGATAATGCGAGTGGTTGGACGGACAAGAATGTTGGTGACTTGGTTGATATGCATAAGTATCCCGGCCCGGGCAGTCCCACGAACGAACCCAATCGCGCGGCAGTCTTGGGTGAATTTGGTGGATTGGGCTTGGGTGTGGACGGTCATACCTGGTCGAAACAGACGTGGGGCTATCAGGGCATGGCGGATTCGCGAAAGCTTACGCGCAAATACGTGTCCTTATTCAGCAAGGCTTGGACGATGAAGGATGACGGGCTGTGCGCGCTGGTTTACACGCAAACTACGGATGTGGAAACCGAGTGCAATGGCTTAATGACTTACGATCGCGCCATAATGAAACTGGATAACAAACAAGCCATGGCAGCGAATCTGGGCAAAACGAAAGTGCCGGAGATGAAAGTAGTTCTGCCGAACGCGCAGTACGACAAGGTATATTGGAAATACACTTTTGAAACTCCTGCTGCCGGGTGGTTCAAGCCGGATTTTGATGCTTCGACTTGGAAGGAAGGCCGCGCAGGTTTCGGCACCAGAACGACGCCGGGGGCCATTGCCAAAACGGAATGGAAGACTGCCGATATTTGGTTGCGGCGGGAATTCACCCTGGGCAAGGAGAAGATAAAATCACCCATGCTCGAAATGCATCATGATGACAATGTGGAAGTGTATTTGAACGGAGTGCTGGCGGCAAAGGTCGCGGGTTTTATTTCGGACTATAGTGATTTTGAAATTGAGCCTGCGGCGGCGGCCACGCTCCAGCCGGGGACGAATACGATTGCCGTCCATTGCCATCAAGCCGGAGGTGGGCAATATATTGATGTCGGATTATTGTCCGCACCAGACAGCAAGGTTGGGAAACGCTGACGAATCCCCATCCTTGCCACCGTCGTCCAGAGATGTTTATCGTTCTCTGAACCTAATGAGCATTCCGGTTTTACGCGCGCAAAATATCAGCAAGGCTTTCCAGGGCGTGAAAGCGTTGGACGGCGTGGAGCTTACCTTGCGCACGGGAGAAATCCACGCGCTGATGGGCGAGAACGGGGCGGGGAAATCCACGCTGATCAAGGTTCTCACGGGGGTTTATACACCGGATAGTGGCGGCATTGAATTTGATGGTGTTGCAATTGCACCCGGTTCTACCAGAGAGGCGGAAGCTGCAGGAATCAGCACGGTTTACCAGGAGGTGAACCTTATCCCGACACTTTCCATCGCGGATAATATTTTGCTTGGACGCCAGCCCAGACGATTTGGTTGCTTGCGCAAAGGCGAAATGAAAAGGCGCGCGGAAGCGGCATTGGCGCGATTGGGTTTAAAGCTGGATGTCGGCCAGCCTTTGAATTCGTGCTCGATGGCCGTGCAACAGATGGTGGCCATTGCCCGCGCATTGGACATTCAGGCGAAAGTGCTCATTCTGGATGAACCCACCTCCAGCCTCGATGAACGCGAGGTGGAATTTCTCTTTGGCATCATGCGCAAATTGCGTAAAGACGGCATGGCCATTCTCTTCGTGACGCATTTTCTCGATCAAGTGTATGCGGTATCGGACCGGATAACCGTCCTACGCAACGGAAAATTTGTAGGTGATTATCAAGCTGCGGAATTACCCCGGCTCAAGCTCATCGGCGCCATGCTGGGCCGCAACTTCGAAGAAATGGAACACTTGCGGGAGGAAACCGCACACGCCGCGCCTTCGAGAAAAGTGTTTCTGGAAACACATAAGCTGGGGCGGCGCGGGATAATAAATCCGATCGATTTGAACATTGCTGCAGGCGAAGTGGTGGGTTTGGCGGGGTTGCTCGGTTCAGGTCGGACGGAGACGGCAAAAATGCTTTTTGGAATCGATTTGCCCGATCAGGGGGAAATTCAAATCGAAGGAGAAAAAGTTTCTATCAAATCGGCACGCCAGGCGGTGCAACATGGTCTGGCATTCTGTTCCGAAGACCGCAAATCCGAAGGCTTGATTCCGCATCTTTCCGTGCGCGAAAATCTCATTCTCGCAATGCAGGCGAGTCGCGGGCCGTTGCGGTTGTTGCCGCGCAAGGAACAGGACGCCTTGGCTGCGCACTATATTCGTGCCCTCAACATCAAGACGCCGAATGCCGAGGCGCAGATTTCAAATCTCTCCGGCGGAAACCAGCAAAAAGTGATGCTCGCCCGTTGGCTGGCGATGCAACCAAAACTCATCATTCTCGATGAGCCGACCCGTGGCATTGATGTCGGCGCGAAGGCCGAGATTGAGAAGTTGGTGCACTCATTGAAGTCACAGGGAATGGCGGTATTATTTATTTCTTCCGATATGGAAGAAATTGTCCGCACGTGCCAACGGGTGGTGGTGCTGCGCGACCGCAAGAAGGTCGGTGAACTTTCGGGCGAAGACATCCAGGTAAATCGGATCATGAACGTTATTGCGCACCACGATGAATGATCCACTGGCAAAAATAAAACCATGGTTCCAGGGAGTGTCGCTCTTTTGGCCGGTGCTCGGCTTGGGGTTGCTGTTAATATTTAACGCGGTTTTCTCGCCGAGTTTCTTCCATTTGGAAATCCGCGATGGGCACCTTTACGGCACGTTGGTCGATATTCTGAACCAAGGTTCCAAGGTGATGCTGCTGGCAATCGGCATGACGCTGGTGATTGCCACCGGCGGCGTTGATCTTTCGGTCGGTTCACTAATGGCTATTGCTGGTGCAGTCGCGGCCATGCTGGTGATGAAGATTTCCTTTGCCATGGCAGTCGCCATCAGTTTGGGATTGGCGACAGTGGCGGGTACTTGCAATGGTCTGCTGATCGGTTATGCCGGCATTCAGCCCATCATTGCGACGCTGATTCTCATGGTGGCAGGCCGCGGATTGGCCATGTTGCTCACGGGCGGACAAATCATAACGTTTGAACATCCGTCGTTCGTTTTTTTGGGGAACGGCCATTTTCTCGGATTGCCGTTTACCGTTACCATCGTGGCCATCGTTTTGTGTTTCACACTGGTGGCAACGCGCAAGACGGCCATTGGACTTTTCCTAGAATCAGTGGGCGATAATGAAAAGGCCGCGCGCTATTGCGGTATCAATGCAGCACTCGTGAAGGTGATGGTCTATGCCTATTCCGGGTTATGCGCAGGCATCGCCGGACTCATCGCGACTTCCAATATCAAAGCCGCCGATTCGAGCCGCGTCGGAGAATTCATGGAATTGGATGCCATCTTTGCAGTGGTCGTGGGCGGTACACCACTGACGGGCGGACGGTTCTCTTTGGTTGGTTCGGTGATTGGTGCGCTGCTCATCCAGACGCTGACCATTACCATGTATAATCTAGGAGTGGCTCCGGCAGTTTCGCCGGTGCCGAAAGCCATTGTGATTGTCGCAGTCTGCCTGATGCAATCGGCACGCTTCCGCGCGCAAATTTTGGGCTGGTTCGGAAAAAGGAGGATTGCTGCTTGAAGAAGCTTTGGCAATCACAACACCTGCCACTGGCCGCCACGGTGCTGGTCTTGGTCGCGCTCTTTACGGCGGCGTCAGTCATGTATGAAGGGTTTTTCTCGGGGCGAGTGATTACCAATCTTTTCGCCGACAACGCGGCGCTCGGCATCGCGGCGGTGGTCATGACGCTGGTCATTCTCTCCGGCGGCATTGATCTCTCGGTAGGATCCATGCTCGGATTCACCACCATATTGATAGCTGTGCTGGTCCAACAAAAGGGAATGCATCCGTTAAGCGCGATTGCGATTGCGTTGGGCATTGGAACGGTTTTCGGAGCGTTCATGGGCTTTCTAATTCATCGCTACGATTTGCCGCCATTCCTCGTCACCTTGGGCGGCATGTTCCTGGCTAGGGGAATGGCGTTCGTGATTAGCAAGGAGTCGCTCGGAATCGAAAACGCATTCTACAATCACATGGCGGATTTTGGAATTCCCTTGGGCGGTAAAGCAGCACTGTCTGCCACAGCTTTAATTTATCTGCTGCTGTTTGCGTTGGGCATTGTGGTGACACACTTCACGCCGTTTGGGCGAAATATATATGCGTTGGGCGGCAGCGAACCTTCCGCGCGCTTGATGGGCGTGCCGATTGGCAGCACGAAAATCGCGGTCTATGCGTTGAGCGGCTTCGGGGCGGCGCTGGCTGGCGCAGTCTCAACATTTTACACAACTTCCGGCAATCCAACTACAGGTGGCGGGTTTGAGCTGGATGTGATTGCGTCAGTGGTAATTGGTGGAACGCTGCTAACTGGCGGCGTGGGGACGCAACTAGGTACGCTCGCAGGTGTATTGATTTTCGGCACCATCCATTCTGCATTGGACTTTGATGGACGGTTGAACTCTTATTGGTTGCGGATCGCCATCGGAGGATTGTTATTAATATTCATCCTTTTTCAACGATTTCTGACTCGCACGTCTGCATTGACCAGGTAAACTATTCAAATCAAACAACGAAATAATTTATGAAAAAATCTTTCATCACGTCGCTGCGCTCGGTTGGGATGGCAGCGTTGTCGTACGCCCTTGTGGCCGGTTCGCCATTGGCAGCAATGGCTAAGCCATTAACCGTTGGTTTCGCCCAAGTAGGCGCGGAAAGCGCCTGGCGCACTGCTGAAACCGAATCGATCAAGGCCGAAGGGACCAAGCGCAAGGTGAATCTGAAGTTCTCCGATGCACAAGGCAAGCAGGAGAACCAGATCAAAGCGGTGAAGAGTTTCATCGCGCAAGGCGTGGATGCGATCATTATCGCGCCGGTGGTGGAAACCGGTTGGGAACCAGTGTTGCGTGAAGCCAAGCGCGCGAAGATTCCCGTGGTGCTGGTGGACCGTGGCATCAAGGTATCAGATGACTCGCTTTACAGCACGCTGATTGCCTCGGACTTCGTCAGCGAAGGCAAAATGGCAGCGGAATGGCTCGCCAAAAAAGTGAATGAAAAAGCGAGCATTGTGGAACTGCAAGGCACGCCGGGGGCAGCGCCCGCGATTGATCGCAAGAAAGGTTTTGAAGCAGGCATCAGTAAATATCCCGCAATGAAAATCATTGCTTCGCAGAGCGGCGATTTCCGTCGTTCCGGCGGCAAGGAAGTCATGGAAGCCTTGCTCAAGAAATACGGCAACGAAGTGACGGCGGTCTATGCCCATAATGATGATATGGCGCTGGGAGCAATCCAAGCCATCGAAGAAGCGGGCAAGAAGCCGGGCACGGATGTAGTGGTCGTTTCCGTGGATGGCGTCAAAGGCGCGTTTGAGGCGATGGTCAGCGGAAAGCTAAACTGCACCGTAGAATGCAATCCGTTGCTCGGGCCAATGGCGTTTGATGCCGTTGAACAGGCGATTAAGGGCGAGAAATTGCCGAAGAAAACTGTCGTGCAGGACAAAGCTTACGATCAATCCACTGCTAAAGATGTGATCGCCTCACGCCAGTATTAATTAGTGGATTAACCAAGACTTCATGAAATCACGCGCGCTTTACCGTTGGTTCCTGGCTGTTGGTTTATCGGCCTGCCTAAGTGTCCTGCCACAAATCCAAGCTGAGGTTTTTTACGAAAACCCGGTGGTGGCGGGGGACCATCCCGATCCATCGATAATTCGCGTGGGCAAAGACTATTGGGCTACTTCGACTTCGTCCGAGTGGGGGCCGCAATTTATGTTGCTGCACTCGGTTGACCTCGTGAATTGGGAAGTGACGGGTGAGGTGTTTCCGCACCGGCCAGCGTGGGCAAAAGGAAATTTTTGGGCACCGGAAATAGCTCAATATAAAGGCAAGTATTACATCTATTATGTGGGGCACCAGACTAATGGACCACTGGCCGTGGCAGTTGCCACCTCTGACAAACCTTCGGGGCCATATATCGATCACGGTCCGATGGTATCGCAGCCTGCGGGATCAATTGACCCCGTTCCGATGACGGATGAAAAGGGCGATCGGTATTTGGTTTGGAAGGAAGATGGAAACAGCCGCCGTGAACCGACGATCATTTGGGCGCAACGGATGACCGACGATGGTCTCAAGTTGACCGGCAAGCCAAAAGAACTGATGCGCAATGACGCGAGCTGGGAAGGCAATTTGGTTGAGGGGCCGTTTATTGTGCGTCGTGGCGATTGGTTTTATCTTTTTTATTCCGGCAGCGGTTGTTGCGGGACGGGCTGCAATTACGCAATGGGCGTGGCGCGTTCCCACTCACTGCTGGGGCCATGGGAAAAGAGTCCAGCGAACCCAATACTCACCGACAACGAACGTTGGAAATGTCCCGGTCATGGCAGCATTGTGACGGATGAGCGAGGTCGTTACTGGTTAATGTATCATGCCTATGCGATGGCTGGTTCGGTTTTTACCGGTCGCGAGGCGTTGTTGGACGAAGTTAAATTTGGAGCGAACGATTGGCCGACCATTAATGACGGGAAGGGACCGAGCGCCAGAGCGGTTTCGCCTTTTGGAATGGCCCAGGGTAAAACGGAGTTGAGCTTTTCTGATGAGTTCAAGGGCGACCATTTGCTCGTTGACTGGCAATGGCCGCAGGACTTGGAGCCAAAATATAAATTGCGTGATGGCCATCTCGTGCTTGCCAGCCTTCCCGAACGTGGAACAAATATCGTTGGCGCGGTGCTGGCCCGGTCCACCACAACAGCAAATTACACAGCCACCACGAGCATCGATACCGCCAGTTTGAAATCCGGTTCGATCGCCGGGCTTTCCGCGTTTGGGGATGCGGCTAATGCGGTTGGATTGGCAATTGGAAACGGCAAACTCATCCTTTGGCGACGCGACAAGGGCAGGGTGCAACGGCTCAGTGAAGTTGATGCGCCTCCGGGGGACAAATTGCAATTGCGCCTTACGGCTAAGGAGGGATATCGATTCCAATTCGCAGCAAGCGGGGATAGCGAAAAATGGGTTTCTGTGGGCGACGATTTGCTGGGTAAAAATTTACCGCCGTGGGATCGCAGTATTCGCGTAGCATTGACAGTTGGTGGAAATGAGAAGGCCGAAGGACGGTTTGATTCTTTCCGCCTGACTCCCATAATGGCAGGTGCCCAATAATCAGATAGTGGAGCGCAGCCACATCTTGTTCTACATTAGGGGTGAATGAAGGCTGAAACACTTTTTTCTCCGGAACTGCATCCGCACCGGCGTTACAATCAATTGACCGGCGAATGGATACTGGTATCGCCGCATCGCACGCAGCGGCCATGGCAGGGACAGCGCGAAAGTGCCGGGAACGAACAGCGACCGGCTTACGACCCGACATGTTACCTCTGCCCGGGCAACAAGCGCGCTGGTGACCACACAAACCCGCAATACAAAGACACCTTTGTTTTCCAGAACGACTTTTCTGCTTTATTGCCGGACACTCCGTTGACCGGCGGAGTAGAGGAAGGATTGCTTCACGCCGAACCAGTGCAAGGTTTGTGCCGGGTCATTTGTTTTTCACCGCGCCATGATTTGACGCTTCCGGAGATGTCCGTGGAACAAATCGGACGGGTGGTTGATGTCTGGGCGGAACAGATAAAGGATTTGGGGCCGCGCTACAAATGGGTGCAGGTTTTTGAAAACAAAGGGGCAGTGATGGGATGCTCCAATCCGCATCCGCATGGCCAGGTATGGGCCAGTAGTTTTCTGCCGCGTATTCCCGACCAGGAGAATACGAATCAGCAACAATATTTTCAGAAGCACGGACGTCCTTTGTTGAGTGACTATTTGGCGCAGGAACTGGAGCGCAAATTGCGGGTGATTGAAGCTAACCAGCATTGGGTGATGCTTGTGCCATATTGGGCGACGTGGCCGTTTGAGTTTCTTTTGCTTCCGCGACGCCACGTGAAGCGACTGCCGGAGTTAACGGCAGAAGAGCGTGCCAGCCTGGCGGAGATTCTGCAAAGGAGCCTGATCCGTTACGACAATCTGTTTGAAACCTCATTTCCTTACTCGATGGGGTGGCATGGTGCGCCGAACGATGGGGGGGATTATGAACACTGGCAACTGCACGCGCATTTTTATCCACCATTGCTCCGGTCGGCTACGGTCAAAAAATTCATGGTCGGCTACGAGATGCTGGCTGAATCCCAACGCGATTTGACCGCTGAGCAGGCAGCGCAACGGTTGCGCGAAGTCCCGGAAGTACATTACAAACAACTTGGATAAAAACTAGGCGCTTAGTAACAGAACTTTGCAGGGCATTTAAGGCTTGTAAGGAGAGAGACCTTCCGTTTCCTTGGGAGTACGAAATCACAGGATACAGAGCAACACAGAATCAATATGTATTTGTCCTGTGATCGTTCCGAAGCATTATGACCGTCGCGGCTCCAAAACCAGCAATCCAGCAAACGCAAGGGCTCACGCGTGGTCAATGGATGGTGTTGCTGGCGGCCTTTCTTGGTTGGTTGTTTGATGGTTATGAGATTGGACTTTTCCCGGTTGTGGCAAGGCCGGCATTAAAAAATTTGCTTGGTGCTGCCGGAGCAGGAGGAGATGGATTGGTGGGAGATTGGATGGGAACAATCACGGCATGCTTTCTCATTGGTGCGGCTTTGGGGGGAATTATTTTTGGGTGGTTGGGAGATAAGATTGGTCGCGTTCGCGCGATGGCATTGAGCATTCTGACGTATTCGCTAGTGACGGGATTGGGATATTTAGCGCATGAGCCCTGGCATCTGGGAGCGGTGAGATTTATTTCAGCACTTGGAATGGGCGGCCAATGGTCCCTTGGAGTGGCGTTAATCATGGAATGCTGGCCTGAGAAATGGCGACCGTTTCTCGCGGGGGCCATCGGGGCAGCGGCCAACGTGGGCCAGTTGCTGGTGGGAGTCACGGCTAAGTTGCATCCGGTAATCACAGATTCATGGCGTTGGATGATGTTGGTGGGAGCAGCCCCGGCGCTCTTTGTGTTTTTCATTTTGCTGGCCGTTCCAGAATCGCAACCGTGGAAAATGGCTTCTGAAAAATCCTCGATCAATCCCTTGCGTGAAATCTTTTCGCCACGATTTATCAAAATCACCTTCATTGGAATTGTGCTGGCTTCGGTCGCGCTGATTGGAACCTGGGGATCGGTGCAATGGATGCCGTTATGGGCGGACCAATTGGTGGGCAAGAGCAATCCCGGAGCTAAGGCGAACACACAAATGGTGCTGGCTTTGGGGGCGATTGTGGGAGCCTTGGTGGCGCCTTTGATCGGAGCCCGACTTGGGCGGCGCCCGGCTTACTTCTTACTCTGTCTGGCTTCCCTGGGATTATGCGCACTGCTTTTCCGCACGATTCATGAATTTGGCGAAGTATTTCTAGTGATGAGTTTTGTGGTGGGTTTGGCGACGGCGTCGTTCTACGGATGGTTCCCGCTTTATTTTCCTGAATTGTTTCCCACGCGCTCGCGGGCGACGGGACAGGGGTTGTGTTACAATTCTGGTCGCATTTTGGCTGCGGTAGGCGCGCTAACGCAAGGCAAGTTGGTGGGCTACTTCGAGGGAAGCTATGCGAAAGCAGGGGCAATTGTGACACTGATATACCTGGTCGGTATGATGGTCATCTGGTTCGCGCCTGAAACCAAAGGCAAGCCGTTGCCAGAATGATGGTTTAAAGTATGCACGGCAAATCAACAGACATTCATATCACTGGAACAGAGCTTTATTTTCTTCCGATCAAGACGCGCGTGCCTTTGAAGTTCGGACCCGAGACGCTCACGGAAGTGACCTGTGCCCGTGCGCGGGTTTGGGTGGAAGATGAGCGTGGCCGCAAGGCGGAGGGTTGGGGCGAAACTCCGTTAAGTGTGCAATGGGTTTGGCCAAGCCAGCTTTCGCATGCGGCGCGACATGCAATGCTGAAGGAGTTTTCCATACGCTTGGCGGGTGCATTTTCCAAGTTCAACGTTCACGGCCATCCCATGGAAATCGGTCATGATTTTCAGGAGCAAGTATTGCCGGGAATGCTTCAAAAGCTGAATCAGGAGTGCGTTGGAAATGAGCCAATGCCTTACCTGGCTGCGTTGGTATGCTGCTCCTTATTTGATCTGGCTATTCACGATGCCTATGGAAAAGTGCATGGTGTGCCGACCTTTGAGACATTCGGTCCGGAGTTCATGAACCGTGATTTGGCGAGTTATGTCGAGGCTGTTGACCCAGCCATTTCATTCGCCGGTAAATATCCAAAGGATTTTCTTTTACCGAAGCGGCGCGAGCAGCTTCCGGCATGGCATTTGGTCGGTGGACTCGATCCATTGGATGCTACGGAGTTGACTGGGGCAGAGCCGCAGGATGGCTATCCGGTGTTGCTCGCGGATTGGATCAAGACTGATGGATTGAAGTGTTTGAAGGTGAAACTGAGAGGGAATGATGCACGTTGGGATTATGAGCGTTTGGTCAGAGTGGGACAGATTGGTTTCGCCAACGGGGTTGAAGCATTGACGGCGGATTTTAATTGCACAGTGCAAGAACCAAAGTATGTGAATGAAATTTTGGATCGTCTTAAGGCGGAACACCCGCGTCATTATGAATCGATTCTCTACGTGGAACAGCCATTTCCGTATGAGTTGGAGCAGCATAGGATTGACGTGCATAGTGTTTCAAATCGAAGGCCGTTGTTCCTGGATGAGAGCGCGCACGATTGGCGATTGGTTCGATTGGGACGGGAATTGGGTTGGACCGGCGTGGCGTTGAAAACTTGCAAAACATTAACAGGAGCCTTGTTAAGCGCTTGTTGGGCGAAGGCGCATGGCATGTCGCTCATGGTGCAGGATTTGACGAATCCCATGCTCGCGCAGATTTCACATGTGCTGCTGGCGGCGCATTTGGATACTTTGATGGGAGTAGAAACCAACAGCATGCAATTTTACCCGGAAGCCTCGAAGCCAGAGGAGGCAGTGCATCCCGGGATTTATCGCCGGCGTAAAGGCGAGGTGGACTTGTCCAGTATTCGCGGGCCGGGACTGGGTTATCGAATTGCGGAGATCCAGCGGACACTGCCAGAATCTGTGGTAAATTTTGGCGTTTAAACCGCTAAATCAGGGACATATCGCGCTGATTCCCAGCCTCGGAAAGCCGTCACGAAGTTAAAAGCCAAAGCTGGGAGAAGTTCACCTACTTGCATTTCCCAATCTTTCCGCGAGGGTAGTTATATAATTAAAACCGTGGAAGGAGCTTGTTTTCCTGTGGCACAAATAAAATCACAAAGTCCGGATCAGATATTTCTGTTTGCCAGAAATTTTTTTAAACACCCGAAAATGCTCGGTTCGCCGATTCCCAGTCCCCACTCATTGGTCGAGAAATTATTGGAACGCGTAAACTGGCAAAATGCCCGCATTATTGTGGAATACGGCCCAGGGGTGGGAACGATCACGAGTGAAATCCTTAAGCGCATGCATCCGGAGGCAACCCTCATAGCCATTGAAACGAACCAGGAATTCGTCGAGTTTTTGGAAAGCTCCTTTCCAGACCCGCGTCTGCGCGTGGTGCAGGGCTCTGCCGGAGAGGTGGAAGCGGTTTTGAAGCGATTGAATTTTCCACAGGCTGATTATGTTATATCGGGAATTCCGTTCAGCACCATGCCTGAAGCGGCGAGAGAAGAAATTCTGAGGGCCACGCATTCAGCTTTACGGCCAATGGGCGCGTTTCTCGTCTATCAATATTCGCGTCGAGTCTTGTCGAGCCTGGAAAAGGTGTTTGGCAAAGTCCAACGCAACTTCATGTTATCACGGGTGCTTCCGGTCTGGCTGTTTTACTGTCTGCGATAGAGGTGGCCCGGCGGCGCCTAAACGGCCCATCTAGTTAGGGTTTAGCCGAAGGTAAAGACGTATCAGGAGTAACGCGAGCTTGGGTTGATAGCTTGTAAGGATGTCCACCCGAAGAAATAAGATCTGCTTCCACCAAGAATGCCCGATAACCGGCTTGCGGTGGTTGTACGGTTGTTTCCGTATGTGCGGTGCCTTTTTTGAGTTTCAGTTCCTGGCTCGACCAACGATCATTTCGGAAGTCCCGATCGGTGGAAGTGGCGGTCCATAGAAGAGCAGATTTAACATTAGCTCCATCAAGCTTCACATTAATATCCGCCAGTCCATTCGTGCTGTAATCAATTTGCCAGTTCATCTTTGGCAGGGGTTGATGATCGGCAATCATTTCATAAAATGCTGCGAGCGTTTGCATGGCCTCGTGGCCACCGTTCAAATCATGGCCTGCATTGGGCGTTTGATAAATCAATTTTGGCCCCGGGAGGTCATTCCAATAAAGGCGGAGTGAATCGACCGTCCAATAAGGATCATTCGTGCCGAGTAAAAGTAGTTTCGGCATGTTGTAACGCGAGCGATAACTATACGGATCAACCCATTCGCGAAGCTTCAACATGGGTGGTTCATCCATGCGCGAGAGGAGATCGGCATTTTTGTAATCATTGATCATTTCACTCTGTTTGCCGTAAACTGTTTTCTGCCATTCGGCTTGTGCCTTCATATTCAGCACGTCAATAACCATGGGGGCAATCCCCGCAACGCGCTTATCGGCCGCAGCCGTAAGCCAGGTTGTCCAGCCACGCTTGCTGGCACCGGTAATGACGAAGCGTTCGATCTTTTGATCGAATTCCTTTTTAGTAAATTCCTGCATGGCGTCCAGTGCCCGGACGGCGCTTTTCACCATTGGGAACAGGAGCGGCCAAGTTGAGTCGCCAGTCCGCACGTATTGCGAGAAAGTATAGGCAATCAATGCATCTTCGCTCTTGCCATCATAGAGAGGCTGATTGGGCACATCGGTGATTATAGCAGTAACGGCACCAGCACGTTCGGCGAGCATTTCAAGAACCTTCAACTTGGCATCTCCGGTGCCGCTGCCGGTGACGTATAGCAGGCCAATATCAGGATTGCGGATGGTCTTTGGACGGACCACCAGGAGGTTATGTTTCCAGACTGATTCGCGCCATTTTTGAGAAATAAGTTCAAGCCGGGCAACAGTGAAGCCGCCATCCTTTTTACTGCTGACCAATTTCCAGGAATACGATTTATCGGGCTGTTGCACATAATCTTCCAAAGCACCTCCTCGAGCCGGAGCGGGAGCAAGTAGGAGAAAAAGAAGGCAGGCAATCCCTGGAAAAATAAAACGCGTATGCAAAATCATGGGCAAACCTTCGAATATGAAACCGACAAAAGCAAGTGCCCAACCTTAAGCTATTTGCATTGAAGTGCGTGTTGAGTCTGGGTGTAATCCGGATTTCGTGGGGTATTCGCCTTAATTGCAGGCAGAATTTTTGGCACAATGTTGAGAGTAAGGAGATTGATTATGAAGATGGAATTAATGGAGGATTTATACATTGAGGAGCTGAAAGACCTGTTCGACGCCGAAAACCAACTCTTAAAGGCTCTTCCGGAGATGGCAAAGAGTGCTACCTCCGAGGAACTGCGTTCGATGTTGCAACTGCACACCGACCAAACTAAAGGCCACGTGGAACGTTTGGAGCAGGTAATGGGAAAGTTCGGTGAAAGAGCGAAAGGCAGGAAATGCCGGGCGATGACAGGGCTGATTGAGGAGGCCAACGAGTTTTTGGAAGAGGATGCCGAACCTGAAATAAAGGACGCCGCGTTGATAACCAATGCGCAAAAGATTGAGCATTATGAAATTGCCGGGTACGGCTCTGCCTGCGCTCATGCCAAAGTTCTCGGTTTTGAAGATCAAGCGGAGTTGTTGCATAAAACTTTGGCGGAAGAGGAAGAGACGGATGAAAAGCTGAATCTCGTAGCGGAGATCATCAACCGGGATGCAGCCGAAGGTGAAGTGGCCAGCTCAGGAAAATCCCAGAATAAATGAGGCGAGGGAGATGAAGGGCATGGATAAGCGAATCACAAACGGAGGAGATTTATGAAAGATTTAAAGGGACTTTTGCTGAACGAGTTGGCGGAAATATATGATGCTGAAAAACAATTGACGAAGGCATTACCTCAAATGGTTGAGGCGGCTAATTCGCCTGAACTTCAGAGTGCGCTGGATAATCATTTGGACCAGACTAGGGAGCATGTAGCGCGATTGGAGTCAGTATTTGATGCATTTGAAACTAAACCGAAAGGCAAACGCTCCATAGCGATGGTGGGACTTATTGCGGAAGCTGTAGAGTGGGCCCGAATGGAAGCCGATGCACCGGTTGCGGATGCAGCACTTATCCTGGCCATTCAAAAAATTGAGCATTATGAGATTGCCTCTTATGGAGGATTGCGCACGTGGGCAGATCTTTTGGGGCAGGATGAAGCGGTGGTGTTGCTTGATCAAACTACTGATGAAGAAAAAGACACGGATGCATTGCTGAATGAAATTGCGGGGCGGATCAATGTCGAAGCTGCCGAGCGCGGTGACGAATACGAGATTCCGTTGGCACAATTCAATCGGGCGAAATCCAGGCAAGTCTCACCGGTGGAAAAGTCGTCCGGGAGGTCAAAACGCCAAACCGTAGCAAAATCACGAAGGTAAATAGCTGCCTTGGGAGTGTTGAATGCCAATCATTTTCCAGATTCCCAATAGTCCGGCAAGCCGGGCTTGGTCTCGATAAGAATCTCCAAAATGGCCTGACGCACGGAGAGTGGAATCTTCTGGAACTCGGGGCTCTCATCTTTACCGGTCAAAATATTCCAAAGCCGCTGGTAAAGGTCTTGCTTCAATTTATCAGGCAGACGGTCGAACGATTCCGAGTAAATGAGATAACTGCAGGGATATTTGAATATGCGGGTTTGCAGATCAAATTGGCGCAGAGAACGGCCTAGATGATCCCTAGGTCCGAGATTTTCAAAAGCTTGGGTGAAGCTGGCGGTTCCTTTCACGGGTGCGGTGAGAGGAGCTTCCTCCGTGAAGAGCAGATATTTTAGAAAAGCCTCCTCGATGGTTTTTAGATATCTTATGTGGCCGTATGCCTGCAATGTAAGGATGGCTTCATCATTCAAACGGGCGACGAAATTGTGCATATGCACCTGATGTTCCAAAACCATTAGCGCAACGATGTCACTGGTTGGTTGAGCGTAGTTCGCTACAGTTAAAAAGCGATCCAAGTTAGTTTGGTTGCCAAGATAATTAGGTTCCTTTTCCTGACGGTCGAAAGCAGTTTTTCCAAAGAGATTGCCGCGATGAACCTGGCTGCCATGTGTGCCGGTGACATACCAGCCACCCCAGCGTTCGGCCAACGGCGTGCGATGATTCACCTCGGATGCACCAGTGTTCAAGTCGGCCACTCCATTTTCATCGGTGATGAGCGAACGCAATAGATGACCCGGCACACCCATGGTTTTGGCGGAGGCATGACATTCCAAACATTGGTCGTTACGGGTGAGCTTCGGTTTATCGGTTTTGGTTTGGTCGAGCGTATAGAAAACTGCACCCAACTTGGGATCGGCCATCGAGATTTCCATCAGTGGCGACCCGGGAATAAAGCCGATGTAAACATCGTCATTGAAGTAGAGCGCTCGTGGCGTGGTAGGAGAAATCCGTTCGCGCTGAAACGAGGTCTTGGAAAAAACAAGCGCCTGGGAAGAGCGGGGGATTTTTAATGCTTCCAGCACAGACAAAAGGTAGCCGTAATCAGCGTCGTGCTTAAGTTTTACTTCACCCTTATCAATTTGCTGCTGCAGGCGGGCTACCGGCCCGGCAGGCTGGCCCTTCGTGTAATTGAGCGTTCCTTCATCGAAAGGAACCATGTGGGTGGAACCCTGAAAATCGGCCCGACAGGTGTTGGACAATAATTGGAGAATGAACAAAGCGTTCAGCACAATCAACGCAAACGAGACGTGCCGACACTTAACTTGAAACCGAGCTTTCTTAAATTGCTTTGCCGAATTGGGCATAGGCAAACGACATTTTCTACAAATCCAGAATTCCCGTCAATCGTTTGACGCTTTAATCTGAAGTATTATTGAAATGAACTGGTTGAAGTTACTTGCCCGCGCTCCAACCGCCATCGATCAGGAATGCCGCGCCGGTGATGCTGGCGGCTTCATCGCTGGCGAGATAAACGGCGGCGCCAGCCACTTCTTCGGGCCGCAACATCCGGCCGGTCAATTGCGTGGTGGACATTTCGCGATAGGCTTTTTCCGGATCGGGATACTCAGCAAGGCGCGCTTTGACGAATGGCGTTTCAACGCGGCCGGGGCAGATGCAATTGACGCGAATACCTTGATGCGAATGGTCCAGCGCCATGCTTTTGGTCATGCCGACGACAGCAAATTTCGTGGTGCAATAGGCCAATCGATCACGAATGCCAACCACGCCACCGATGGACGCCATATTGAGAATAACGCCATACTTGCGGTCCAACATGGCAGGCAGAAAGGCTTTTGTGAGATTGAATATTCCGCGCACATTGACGGCATAGAGATGATCCATATCCTGGCCGGTGGTTTGCAATAAAGTTCCGACTGAACCAATTCCGGCGTTGTTAATGAGCACATCGAGTCGGCTATGAGAGTCCAGAACCTGCCGGGCAACCTGATTGCAATCTTCCTCGTTCGTTACATCCAAGCCCATGAATTCAGCTTGGCGGCCTGCGGAGTTGATTTTGGCAACGACTTCCTGCCCGCCAGTTTTATTAATGTCAGCGATGAATACGCGGGCACCAGCCTGGGCAAAAGATTCAGCCATGGCGGCGCCGATGCCTGACCCTGCGCCGGTGATAAGAACAATTTTATTGTTGAGGCTGAACATGATGTTTAAAGAACAAGGTGAGACTATCCAAAGCCGTGGTAAAAGTCATCAGCCGTTTAGATAACCAAATAAACAAAAACCCCAGCCCGAGGTGTCAGGCTGGGGGTGGATAAAAATTAGCGACTGCACTAAGGCTGAATCAGAACGCGATAGAAGCGGATAGCCTGGTTGGTTGCTTGTGCGTCATCGAAAAGATAGGTGCCATTAAAGGGCGCATTGAATCTTTAATTGGCTGGATTTGAAGGCACTATCTGGCGATTAGCTCTAAGATTCGGCCCGGCAACATGCCGTTGTAGCCCTTGTTTTGGATCTGCCGGGAATATTCACAGATATAGACCTTGCCCTTGCCGGAAAGATGTAGATCAACAGGGCGGGCGATGGGAGCAAGAAAGGTTTTGAAGTGGGCCTCGTAATCACCTCGTTTATTTTTTCGCAGTTCACCCTGCAAAATATCAAAGCCAACATCTCGGTTACATTCCAGCAGGTTGCCGAATCGAGCAACGAGGAAAGTATTCCGATAGGCGGGCGGGAAATCTTCACCGAGAAACACGATGCCTGAAGGCGAAGAATGCGGATCAAAAGTGAAATAAGGTTTATTATGGTAACCGCCAGCGGGGCCAAGATTGGCAACAGGTGGAACAAATTCAAATCCGGCGGGCGGGTTGGGAGTGTAAGGGTAAGGTTTTTCCGTCCAATTGGAAAAACGATAAGGGAATCCGTAATGCTTTCCGGCGATGATATGGTTCAATTCCTCCGGCGGATCCGCGTTGGGGCCATTATCGGTGGCAAACATCTCGCCGTGGCTATTCCAGGCAAAGCCATAGGCGTTGCGAAGTCCGCGCGCGTAAACTTCAATCATCGGTTGTGATTTGCGGTGCGGATCGAGTCGCCAGATGCAGGCAGTCAATGGCGTTTCGCCTTCTTTGGAATAATGATCATCGTCGCCAGTTTCATTGCCATCGGAGCGGGAACCGCTGTTGACATAAAGAAAGCCATCGGGACCAAATGCAATATGACCGACGCCGTGGTTGAAAGGGCCGATGCCGAACGGATAGGAAGTTTTGAGCCACGGTTTGGGATTGGCTGGGTCGCCCTCGTGTTGGGCGGTGGTGCGGAAAATTGTAACGTTATTTCGAATGGGATTAACCGCATCATCATGTTGATTGGCGACCAGGTATAAACGATTTTGCGAGTCCAATACCATTCCCGTGAGAGCGGGGCTGCCGAGCTTGCGATCAAGGTATTGATCACCGTGCAGAATTTGTTTGATGCCATTGTCAGTCAAATCAACACGCCAGACATCGCCATTGACGCAGAGCACGTAGAGAATTTTGCCCTGGCCATTGCTCGCAAGGCGGGAGGGATGATTGGGCAGACGGACAATTTCCCGTAACGCAAAACCGTTCGGCGGCTTGGGCAGGGGAGCGAATGCGGTGGCATCCAATAAAGCGGAGAGATTCGTAAAGCTCTGGCCGCATTCTATAGTTTGCGGTTGTCCGCCGACGAGATTCCCCACCAGCCAACGGCTGGTTTGTTTTTCTTCAACGTAATAAGTGGTGTCCAGCTTTACAATTGTAGCGGCAGTAATGGGTCTCAGCTCCTGCTGGCGTTGCGGACCAAGAGCCGATTCCCGCACTGTCCAATTGGAAAGAGATAATTGTTCGGCCGGGAGCGAAGGATTGATCGCCCGAACTTTTTGAAAGATGTCGTTGGTTTCTGCGGCACCGATTGGGGATGCAATGATGCAAAGGACGAAACCAACTAATAATAGCCAGTACCGTACGTTGTGAATTTTGGACATGAAAGGATTAAATCATGTTCCAAACAGAAAGCAATTTCGAAACTGAGGAAAGGATGCTTTGGCCGCGGGAAAGTCCTACGGCCAAAGCAGAATTATGTGGATACTTGTTACATGTAAATACCACCGTTTACGGACAAGACCTGACCGGTGATATAGCTCG
>JAQGPC010000028.1 GCA_028293285.1 Pedosphaera sp.
CCTGGACTCGATGAAAACGCCCATACAGAAGGCGCTTATTGCCATGGCCGAATTGGAAAAGGGCGGCATTGCCAATCCCGACGAAAGACGCATGGTTGGCCATTTTTGGCTCCGCTCCCCTGCCCTAGCGCCGACCAAAACCATCCAGAAGGAAATCGAAGATACGCTTGCCGCCATCAAAGAGTTTGCCGCCCAAGTCCATAATGGAACTATTCATGGGACCAAAGGCCCTTTCAAAAACCTCCTTGTTATTGGTATCGGCGGTTCGGCCCTGGGTCCGCAATTCGTTTCCCACGCTCTAAGCCATCCCAAAACGGATAAACTGGCCATTTTCTTCTTCGACAACACTGATCCTGATGGCATGGACAAGGTTCTTGAGGAGTTAGATGGAAAACTTGGAGAAACTTTATGCGTGGTTATCTCCAAATCCGGTGGCACCAAGGAAACCCGCAATGGGATGCTTGAGGCTAGGGCAGCTTATGAACGAGCTGGATTGAACTTCAGCACCCATGCCGTGGCCGTTACCGGTGGCCTGAGTGAGCTGGATAAGTATGCAACTTCAAATGGCTGGATAAAGCGCTTTCCGATGTGGGATTGGGTTGGTGGTCGAACCAGCGAGCTTTCTGCGGTTGGGCTACTCCCCGCTGCTCTCCAAGGATTTGATATTGAAGCAATGCTCGCCGGGGCCAAAGCTTGTGACGAACAGACTCGACAGACTAATGTTAAGTTAAACCCCGCTGCACAACTCGCTTTGATGTGGTTTTATATCGGTAACGGTAAAGGAACCAAAAACATGGTTATTTTACCGTATAAAGACCGTTTAGAGCTGTTTTCCAAGTATATCCAACAGCTTGTGATGGAGTCATTAGGCAAAGAAAAGGACTTGGATGGTAAGGTTGTTAATCAAGGGCTCGCCGTATTTGGCAATAAGGGTTCTACGGATCAACATTCTTATGTCCAACAATTGCGAGAAGGCATTCTTAACTTTTTCGCCATCTTTATCGAAGTGCTTCATGATCGTAATGGCAAGTCCATCGAAGTTGACCCCGAAGTTACCTCTGGAGACTATTTGGAAGGCTTTCTCCTCGGAACTAGGCAGGCTTTATACGAGAACGGGCGAGAATCTATCACGTTAACGTTAAAGTCAGTATCCCCTTACTCTGTCGGGCTCCTTATAGCCTTATATGAACGTGCGGTTGGACTTTACGCTGCGCTGATTAACATTAATGCTTATCATCAGCCAGGCGTTGAAGCTGGAAAAAAAGCTGCCGCCGCAGTCATTGACTTGCAAAGAAAAGTTCTGAATTATTTAAACGAAAAGCGCGGACACGCTCTTACTTCATCGCAGATCGCCAGCGGTATTGGCGCACACGATGACTTTGAAACTGTCTTTAAAATTTGCGAACACCTAGCGTCCAATCCAGATCATGGAGTTGAAAAGAAATCCGCTCAAGTTCCATTCGAAGCTACTTACCAAAAAATTTAGTAATGTTTGTTTATCCGAAGAGTTACGATGTCATAGTAATTGGTGCTGGCCACGCTGGCGTTGAAGCAGCTCTTGCCGCCGCCAGAATGGGTTGCCAGACGCTTTTGCTTACCATTAACGCCGATACTATAGGCCAGATGTCTTGTAATCCCGCCATTGGTGGCCTAGCTAAAGGCCATTTAGCTCGGGAAATTGATGCACTAGGCGGCGAAATGGGCAAGACCACCGACATGACTGGTTTGCAGTTTCGGATGCTAAACACAAAGAAAGGTCCCGCAGTTTGGGCACCACGCGCCCAATGCGATAAGAAGGCTTACCAATTTCGTTTGAAATGGGTTTGCGAACGTGAACCAAATTTAGATGTTAAGCAGGGTCAGACTTCAAAGCTGCTCCATAAAGACGGCCAAGTTTACGGAGTTGAAACGACCTTAGAGGTTCAATATCTGGGAACCACAGTCGTTATTACCACGGGCACATTCCTGCGCGGCTTGATGCATATAGGTCAGAACCAGCAATCGGGAGGTCGAGCCGGGGAATCCGCCGCCATGGGGCTGTCGAGCTCCTTGAAAGAGATTGGCCTTGAACTTGGCCGTTTAAAGACCGGAACTCCTCCGCGCCTGCTGCGTCGGTCAATTGACTTTTCCAAAACCGAACCCCAAGCCGGGGATGAGCCAATCCCATATTTTACCTACTGGAAGGACGATTTGTTCCACGTGGAACATTCTGGGGTCAACCCTAAGGATATTGGGCACTCCAATGGGAAATACCCGCCCGGGTCAATCTTGGATCATATAAACGGCCAAATGTCCTGTTATATAACGTATACCACGGATAAAACGGCTGAGATTATCCGGGCCAATATATACAAATCTCCCATGTATTCGGGGGTAATTGAAGGGGTTGGTCCTCGATATTGTCCTTCAATTGAGGATAAAATCGTCAAATTCCCCGAAAAAGAGCGGCAACAGATATTCCTTGAACCCGAAGGTATTGCCACCGATGAAATCTATGTCAATGGCTTCTCAACCTGTCTGCCGTTTGAAGTTCAGGTGGATATGGTCAGGACTATCATTGGGTGCGAAAACGCCGAAATCATGCGACCAGCCTATGCGGTCGAATATGATTTCGCATTTCCAACTCAGCTCAATTCCTCCTTGGAGACAAAGGTATGTCAGAACCTTTTCCTAGCCGGCCAGATTAATGGCACTTCAGGATATGAGGAGGCCGGTGCCCAAGGGCTCATGGCTGGCATTAATGCAGCCCGAAAAGTGCAGGGCAGGGAACCAATCGTCCTACGGCGTGACCAAGCTTATATCGGAGTTTTGATTGACGATCTAGTAACTAAGGGCACGGTCGAGCCGTATCGTATGTTCACCTCGCGCGCTGAATATCGCCTTCTGCTTCGTCAGGATAATGCCGATCTAAGACTGTCCGACTTGGGGTACGAAGCCGGGTTACTTCCTGAACGAAATCACAACAAATATAAGTCCAAGCGCGATGCCATTGCCCAAGAAATTGACCGCTTAGAAAAAACTCGTAATGGCTCCGATCTATTAGCACAACTTCTTCGGCGTCCCGAGTTAAGTTATAATGATCTTCCCAATAAAAGATCCGATCTTTCCGAAGAAGTCCTTCAACAAGTTGAGATTGCCATCAAATACGAAGGTTACATTGATCGCCAGGAACTTGAAGTTGAAAAGTTTAAGTCATTGGAAGGCAAGCAGATACCATCGAATTTTAACTACGATACCGTGCATAGCTTGCGAACCGAAGCACGTCAGAAACTAAATAAAATTCGACCGGCAACTTTGGGTCAGGCTTCACGCATTTCGGGCGTATCTCCTTCAGACATAGGTATTTTGATGGTCTGGCTAAAGCGAGGAGTTCCACAGGAACCTGCAACCGAAGAGACTGATTCTTGTAATCCATCCTGCTAAACTTCTTACCAGCATCAGTACATTCGGGCGGCGAGAAGGGTAAGATAATGCCGCCCTACACACGACCTCCGTATAGAATTAGAAGCTATTCTACCCTAACATCACTCAATAATTTTGAAAGGTCTGCCTAATATAAATAAAGCGCGAGGTATATTCATTAGATTTGTTCATTATAAATGGCTTACAATTTTTTGCCCATCTCAGACGGCTTAAAAGTATAAAAATAAAATCGTTTTCGAAGGTTCTTTAAATAAAAGTGATGTGCGGATATAAGATATAATAGTGATCACAATTTGTGACCCGTCGCAAGCTTGACCCAAAGGGCGAGTACTGCAAAAAATGGGGAATGTTCAAATTTCCCGTCGCCGCGATGGTTCTTTCGTTGGGCGTAGTGCTAGCCTCGGCCAAAGATTATACTGTTCACACTTTCAAGAAGATCCAACTCACCGACCAATTCTGGAGCGAGGGCGCAACGTTCGGCGATTTTAATCACGATGGCAAAATGGATATTGCCTCGGGCCCTTACTGGTATGAAGGCCCGGATTTCAAAAAACAGCACGAGTATTATCCAGCGAACAAATCTTTCACCCGCAAGAAGAGCGACGGCACCGAAGAAAAGATTGCTGGATTCGAAGGCGGCCTGGGCGTTAACAACACCTACTCAGATAATTTTTTCGCCTTCACCTACGATTTTAATCACGATGGCTGGGATGATATTTTGATCTACGGCTTCCCCGGCCTCGACGCTTCCTGGTACGAAAATCCCAAGGGCAGGGAAGGGCACTGGCAGCGCCATGTCGCTCTGGATGTTGTCGATAACGAGTCTCCCACCTTTCTCGACGTGAACGGTGATGGCAAACCTGACATCGCTTGCAACTCGCGCGGTTTCTACGGTTATGCCACTGCGGACTGGGCTCATCCTGAAAAGCCTTGGACCTTTCATCCCATCTCGCCCAACAAAAATTATCACAAGTTCACCCACGGTATCGGTGTGGGTGATGTCAATGGTGACAAGCGCATGGATATTTTGGAAAAGGATGGTTGGTGGGAACAGCCTGAATCTCTGGAGAACGATCCCGTTTGGAAATTTCATGCTTTCCCATTCGCTGCGGGCCACGGCAGTTCGCAAATGTATGCCTACGATGTCAATGGCGACGGCAAAAATGACGTCATCACGGCTTTGAATGCGCATGGCTTCGGCCTCGCGTGGTATGAGCAAATCAACGACAACGGCCAGATCAGTTTTAAGAAACACATCATCCTCAACGAGCAAATCGGGAAAGATAAACCTGCACCTAACGATTACGGCGTGATTTTCTCACAACTCCATTCCGTTGATCTCATTGATATGGATGGCGACGGGATTAAAGACATCGTCACTGGAAAACGTTTCTGGGCACACGGCAATCATGGCGATGTCGATCCCGAAGCGCCCGCCGTGGTGTATTGGTTCAAGCTGGTTCGTGGCGCCAAGGGTCAAGTTGATTTCATCCCTTATCTGATTGATGACAACTCCGGTGTCGGCACGCAGGTCATGGCGGGGAACATTCAGAATAAAAAGTTTCCTGACGTTGTGGTTGGAAATAAAAAAGGAACTTTCGTCTTTCTTCACGACACTAAGAAGGTGAGCAAAGCCGAATGGGAAAAAGCCCAACCCAAGCGCGTGACTACATCGGCCGATTCAAAGCAAGCCACAGCAAAATAATTTGTTCAAGGTAGGGCGCGGTGTCCCCACCGCGCCGGGACGTTACCTAAATTAGAAACGGCACAACCGACGGCCAAAGTAGATTACTGCCTTCAAACAACATTTTATAAATGAAATTCCGTCTCCCAATTCTTCTTGTTTTGCTGTTCACCGCAAGCCTCCTGAGCGCCGCGCCTGAAGGCATCACGCCTCTCGGCAAAGATGGCCACCCGCTTAACCTCGGTTTCGAAACGGGCACGCTGAAGGATTGGACCGCGACCGGCAAAGCCTTCGATCAGCAACCCGTAAAAGGCGACACCATTTCTTCGCGCCGTGGCGACATGAAGAGCGGCCACCAAGGTGAGTATTGGATTGGCACCTTCGAAATGGGCGGCGACGCCCTGCAAGGCACGCTCACCTCCGCTTCATTCAAGGTCACTCACCCATGGGCGAGTTTCCTCGTTGCCGGCGGCAATCATCCTGGCACGCGCGTTGAACTCATTCGCGCCGATACGCAAAAAGCCATTTTTAAAAGCAGTGGCTACGATCACGAAACGTTGAAGCCTGTCATCGTTGACCTTACTAAACATTTGAATCAAGAAATCTTCATTCGCCTTATGGACGAAGAAAGCGGCGGTTGGGGCCACCTCAATTTCGACGACTTTAAATTTCACGACACCAAGCCCGAGTTTGCCGATGCGCTGGATCCTGCCAAAATTGCCATTGCGGAAATGCCGCCCGTAGACACCATCAAGTTCGCTGGACTTTCTCCAGAAGAGGCCGCTAAAGACATGACCTTGCCGCCCGGATTCAAAGCCTCGCTCTTCGCGGGCGAACCAGATGTCAAACAACCGATCGCTTTTGCCATCGATCATCGCGGCCGCGTCTGGGTCGCTGAAGCCTATACTTATCCCAAACGTGCGCCGGAAGGGCAGGGGAAAGATCGCATTCTCGTATTCGAAGATACCAACGGCGATGGTAAGTTCGATAAGCGCACCGTTTTTATCGAAGGCTTGAATCTCGTCAGCGGTCTTGAAGTCGGCTTCGGTGGAGTGTGGGTCGGTGCCGCTCCATATCTGATGTATATCCCCATCAAAGATGGCGATGAACCGAAACCTTCAGGCCCACCGCAAATTCTTTTGGATGGTTGGGGCCATCAAGACACGCATGAAACTTTAAATACTTTTACGTGGGGACCAGACGGCTGGCTCTATGGCTGTCACGGAGTATTCACCTGTTCCAACGTCGGCAAGCCTGGCGCTCCGGAGAAAGAGCGCACTCCCATTACCGCTGGTGTCTGGCGCTACCATCCTACCAAACACACCTTCGAACTTTTCTCGGAAGGCACGAGCAATCCTTGGGGTGTTGATTTCGACGAACACGGCCAATGCATCATTGAAGCCTGCGTAATCCCGCATCTCTGGCATATGATTCAAGGCGCACGCTATGAACGCCAGGGCGGACAACATTTCAACCCTTACATTTATGACGATATCAAGACCATTGCCGACCACGTTCACTACGCGGGCAACAAAGGCCCACACGCCGGTAACAGCCGTTCTGGAGCGATGGGGGGCGGTCATGCGCATGCCGGACTAATGGTGTATCAAGGCGACAGTTGGCCCGAAAAATATCGCGGCCAATTCTTCATGAACAATATCCATGGCGCGCGCATCAACATGGATTCTCCGGAGCGTCAGGGTTCCGGCTTTGTCGGTCATCACAATCCCGACTTCATCAACTTCAATGATGCCTGGTCCCAAATCATCAACTTGCAATACGATCAGGACGGCTCTGTTTACATGATCGATTGGTATGACAAAAACCAGTGCCATCACAACGATGCCAACGGCCACGACCGCTCCAACGGCCGCATCTTCAAAGTTGTTTATGGCGATACCAAAACGACTCCCGTCAATTTGGAAAAATTGAGCGACGATGAACTCGTAAAACTTGTTCCGTCAAAAAACGAATGGATGAGCCGTCACGCTCGGCGCGCCCTTCAGGAACGCGGCCCTAATCCTAAAGTGCATCAGGCACTCCTGAAACTTCTTAATAACAGTTCCGACAACTCCGGAAAGTTACGCGCATTATGGGCCTTGCACGAAATCGGTGGGCTTGCCGAAAACATTGCTCTCGCTCAACTCAAGAGCAAAGATGAATACGTTCGCGCTTGGACGATTCAATTTCTCGCTGAAGACAAAACCGTTTCTGCTGCCGCCTTGAAAGAATTTGCCCACCTCGCTGGCGAGGATAAATCACCCATCGTCCGTCTCTATCTGGCTGCTGCAATGCAACGCATCCCCGCTGAACAATGCTGGGACATTGTAGCTGCCTTGAATCAACACGCTGAAGATGCCAACGATCACAACCTGCCCTTAATGAATTGGTACGCCGCCGAACCTTTACCCGCACAAGACATTCATCGCGCACTCGCTCTCGCTGAAAGTTCCAAACTGCCGCGCATGCTCCACTTCACCGTCTGCCGCGTTGCCGCTATTGCCACTCCGGAAGCCTTTGTCGCGATTACCGAGAGTTTGAATCGCGTGGAAAACGACGGTCAGCGTCTCGATATTCTGAATGGACTCAGTTTGGCATTGAAAGGACAGCGCAGTGCCCCGATGCCCAAAGGTTGGGAGATGGTGGAAGCAAAATTAAATACCAGTTCCACGGCCGAAATTCGCGCACAGGTTCAATCGCTCTCACTGACTTTTGGCAGTTCCGGCGCACTCGCTTCTCTGCGTAAGACGCTCATGGACGATGCCGCCGACGCTAATGCCCGTCGCACCGCATTGGAATCTTTGCTGGCTGCCAAAGACACCGGCCTCGCCCCTTTGCTCCAAGAACTATTAAAGAATACCAATCTGCAAGGCCCCGCCTTGCGCGGGCTCGCAGTCTATGACGATGCCAAAACCGCGCCCGATATTCTCGCAATCTATCCCAGCTTGGAACCAAGTCATCGTCGCGATGCTCTTAACACGCTCGCCTCCCGCGTCACCTTCGCCAAACCGCTGCTCGCCTCGGTGGGGCAGGGGACTGTGCCGGTCAAGGACCTCACCGCCGATCTCGTCCGCCAGCTTCGTTCATTAAAGAATCCCGAACTGGAACAGGACATTCTCAAGGTGTGGGGCGTTTCGCGCGACAGCAGCGCCGACAAAAAATCGGAAATTGAAAAATATAAAAAAGTTTATTGGGCCGGCGGCTCACAACCCGGCGATGCCTCGCGCGGTCGTGGTGTCTTCACCCGCACCTGTGTCCAATGTCATACCTTGTTTGATACCGGCGGCAAGGTCGGTCCCGACCTCACCGGCTCCAATCGCGCCGACCTCGATTACATCCTGCTGAACATCGTTGATCCAAACGCGGTCATTCCCAATGACTATCGCGCTTCCAATCTGGAGATGAAAGACGATCGCAACATTACTGGCATAGTCACCAAGCAAGACGACAAGTCAGTTACCATCGTCACCGCCAACGAAACGCTCGTGCTGCCCCGCAATGAAATCAAATCCATGCAGCAAAGCGAACTCTCCATGATGCCCGAAGGTTTGCTCCAATCACTCAACGAACAGGAGATTCGCGATTTGCTCTATTACCTCAGTCGACCCGCGCAGGTGCCCTTGCCCGCTCCCGCAGAAGTTCCCGCCGATTCGGCCAAGTTTTTCAATGGCAAGGACCTTACCGGCTGGGACGGCGATATGTCGCTCTGGCATGTGGAAAATGGAGAGATTGTGGGACGCACCGCAACCGGCTTGAAGCACAACACTTTTTTGAAGAGCTTGATGGCTGTTGATAACTTTCGTCTCATCCTTAAAATCAAGCTGACGCCAAACAAAGAAAACAGTGGCATTCAATTCCGCAGCGTCCGCTTCGGCGACTATGAAATGAAAGGCCCGCAGGCCGATGCCGGCAATGGCTGGTGGGGAAAACTTTACGAAGAAAATGGCCGGGCTCTCCTCGCCAACAAACCCGGCGATGCTTACGTACATCAGGATGATTGGAACACCTACGAAGTCCTCGCTGTCGATGGCAAAATCAAAACCGCCATCAACGGTCATCTCTGTGTCGATCTCGATGACGATAAAATTTCCCGTCACGGCATCTTCGGCCTGCAAATGCACGCGGGCGGTCCGCTCGAAGTTCGCTTCAAAGACTTGCAACTGGAGCTAAATCCAAAGTTTGAATTGATCACGGTGAAATAATTTCCCGCTACTGTGTCAATAGGCAAACATCGGTATTGATTCACAATGTGTTTTAAGGTTTCGTGTTACGGTGCAAATTAAGTATTGGTCAACTGAACTGAAGCTGGCGCATACCTGGACGATTGCCAGCGGCGTTGCCACCGGTGGTGGAACGAATCTTTCCCCCGTTGCGATTGTCCAACTCAGTGGCGATGACGGGACCATCGGCTTGGGTGAATCTGCGCCCGCCAGCCGTTATAAAGAATCAGTCCATGGCGCTCTTGATTTTCTTGCCAAAGTAGATGCACGCAAGCTCTCTTTCGATAACATCGAAGCGAGCATGAAGTATCTCGAAACGGTCGCTCCCGGACAATTTTCCGCCAAGTCCGCCATCAACATCGCCTTGCTCGATGGTGCGTCACGCAAAGCGGGTAAAGCGCTCTATGATTATCTCGGACTTGGCTTCCATGATAAACATCACGTCACCTCATTCAGCATCGGCATTGATAAGCCCGACATCATTCGCAAAAAGGTGCTCGCGGCAGAACAATATCCGGTCTTGAAGTTGAAGGTCGGCAGTCCCGACGACAAAGCCAACATGGCCGCCTTGCGCGAAGCCGCCCCCACCAAATGGGTGCGCGTCGATGCCAACGAAGGTTGGAAGACCAAGGAACATGCGCTGGAAATGATCGAGTGGCTTGCCACGGATGGGCACATTCAATTTATTGAGCAACCGATGCCGGCCGGCACTGATCCCAAAGATCTCGCCTGGCTTAAAGCCCGGTCTCCGCTACCATTGATCGCTGATGAAGCTTATCACACCGCCAAAGACGTCGCCCATTGTGTGGATTGCTATCACGGCGTGAACGTGAAGCTCTGCAAAAACGTCTGGGTCAGCAACGCTTACGAAGAGCTGCAAGCTGCCCGCAAGGCCGGACTGCAAACCATGATTGGTTGCATGATCGAAACGAGCATTCTTATCAGTGCCGCCGCGCATCTGGCCGAATTATGTAACTATCTGGATATCGACGGTAATATTTTAATTACTAACGATCCCTATATTGGTGTTACCGCCGAAAAAGGATTGCTCTCGTTTGCGAGCGCACCAGAAAAGCTTGGCTTGCGCGTTCAGGCAAGAAGCTAAAGTTTGTTCACTTTTCAAGAGGCGGCTCGCAAAGCCGCCTCTTTTTATTTTCATCCATAGCCAAAAATGAACTTGTTGGCTAAGCTGCTCCCATGATCTCGCGCATCCTTTCTTTACTTGCAGTAATTGTTATCTCAGCCAATCCCTTTGCTGCACACGCAGAGAAAAGCTACACAATCGGCATGATTGCCAAATCGCAAGGCAATCCCTTCTTCGAAGCCGCGCATGCCGGTGCGAATGATGCTGCCCGTGAACTCGGTGCCAAGCATGGAATAAAAATTAAAATCGATTGGCGCACGCCCAACGAAGAGGATGCACAAAAGCAAGCGGAGTATATCGAACAACTCGTGCTTAACGGTGCGGATGGAATCATCATCAGTTGTTCCGATGCCAATAAACTAAATGATGCCATCAATAAGGCGGCAAAGCAGGGCATACCCGTCGCCACGTTTTCCGGTGACGCTGCCGCGAGTAAACGTTTCGTCGCCCTCGGCATTGATGACTTCAAGTGTGGCGAGCAAACTTTCGAAGAACTGGCAAAATTGCTAAACGATAAAGGCGTGGTTGCGGCCATAGATGGAAATCCAAATGCTGCCAATCTCCAAAAGCGTGCCGCCGGTTTTCGTAATGCCGCCAAAAAACATCCCAGCATCAAATTGCTGGATGTTTACTATCACAAGGAGACGCCGCAGGATGCCGTTGCAAAAATTGAGCAGGTCATGCAGGCAAATCCTGACGTGACCGGTTGGGGATTATTAGGCGGTTGGCCTTTGTTCACGGACAATGCCTTGAAGTGGGGGCCTGGCACGGTCAAGTGCGTCTCCGTCGATGCGTTGCCGCAGGAACTTGGTTATGTCCGCAGTGGCCATGTGCAAATATTGCTTTCCCAGGATGTTTACGGTTATGGCTATCGCTCCGTCGAACATCTCATTAATAAACTCCATTTCAAAAAAGATCCCGCCAATGCGATGGATAACTCGCCGCTGACGTCAGTGACCAAGTCAAATGTGGAAGCCTTCGGAAAAAATTGGGATAAATGGCTGCCGAAGTAAGCAGGTAGATTAATCGCCCGACTCGATCAGTTTGTCGCCATCCATCTGGTAGATCCCAACGAGATAACCATTCTCCCGCATTGCGCCGACGTGCAGCGTTCCTTGAATGCTCACCGCCTGATCCATGATCGGCTTGACCCCTTTGCCAGTGGTTTTGACGCTGACCCATTCCGTGATTTTCGGAACGTTGCCATAGCAGCACATTGATTGATCCTTCATGATCAAAAACTCCGTCACCGAACCATCCTGCACTTTCAATGGCAGCATGAAGCCCTTGATGGAAACTTTCTTCTGATTGAAAGCTTTCACATTTGCGGGAATTTGTTCGTCCGCCTTATCAACCGTTGCGGTTTGATTGGTCAACGGGGCATCATCAGGAATATCAAAATTGTAAGAGGCCAATTTATCAAAGCCAACCGTCAATAGGTCTCCTGTTTTCGCTTGAGCTATCACCGGCGGCACTACTTTATCTGGAGCCTTGGTTTCAGTTGCGGGATTGGCGACTACCGGCTTTGCCTCAACTGGTGCAACTGCTTTTGGCTCTATACTAGGCGCCAATTCTTTTTTTGCCACAACCTGCACAGAAGCAGGGGAAAGCTTTGGAGCATTAATCGGTTCACCGCGAACCTCAGCCGAGGCATCCTTCTCAGTGTTGCTTTGAGCGGGGCCGCACGCAGTTATAGCCAAGGCAACACAGGCCAGCAGCGAGGCATTTACAAAATGGCGTGAGGTGCGGTTCATAACAATTTCACTGTTTATAACAGATATTCCAAATATTGGCCCGTTTCAATCACCAAGAGCCTTATCTCTTGGACTGTTGGGCGTTAGCCGTATTCACCATTTAGGAGATCGGCAGCAAATGTTCGGCCACGTCGGTGCGGTAAGCCTTGAACGCCGGTACGATTCCCGCAAGCGCACTCAGCACAATCATCCCTGCCGGCGCCCAAGCCAACACCGGATTCCAAGCGAAAGGATCAAGCACCACGCCGGTTTGAGCCCGAACAATTTCCCCGACTATGCTCATGATGCCAAAATAGAAGCCGAAGCCGATAAGCATACCGACCGCAGCAATGGTGGCCGCCTCAAGCACAATCGTCCCGAAAACTGTTCCACGATGCGCGCCCAGTGCTCGGAGGATGGCAATCTCCCGTCGTCGTTCATTCATCGAGTTATAAATGCTGGCAAGAATCGAGCCGGTCGCCACCAAGGCAACAAGATAAGCCACCAGCGCCAGCACTTTATCGAACCAACTGATTTTGTTTAGCAACTCGGCCATGGTCGCTCCGATGGGCCACGCAAAGGTCAATCGTGTGCCTTGCTTATTGTAAAACTGTTCGAGTGTTCTACCTGCAATGGGACTTTTTAATTTAACCAGCACCGCGCTCAATTCCTCTACTGATTCGACCTTATGACCACCCATCTTCTGAACTCCTTCCAGCGGAATCCAAATGACGCGATCAGCAGGTGTGTTTGAAGGTTCGAGTATCCCCACTACGACATACGTTTCGGCATGCTCCTCCTTTTCGTCGAAGGTCAAGCCGTGGTATGGGTGAAAAGTATCGCCCCGTTTCAATCTCAATTTCTGCGCGGCAAAACTGCCAACCACGGCTTCACGCAAAGTCGCATCAAAAATGCGGCTTGGCGCGTGGAGGGCAAAATGTCTTCCGGGCGCATATTCCGTTTTTTGTAAAAATTCCGGCAAGGTGCCCACAATGCGATAACCGCGATAATTATCACCCATGGCGATGGGCACAGCCAATTCGACATTAGGATTTTTTTTGATTTCGAGGTAATCATCCCACGCCATGTTCGCAGGCGATGCCTCCATGTGGAATATCGCATTGAGGACCAGTTGAAGTTTCGAGCTGCGCGCGCCAAGCACCGCATCAAATCCACCATTAACCTGCGTGAACGTGGCTTGTGCCTGCTCCTTCACCGACCAGACTGACATTAACAACCCGCCTGCAAGCGCAATGGAAAGCGCCGTCACCAGCGTGGAGAGCAGATGTTGCCGCAAACTTTTAAATACAATGTGCCAAATGGTCATGGGAGGGGTGCTTCCTGCGATTCTTCCGAAGTCTCTTTGCTCAGGGCTTTATTGATGCGTGCCAAATCGAACACCATTTTAAACTGTCCAAGCACTTCGCGATCATGGCTCACCAGGAGCAGAGCCGCGCCGTTCTCTTTGCACGTTTCACGAATCAGCGCCAGAGCTTCACGCGCATTGTTGTGATCCAAATTGCCAGTCGGTTCATCCGCGAGAACCAGCTTCGGCCGGTTGGCCAGTGCGCGGGCCACTGCCACACGTTGTTGCTGGCCGGTGGAAAGCTGGCGTGGACGATGATGCAAGCGATCTCCCAGCCCGACGCGGCGCAGAAGAGTTTCGGCAAACGGCTTGTCCACTCCGGGGCCGAACGACATGCCAAGCATTACATTCTCCAGGCAGGTGTATCCCTGGAGCAAATTGAACGTTTGAAAAATGTATCCGATGGTCGTTGCCCGAAGCCGGTCGCGTCCCGGCTCACTTAACGCCGACATCTCCTGACCATCAACGACCACACGCCCTTCATCCGGCTTCAAGATTCCGGCAATGAGATTGAGCAGAGTAGTCTTGCCTGAACCGCTTTCGCCGCGCAAAGCCACTTGAGACTTTTCATTGATGGTCAACCATGGAACATCAATTACGGTGTGTCGGGCACCACCCGGCAAAGCGTAAGATTTTTTCAACTGCTCAATTTCTAAAAGCGGCATGGCGGCAGTTTAACTCATTTTAGAATAAATGCGAAAGGTCTAAGAAGGCTGGCCAACTTTTTTCTGCAAAAAAAGAGCCGGTGGAAAACCACCGGCTCCCAAGTTCAGTTGAATAAACCTGACCGATTAAGGCCCGACGTAAACCAGTTTGATACCGTCAGCCATGGCTACTTGCGTGGCATCGGTGAAGCCATCGGTAATTTTGACATTACCGGTGCTGCCGGCGGCGAAGAGGAAGTTTCCGAGCAGATTCCATTGGCCGCCACTCACCTGCTGGTTCACGTTGATTATTTGTGATCCGCCATTGAAGGTGATGACATGAGGCGCGCCGACCGTGCGATTACCGCCGACCGAATGCCATTCATAGACCTGATAGTGGCCCGCAGTTGTAATGGTTGGGGTGTACTTCAAGAACGCCGTGCCGGTTCCCTGGCCTTTAAAACGATAATCAGTTCCGAACTTGTCCGTGGAACTCGTGCCCGTGGACCAGGTTCCCGTGACCGTTGCTGCCGGATTATCAATAATAATATCTGCCACGCCGCTTGGAGTGGTTGCACTGGCCTGTGCGGAATTGGCAGAAGAACCGCCGGTGTTGGTAGCGCGCACCACATAGTAATAGGTGGTATTCGCAGTCAAGCCGCTATTGGTATAAACGGCGGTATTGGCGGCGAGTGTCGCAATATCGGTATAAGGCCCACCGGTGGTGGTGCTGCGCGCGACAATAAAATTACTTTCGTTGGCCGAGTTGTCAGTCCACGTCAGTTTGATTTGGGTTGTGCTGAGCGTGGTGGCAGCCAGGGCACTCGGCGCGGTTGGCGGCAAGGGCAGGGTGGTCGCGCTGGCTTGATTCGAATTCGCTGAAGTCCCACCGGCATTGGTGGCGCGCACCACATAATAGTAAGCGGTATTGGCGCTTAGCCCGGTATTATTATACGAAGTGCTGCCCGCGGCCAACGTAGCAATATCCGTATAAGGCCCGCCCGAAGTGGTGCTGCGAGAAACGATCAGGTTCGTTTCATTGGTTGCATTGTCCGTCCAAGCCAGGTTGATCTGGGATGAACTGATCGTTGTTGCAGTCAAAGCGCTCGGTGCTGCGGGTGGCGGCAGATAAACCACTTGAATGGCATCCGCGATAACCACCTGGCCGACATCGGCAAATCCATCGGTAATTTTGACGTTCCCGCTATTGCCCACGGCAAAATTGAATGTGCCCAGCAGGTTCCATTGTCCGCCATTAAGTTGCTGATTCACGTTCACAGTTTGTGATCCCCCATTGTAGGTGATGATATGCGGCGCGCCCACAGTACGATTGGCTCCTTGCGCATGCCATTCATAGACCTGATAAACGCCCGCTGTGGAAATCCACGGAGAATATTGCGAGTAAGCTGCGCCAGTTCCCTGTGCCTTGAAGAGATAATCCGCGCCATATTTGTCCGCCGCACTGGAACCGATGTTCCAACTGCCCGCCAGCAGAGCCGAGGGATCATCAATTAAAAGATTACTTTCCGGCGTGGCAATGCCGTCTTCGTTCGAAGTGGGCGAAGAGCCGGTGGCGTTGCTAGCGCGAACCACATAATAATAAGCCGTGCTGGCCGTCAGTCCGTTATCAATGTAGCCGGTCGTGTTCGCAGCCAGAGTCGCGATATCGGTATAAGGCCCACCAGCGGTGGCACTGCGGGCGACGATGAAATTATTTTCGTTATTGGAATTGTCGGTCCACGCGAGGTCAATGCGGGTCGCCTTGATTGCCGTTGCCGTAAGGCTACTGGGCGCAGCCGGGACTGGTGTTAAGGTGGTGGCACTTGCCTGGGCTGAGTTGGCGGAGGAACCGGCGGCGTTGCTGGCGCGAACCACATAGTAATAGGTGGTGCTGGCACTAAGTCCGGTATCGCTGTTAGCCGTTACATTGGCCCCCAGGGTCGCGATGTCGGTGTATGGGCCGCCCGAAGTTGAACTGCGAGCAACGATAAAATTATTTTCAATACTCGAGTTATCAACCCAGGTCAGATTGATCTGCGTCGAACTGGCAGCGGTGGCCGCCAAACCGCTTGGAGCCGCGGGTGCCACTTGAAGCGTGGTCGCGCTGCCTTGATTGGAATTAGGGGAAACTCCGTTCGCGCTAATGGCGCGGACGACATAGTAATAAGTCGTATTGGCAGCCAGACCGGTATTGCTGTAAGTGGTCGCATTGGCAGCCAGCGTCGCGATGTCCGTGTAAGGTCCGCCCGCAGTAGTGCTGCGAGCCACCACGAAGTTGCTTTCGTCCGGCGAGTTATCCGTCCACGTCAGGTTGATTTGCGAAGCGCTGATTGTAGTGGCAACCAGGCCGCTGGGAGCTGCCGGTGGCGACATATAATGAAGCTTGATGCCGTCGGCCATCACCAACTGTCCGGCATCGGCAAAACCATCCGTAATTTGTATATTGCCGGTGGTTCCCACCGCGAAATTAAAGTTGCCGATCAGATTCCATTGGCCGCCGCTGACTTCCTGATTAACGCTGATGGTTTGTGAGCCACCATTGAAGTTGACCACGTACGGCGCACTCACGGTGCGGTTGGCTCCCACCGGGTGCCATTCATAAACGTCATAACTGCCGGTAATATTGATGGTGGGCGTGTATTGCAGGTAAGCCGCTCCCGTCCCCTGAGATTTATATCGGTAATCAGCCCCATATTTATCGGTTGAACTCGTGCCGGTGCTCCAAGCGCCAACGACTGTAGCGCCAGTGTTATCAATAATGATATCGCCCAAGGCAAAGGTCGTGAAAGTGAAGTCGCCGGAAATGCTTTGAAGCCCGGAGCCGTTTTTGGATTTAACCCGATAATGATATAAGGTTGAAGCGGTCAAGCCGGTCAGGGAAACGGAATGACTGAAGGTCATGGTGGCATTAGTAACTGAATTGCCATAAGCCGTGGTGGGGCCGTACTCCACCGCACTGTCCGAACTAACGTCAGTAAACCAACTGATGCTGACGGAGGTATCGGTAAGGTTGTCAGACGCCACGCTAGAAATGATCGGGGCATTGGTTTGTGCGCCGCCGATGGATGAGGAGGCAATTCCATTCCACATATCCGTGGTGTGCAGGTCGGCTCGCCAAAAGCTGACACCCCGATATCCTCCTTTGGTGGCTGGATTGGCATCACTCTTTAAAGCATTTACAAAGGTGGTGATTTCCGCACCAGTGGCCGGGCTGCTCGCCTGTCCGATGGGCGCGATTGGTTTGATGGCATTGGTGAAATTGCCTGTCAGTGAATTTTGCCAGTTGCGCCATTCGGTATCCATGTCACTGACCATCTGCGTCGGGGTGACGCCAATGTCATTCCAATAGTCCTGCGGCATCACCGCGTCGCAATAAAGGCCGAATTGCTTATAAGGAAACGTGCTATGCAGACTGATGAGCGGAAAGGGCGCATGAGCAAGAAAACGCGTTGGAAAGGCATTCTTGATTCCCTGGCATAACTGGGTGGCCGCAGTGGTATTGTTTGGCAAATTGGAGCTTTCCCACTCACCTTCGGCATCAATCACAAAACCATCCGCACCCATATTAAAAGCATTGGTGCAAATGGTAATCTCACCGGCAATATTGGTGCCCCAGGAGCGGTCATAACCAAATATCTTCAGACCGGCGGTATGAGCGGCATTAACGAGGCTGGTGGTAAACTGCGGTGAACCGCTCGAAGGGAAAATAGTGGCGCCATCACCGGCTTTTACGACGATGAAGCTCATACCCTTGCTTTTTTCGTAGGACATAAGGCTGGCCACGTTGGTGACGGCTGGCACATTACCGCCCAGTTTATTCGTGGCGGTGGAAAGAAAATAAATCCAGTCGCCCTTGCCCAAATTGGCTGGCTCAACACCGTTGTCCAGAATCTGTCCGCTTACTTGCTGGGCGGCGAACGCCATAGTTAGAACACCAACCGAAACCAGTCTGCCGAAGAACGAGGGGAGTGATCGGTTCATGAATTGAGTAACTCGTGAAACACTTACAAGTACAGATGTGCGCATAATTTTTGTGGGCTTAGACAAACAAACCATCACACCGGCAGACACTTCCCCGCCATTACACGTTTGTGTAATAGGGATGACTTACAGATTCAGATAAAAGCGTAAGTCTCTGAATGAGAGAGCAAATCCAAGGCCAAGAATTATAAAGAGAGAGTATCTCCAACAATTAGGGGGCACAAATTATTATGTGAACTCGCATTGGAAATAGTACTAACAAACAAACAAGAGTGATGTTGCCAAACGTATGGGCATAAAAAATCCATCTCCCAAATTGGAAGATGGATTTAAGTTTAACAAAGATTCAGGGCGGGACATCTGTCCAGATCAATTATAATTACGGCCCGGCGTAAACAAATTTGACCGCGTCGGCAATGGCAACCTGGGTTGACTCCGCAAAGGCATCAGTAATCTTCACGTTTCCGCCGGTGCCAGTGGTGAAGCTGAAGCTGCCGAGCAGATTCCATTGTCCGCCGCTGATGGTCTGATCAACATTCAGTGTTTGAGTTCCGCCATTAAAAGCAACGACATGCGGGGCTCCGGCAGTGCGGTTACTGCCTTCAGAATGCCATTCATACACTTGATACGTGCCGGGAGTAAGAATGTTTGGCGCATATTGCAGGTAAGCAGCCCCGATGCCTTGCGAGGCAAACCGGTAATCGGCGCCAAAACGATCAGGCGCAGTGGTCCCGGTGGACCAACTGCCAACGACGGTGGCAGAGGGATTATCAATGATGATGTCCGCAACAGTACTGCCAGTGATGGCACTGGCTTGATTGGAATTAGCCGATGAGCCACCGCCATTAGTTGCGCGAACCACATAGTAGTAAGTCGTTCCAGCAGATAGTCCAGTATCACTGTAAGAAGTGGTGTTAGCTGCGAGAATGGCTATGTCCGTGTAAGGCCCGCCCGCAGTGGTGCTGCGAGCGACCACAAAGTTGTTCTCGATGCCTGAGTTATCGGTCCAAGCCAGATTGATCTGCGAAGAACCCGCTGCGGTGGCTGTAAGTCCACTCGGAGCGGAAGGTGTGGGTGAGCCCGAAACAAATTCGAACTTGATGGCATCAGCTATTACGACCAGCGAACTGCCGACGGAGGCATCCGTGATTTTCACGCTGCCAGCCGTCCCTGCGGCGAAGGTGTAAGTTCCCAAGGGGTTCCATTGTCCGCCATTGAGTTGTTGATTAACGGTGATGGTTTGTGAACCACCACTGAAGGTGATCACTTCGGGCGCGCCTGTGGTGCGATTGCTGCCCACAGAATGCCATTCGTACACATTGTAACTGCCTGCGGTAACAATATTGGGCGTGTATTTGAGGGAGGCCGAGCCGGTGCCTTGGGCTTTAAACCGATAATCAGTCCCAAATTTATCTGTAGCCGTTGTGCCACTGGACCAGGAGCCCACGACTGTCGCCGCCGGGTTATCAATGATAATGTCGCTGACCACGCCGGAGGGATTGGTGGTGAAGGTAAAATCACCGGATGTGGTTTGGGTGGTGCCCGTGCCTTTGGAGCGGACCCGATAATGATACGTCGTCGCAGCAGTCAAGCCAGTCAGGTTGATGGAGTGGCTGATGACCAGGCTGGCGTTGCTGACGGTGGTGCCGTAGCTGGTGGTCGTGCCATAGTTGACCACACTGTCCGAGCTAATATCCGTGTTCCAAGTGATGGTTGCCGAACTGCTGGAGAGGCTCCCGGCTGCCACACTCGAAATAACCGGCGGTGAAGAAGCCCCGCCGATGGTGGCTGCTCCAATGGCGCTCCACATATTTGCCGTGTGCAGGTCTGCGCGCCAGAAATTCACCCCTTTGTAGCCGGTCACTGACGCGGGATTCGCATCATTTTTTATTCCGTTAATGAAGGTGGTAATTTCAGCGCCGGTCGTGGTTTCGGTGCTCGACACATTCCATGCCTGACAGACTGGCACAATCGGCTTGATGGCGTTCTGATCAGTGCCGGTCAGGGAATTCTGCCAATTGCGCCATTCCGAATCCATGTCGCTGACACACTGGCTGGGCGTGATTCCAAAGCTGGTAAAATAAGCCTGCGGCATCACGGCATCGCAGAGCAGGCCGAATTGCTTATAAGGAAACGAACTATGCAGGCTGATATACATGAAAGGCGAATGCGCCAAAAAGCGGGTCGGAAAGGCATTCTTAATGCCTTGGCATAACTGGGTGGCTTTGGTGCCCGCGTTGGCCAACTGACCACTTTCCCATTCCGCTTCGGCATCAATTACAAAACCATCCGCCCCCCGGCTCAACATGGTTGTGGCCAGGTTAATTTCGCTGGTCACATTGGTGCCCCAAGAGCGGCTATAGGCAAAAATTTTCAACCCGGCAGCATGAGCGGCATTGACGAGGCTGGTGGTAAACTGCGGGCCGCTGGTCGGAAACTCGGTGCCAGCATCCCCCGCTTTCACAATGATATAAGCCATGCCCTGACTTTTTTCGTAACTCATCAGGGTTGCAACGTTGTTTACACTTGAAACATTGCCGCCAAGATGGTTGGTGGCAGCGGACATGAAATAAATCCAATCACCCTTGCCAAGGTTGGCAGCATCAATCCCATTATCAAGCACTTGACCAAACAGGCTAAGTGCGGTTGTTAAGAACAGAACGATCAAGCTGGCAGCCAAGCGTCTGAGGGTGGAGGAGGCACGAGTTATAGTTTTCATAGATTGCAAATTGCGACACATTTCTGAACCAATAGGGTAGAATTTGAGATACTACTCCTGTTGATACGCTTTTCGCCATTACATCTAAATGTGATACCGCCTTCCGCTCTGAAGTAGATCTCCATGCAGCGATTCCAGCAAATGTGGTGGAAGCCAAATAAAAAACCGCCTCTCAAAGAGGCGGCAAGATGACTTGGGTTATTTGCTATTTCTTCAGCGACAATTATGGCCCCGTGTAAACAAACTTGATGGCATCAGCAATGACAACCAGCGTGCTGCCTGCCGACGCATCGGTAATCTTCACGCTGCCAGCCGTTCCAGTCGCAAAGCTGAAATTACCCAACAAATTCCATTGGCCGCCACCCACCTGTTGATTGACGATGAAAGTCTGCGTGCCACCGTTAAAGGCCACCACTTCAGGCGCGCCCGTCGTGCGATTGCTGCCCACTGAATGCCATTCATAAACGTTATAATGGCCAGCGGTTAGAATGTTAGATGTGAACCGGAGATACGATGTGCCGGTGCCTTGATTCTTGAACCGGTAATCGCTGCCGAAGCGATCTACGGCAGTGGTGCCAGTGGACCAGGTTCCCACCACTGTGGCGGCTGGATTATCAATGATAATGTCGCTAACTGTGCTGCCGCCACCGCCGATGGTAGCTGCCCCAATGGCATTCCACATGTCAGCAGTATGCAAGTCGGCCCGCCAAAAGTTCACCCCTTTATAGCCACCCACAGAGGCAGGATTGGCATCATTCTTTATGCCGTTAATAAAGGTCGTGATTTCAGCTCCCGTGGTAGTCTGAGAGCTGGAGACGTTCCAACCCTGACAAACTGGAACAAGAGGTTTGATTGCGTTTCGATCAGTACCCGTCAAGGAATTCTGCCAGTTACGCCATTCACGATCCATATCGGTCACACATTGACTCGGGCTAATTCCGAAACTGGTGAAATACGCCTGAGGCATCACGGCATCGCAGAGCAGGCCGAATTGTTTGTAAGGAAACGAACTGTGCAGACTGATATACATGAAAGGTGAGTGCGCCAGAAAACGGGTCGGAAAAGCGTTCTTGATTCCCTGGCATAACTGGGTGGCTTTGGTACCCGCGTTGGCCAACTGACCACTTTCCCACTCTGCTTCGGCATCAATCACAAAACCGTCTGCGCCGCGGTTAAGCATGGTGGTGGCTAAGAGCCTATCCCGGTAGGAATATTCCTCATGGCTGAAATCTTGGCCTGAAGCAGGTTGGGATGAGGAGGTGGCTATGGGTTTGATGATTAAGGACGATGGGTGTCGTATTTCCGACAAGTTATGGCAGGAGATGGAACGGTTTTTGCCGCCGCGCAAGGCGCATCCCTTGGGTTGTCATCGACCACGGGTGCCGGATCGTAGCGCGATGAATGCGATTTTGTTTGTGCTGCGCACCGGTTGCCAGTGGGGCG